>NZ_WJZD01000003.1:0-243135 GCF_021609665.1 Pseudomonas sp. PA-1-3F | reverse complement strand
GGGGGAGGTGTGTCAGGGTCTGGATCACGGGGTTGGCCTCACGGTTATTGAGGTGCTGCCTCTGATGGGCGATCGTTCCCACGCTCTGCGTGGGAAAGCCTCACTGGACGCTCCGCGTCCGCTTTTTTTGGACTCAGCGCTTCACGGCCACTGGCTTGCAAAGCGCTGCCCGCTTGCTCAACTGCTCGAACACCGAGGGATACGCCGGCCGCTGCACATACCGCCCGGCCCCTCGCTGCGCGCGCAGGTCACCATCGGCCCACACCAGCTTGCCCTGGCTGATGGTGTGGCTGGGCACGCCGCGCACGGTCTTGCCTTCGAAGATGTTGAAGTCCACCTGCTGATGGTGGGTCTTGGCGGAAATGGTCCGCGTGCCCTCGGGGTCCCATAGCACCAGGTCGGCATCGGCGCCTACGCGTATCGCGCCTTTGCGTGGGTAGAGGTTGAAGATCTTCGCGGTGTTGGTGGAGGTCAGCGCGACAAATTCCTGCATCGACAAACGCCCGGTATTGACGCCTTCGTGCCACAGCAGCGCCATGCGGTCTTCAATGCCGGCGGTACCGTTGGGGATCTTGCTGAAGTCGTCACGCCCGGCGGCTTTTTGCTCGGCGCAGAAACAGCAGTGGTCGGTGGCGGTGGTGTGCAGGTTGCCCGCTTGCAGGCCGTGCCACAGCGCCTCTTGGTGCCCGCGTGGGCGGAATGGC
The DNA here is from genome assembly GCF_021609665.1 of Pseudomonas sp. PA-1-3F. Classification (NCBI taxonomy): domain Bacteria; kingdom Pseudomonadati; phylum Pseudomonadota; class Gammaproteobacteria; order Pseudomonadales; family Pseudomonadaceae; genus Pseudomonas; species Pseudomonas sp. PA-1-3F. The sequence goes on along the minus strand of NZ_WJZD01000003.1, from coordinate 242,431 downwards.
GGGCTCATCACATAGCCGGCGGCGGTCTGCCAGTCGGAGTGTTGGTACACGCTGTCATCGAGCAACAGGTGGCCGGCGAGTACTTCACCGTACACCGCCTGGCCTTTGCCTCGGGCATAGGTGATTTCATCCAGGGCTTCCTTCGTCGACACATGCACCAGGTACAGCGGCGTGCCGATGGTCTCAGCAATTCGGATGGCACGGCTGGCCGCTTCGCCTTCCACCTGGGACGGGCGCGACAGCGGATGGGCTTCCGGCCCGGTGATACCCTGGGCCATCAGCTTGCGTTGCAGGTGGTACACCAGCTCGCCATTTTCGGCATGCACCGTGGGCACCGCACCGAGTTCCAGGCAGCGTTCGAAACTGGCGACCAAGGTGTCATCGGCAGCCATGATCGCGTTCTTGTAGGCCATGAAATGCTTGAAGCTGTTGATGCCGTGATGGCTGACCAGCTCGGCCATTTCCTCGCGTACCTGCTCGCTCCACCAAGTGATCGCTACGTGAAACCCGTAGTCGGCGGCAGACTTTTCGGCCCAGCCGCGCCACTGGTGGAAAGCTTCCATCAGCGATTGCTGTGGGTTGGGAATCACGAAGTCGATGATCGACGTGGTACCACCGGCCAAGCCTGCCGCCGTGCCACTGAAAAAGTCTTCACTGGCCACGGTGCCCATGAAGGGCAGTTGCATATGGGTATGGGGGTCAATGCCGCCTGGCATCAAGTATTGGCCGCTGCCATCGAGTATTTCGCAGCCTGCGGGAATATCCAGATTCGTGCCAATGGCGCGAATTAGACCCTTTGCGCATAACACATCGGCGCGGTAACTTTCATCATGGGTAATAACGGTGGCGCCACGGATCAACAGCGACATGTCGAGTTCCTCACAGGCTTGACCGGCTTGTGCCAGTTCTAAGTGTTGTAATACTGCGTACCGAGGGTCGGTTAATTCCTGTCATCGGTGACAGGAATAGAAACTAGCCCGAGTTTTTCGAATGAGCAAGAAGATTTTTATCAAGCCTTTAATGTTTTTATCTAATTGATTTATAAGGTAAAAATACTATTTTCACCAAAATGAAGCACGCCCACCCTGTTTTGACGCACTTGACAGGTTCTTGATCTGTTCAATATTTCTTATTGCAAATCAGGCGCTTGAGATATGCCGCTTGACGGCGTCGAGAAATAAAAATAATTGTGATGCACCAGTTTGAGACCTGCAGGTTCTGGCAACTTGCGTATTGTTTAGCCTGACGCGTGCGGCAAGTAGCGCAGGCTCAATTGGAAAGCTGATAAACATCAGAAAGTTATACAAGCGGTGCGGGTTCAGAGGCGGTTGTCGGCACGGTTATTGAGTGCACGGGCAGTTGGCCGGAACCCTGGATGTCATGTTGTTGATGCGGTACTCCGGCCACCTGAACCTGGCGTGCAGGTGAGCAACAATAATTTTAAAAAAACCGTGGAGCGGCCATGCAACAGAACAGATCGCAAGTCATCGAGCGCAACGGCCTGTACGAACTCGACGCCGGCCCCGACGTCCTCGACAGCCCTCGCTACAACCACGATATGGCACCTACCAAAGTGCACGAGCGCACCTGGAACAAATGGCACATCACCGCGCTGTGGGTCGGCATGTCGATCTGCGTGCCCACCTACACCCTGGGCGGGGTGCTCACGGCGTATTTCGGGCTGTCGGTGGGGGAGGCGCTGATGGCGATCCTGCTGGCCAATATCGTGGTGTTGATCCCGCTGACCCTCAACGCGTTTCCCGGCACCAAGTACGGCATTCCGTTTCCGGTGCTGTTGCGTTCGTCCTTTGGCATCCTCGGTTCCAACGTACCGTGCCTGATCCGCGCGCTGGTGGCCTGCGGCTGGTTTGGTATCCAGACGATGTTCGGCGGGCTGGCGATCCACCTGTTCCTGGGCTCGATTTTCGACGGCTGGAAAGCCCTCGGCGGTACCGGTGAGGTGATCGGTTTCATGCTGTTCTGGTGCTTGAACCTGTGGGTGGTGCTGCGCGGCGCCGAGTCGATCAAGCGCCTGGAAACCTTGTCGGCGCCGCTGTTGGTCGCCGTAGGAGTTGGTCTGCTGGTATGGGCGATGCCGAACGTGTCCCTCAGCGAGCTGATGGCTATTCCACCCAAGCGCCCCGAAGGCGCCAGCCTCACCGGTTACTTCATGGCGGGGCTTACGGCGATGGTGGGCTTCTGGGCCACCTTGTCACTGAACATTCCCGACTTCAGCCGCTACGCCAACAGCCAGAAAGACCAGATTCTGGGGCAGATCTTCGGCTTGCCGCTGACCATGTTCCTGTTCGCCGCCCTCGGCGTGGTCATGACCGCCGCCTCGGTGAAACTGGTGGGTGTGAGCGTCTCCGATCCGGTGAGCCTGATTGGTCATATCCAGAGCCCGGTGTGGGTGGCCATCGCCATGGCGCTGATCATCGTCGCCACCTTGTCCACCAACACTGCGGCGAACATCGTCTCGCCCACCAACGACTTCCAGAACATCGCGCCCAAGCTGATCAACCGCACCACGGCGGTGATTCTCACCGGCCTGGTAGGGCTGGCGTTGATGGCTCATGAACTGCTGAAAAAACTCGGGCTGATTGTCTCGGACGTCAGCCTGGAAACCGTGTATTCCAATTGGCTGCTGGGCTATTCAAGCCTGCTGGGGCCGATTGCCGGGATCATGGTGGTGGACTATTTCATCACCCGCAGACAACAGTTGGACCTGGCCGGCCTGTACCGCGACGACGTGTACCCGGCCTGGAACTGGAGCGGCTTTGTCGCCTTTGGCGTACCGGTGGTGCTGACGCTGCTGTCGCTGGGCAGCGATGCGTTCAGCTGGTTCTACAGCTACGGCTGGTTCACCGGCTCGGCGTTGGGCGGGGTGTTGTATTACGGGCTCAATGCCAAGCGCGCTAGCAGTCCACTCACCGCCAAATCCCCGTTGTAAACACGGTTCAGGTGGGAGCTGGCTTGCCTGCGATAGCGGACTATCAGTTAAAGCCGTGTCGCCTGACACACCGCTATCGCAGGCAAGCCAGCTCCCACAGTTGACCGCGTTAATTCATAAGAACCTGTAGCCTGAGGAGACCCCCATGAACGCTGCCCTCGACGTTCTGCAATCGACCCATCAGCACATCAACCGCGACCGTCTGTGGCAGTCGCTGATGGACCTGGCCAAACTCGGCGCCACCCCCAAAGGCGGAGTGTGTCGCCTGGCCCTTACCGACCTCGACCGCAAGGCTCGCGATCTCTTCGTGCAGTGGTGTGAAGCGGCGGGTTGCACCGTGACCATCGACGGCATCGGCAATATCTTTGCGCGCCGTCCCGGCCGCAATCCCGACCTGCCACCGGTGATGACCGGCAGCCATATCGACACCCAGCCCACCGGCGGCAAGTTCGACGGTTGCTTCGGCGTGCTGGCCGGTGTGGAAGTGCTGCGCACCCTTAACGACCTGAATGTGGAAACCGAGGCGCCGCTGGAAGTGGTGGTATGGACCAACGAAGAAGGCTCGCGTTTCCCGCCGTGCATGATGGGCTCAGGGGTGTTTGCCGAGAAGTTCACCCTGGCCGATACCCTGGCCAAGGTCGATACGGACGGCGTCAGCGTGGGGGAGGCGTTGAACGCGATTGGTTATGCCGGAACACGGTCGGTCAGCGGGCATAAGGTCGGCGCGTATTTCGAGGCCCATATCGAACAAGGGCCGATTCTGGAGGATGAACACAAAACCATCGGCGTGGTGCTCGGCGCCCTCGGGCAAAAGTGGTTTGACCTGAAGCTGCGCGGTGTTGAAGCCCATGCCGGCCCTACACCCATGCACTTGCGCAAGGATGCCCTGGTAGGCGCGGCAGCGGTGGTGGCCGCCGTGAACGCTGCGGCCTTGGCGCACCAGCCCCATGCATGCGGCACGGTGGGATGCCTGCAAGCGTATCCGGGATCGCGCAACGTGATTCCCGGTGAGGTGCGCATGACCCTGGATTTTCGTCATCTGGAACCGGCACGGCTGGACTCGATGATTGCCCAGGTGCGTCAGGTGATCGAAGACACCTGCGCCAAACATGGCTTGAGTTTCGACATGCAGCCCACGGCAGACTTCCCGCCGCTGTACTTCGACAAAGGCTGCGTGGAGGCGGTGCGCGATGCCGCCAATGGCTTGGGCTTGTCGAACATGGACATCGTCAGCGGGGCAGGGCACGACGCGATTTTCGTCGCTGAACTGGGCCCGGCGGGGATGATCTTTGTACCGTGTGAAGGCGGCATCAGCCACAACGAAATCGAAAATGCCGCGCCGGATGACCTGGCGGCAGGGTGTGCGGTGTTGTTGCGCGCGATGGTGGCCGCTTCAGCGGCCATTGCCAGCGGCCAGCTCGCGGCCTGATCGTTCCCACGCTCCGCGTGGGAATGCACCCTGTGACGCTCCGCGTCACGATTTTAGAGGCAGACGCAGAGCGTCCTGAGCGGCATTCCCACGCAGAGCGTGGGAACGATCAGTGGGTATTAACCCGGCTGCCAGCCGCCGCCGAGTGCGGTCAAAAGTCCCACGCTCGCCTGCAACTGCCGGGTCTGCACCGCCTGCAACGTTCTCTGTGCCTGCAACGCGGCGGTCTGGGCGGTGACCACGTCCAGGTAACTCACCGCCCCGGCCTGATAGCTGTTCATCGCCAAGGCCTGGGTATGTTGCGCCGCCTCTGCCGCCGCTTGCTCGTCCTCGGCTTGCTGCTGCAAATCCCGCAGTTGCGCGAGGTTATCTTCCACCTCACGCACGGCTTTCAATACGTGGCTACGGTACTGTGCCGAGGCTTCCTCGAATTCGGCCTTGGCCTGGCGCTCGTTGGCGCTCAAGCGTCCGCCATCGAAGATCGGCAGGTTCATCAGCGGCCCCAGTGCCCAATACCGGTTGCCGGCGGACAGCAGGTTGCCAACGCCTTGGGTCTGCCCGCCCAGCACACCGGTCAAACTGAAATCCGGGAACCACGCCGCCTTGGCCACGCCGATCGTTGCGTTGGCCGCAAACACACGACGTTCAGCTGCGGCAATGTCTGGACGACGCTGCAGCAAGTGGCTGGGCAACTGCGCTGGAATGCTTGGCAACGCCATTAACTGCGGGCTGGGCGGCAATGAAAAATCACTGGCCGTCACGCCCACCAATTCGCCGATGGCGTGCTCGGCGAGGTTGCGCTGGCCACGCACTTCGTCCAGCTGCGCCTTGGCTTCGGCCAGTTGGTTTTGCGCGCGGGTCAGGTCCAGTTCCGACGCAATCTGGCCTTCATAACGGCTGCGGGTCAGTTGCAACGCTTGGCTGAAGTCCTGCAACGACGTGTTGAGGATTCGGCCCTGTGCATCCAGCCCATTGAGCTGCACATACAGGCTCGCCAACTGTTGTTGCAGGCTCAGGCGCACCACCGCCAGATCATCAAAGGACGCTTGCGCCTGGGCATCGCCCGCAGCGACCTGGTTGCGGATTCTGCCCCACAGGTCGAGGTCGTAACCCAGGGAGAACCCAACGGTATTGCTGTTGTACACCGACGGCTGTGTAGTGCCGCGTAGCGGTCGTGAATCCGATTGACGTTGGCGCAGCGGTTGCGCGCTGGCGGTGATTTGCGGGAAAAGGCCCGCGTGCAGTTGACTGGCGTAGGCCTGGGACGCATCGAAATGCGCCAGCGCCGCAGCCAGGTCCGGGTTGGCCTTGAGCAGTTGCTGTTGCAGCGCGTTCAGGCGCGAATCGTTGTAAAGCTGCCACCACTGGGGCGCCAGTTGATCCGACGGTTGCGCGCTGTGCCAGGGGCCATCGCTGGTTTGTTCGCGGTAGTGGGCGGGCAGGTCAATCGACGGCACCGTATAGGTGGGCGCCATCGAGCAACCCTGCAACGCCAGCACCATCAGTGCTGCCAGCGGCTTAAGCCTTGGGCGCATGCGCACCTCCCAAGGCGTCGGCCAGTTGCACCGGGTCGCCTTCGCGCAGGGCGTCGGGCGGGTTGTCGATGATGCGGTCAGCAGGCTTCAGGCCTTGGTCGATCACCAGGCGCTCGCCGAGGTCCAGGCCAATATGAATGTCTTGCAGGTGCACATGGTTGCGACCGTCCAGTACCGCAACCTGGGTGCCCTGGGCGCGGAAGATCAAGGCGCTGGCCGGGATGCTCACGCCATGGGTATCGGCCGGAATCGGCAGGGTGACTTCGGCGTAATCGCCTGGCAGCAGTTCGCCGTTGGGGTTGTCGGCAACGAACTGGGCGAGCAGGGTGCCGGAGCGGCGGTCGATGGCAGTGGAGTCACCGATCAGGCGTGCCTTGAAGTGCTCGCCGGGGTGCTCAGGGACGGTCAGTTCAGCCTCAAGGCCCGTCTGAATCACCGCTGCATAGTTCTGCGGCACCGGCACGTACAAGCGCAATTGGTGGGTGTCGGCAATGTTGAACAGTTCCGGATCGCCGGCGTTATCGGCCTTGATCAACTGGCCGATGTCCGTGTTGCGGGCGGTGATGGTGCCGGCGAACGGCGCGCGCAGGGTCTTGTAGCTTTCCAGGGCGCACAGTCGTGCGTAGTCCGCTGCGGCGGCTTCGGTGTTGGCCTTGGCGGCTGCGGCGTTGGAGGTTTTCTCATCGGCGTCCTGGCGCGATACCGAATGGCTGGCCAGCAGGTTTTGCCAGCGGGTCGCCGTGGTGGCTGCCAGGCGTGCATTGGCTTGTTGCTGGATCAGGCGGGCATGGGCCTGGGCCAGTTGTTGGTCAAGGTCTGGGCTGTCGATTTCGGCGAGGATTTGCCCGGCCTTGACCTGGGCACCGATGTCGACTTTCCAGTCCTTCAAGTAGCCGCTGACCCGCGCATGGATCGCCGCTTTGCTCCATGCGTCCAGGTGGGCGGGCAGGCGCAGGGTGTCACCGCCGGCGTTTGGCTTGGGTTGGAACACCATTACCTGGGGGACGGCGGCGGCTTCGGTCCAGGCGGTGACCGACTGCTCGTGCAGCGTACGCGCGTGCAGGCCGCTGGCGACTAACAGGGCAGCCAACGTCAGGCCACCCACACCCAGGAGCATCAGACGCTTGCGCGAGGGTTTTTGATCAGGCGACATGGGGCGTTTCTCCAGCAGTTGCGCGAGTAGGATGACGACCGTGGACCAGGCTGAAGACCACGGGAACAAACAACAAAGTGGCGATGGTGGCGAAGACCAGGCCACCGATGACCGCCCGGCCGAGCGGGGCGTTCTGCTCCTCGGAAATGGCCAGGGGCAACATGCCGATGATCATTGCCAGGGCAGTCATGCACACCGGGCGAAAGCGCGTATAGCCGGCTTCCAGCGCGGCTTTCAACGCATCGCCATGTTCGGCCAGGCGCTCACGGCAGAAGCTCACCACCAGGATCGAGTTGGCGGTGGCCACGCCCATGCACAAGATGGCGCCGGTGAGTGCCGGCACCGACAACGAGGTGCCACTGAGGAACAGCATCCACACGATGCCCGCCAATGCTGCCGGCAACGCCGTGATGATCACAAAGGGGTCGGCCCACGACTGGAAGTTGACGACGATCAGCAAGTAGATCAGCACCACCGCGCCGAGCAGTCCGAAGCTCAAACCACTGAACGCCTCATGCAGCGCATCGATCTGCCCGTGCAGGCTGATGGTCGCGCCTTTGGGGCGCAGGGACGCAGTATCATCCAGCACCTTTTGCACATCGCGGGCCACACCGCCGAGGTCGCGGCCTTGCACGTTGGCGTACAGGTCCAGGGTAGGCTCGATGTTGTAGTGGGTCACCACGGCAGGGCTCTGTACCCGGGAGATGGTTGCCACGCCGCCGAGAATTTGCGCCTGCCCATCGGCACCGGTCACTGGCAGCGCTTCCAGGGACGGCAGGCTGTCGAGGCGGTATTGCGGGGTGGCGGCGACGATGGAGTAAGACACGCCGTTGGCCGGGTTGAGCCAGAAGGTCGGCGCGGTTTGCGAGCTGCCGGCGAGGGAGGCGACCATGCTGTTGGTGACGTCACGCTCGGTGATGCCCAGGCCATTGGCGCGCATACGGTCCACGTTTACTTGCAGCGAGGGGTAGCCGGTGGACTGCTGGATCCGCAGGTCGGCAATCCCCGGTACATGTTGCAAGCGCCGTTCAAGCTCGACGGCATAGGCGCGGTTTTCGGCGTCATTGCGCCCGGAGATTTTGACGTCCAGAGGGGCGGGAGCGCCGAAGTTGAGGATCTGGCTGCTGATGTCGGCGGGCAGGAACGCAAAGTGGCTGCCGGGGAAACTTTGCGGCAGGGCTTCACGCAGTTTTTTCACATAGTCGGCGGTGGGCGCGTGGTGCGTTTTCAAGCTGACCTGGATGTCACCGTCCTGCGGGCCGATGGTGCCGCTGCTGCTGTAGGCCATGTCGATGCCGCTGAGCGGAATGCCAATATTGTCGACGATGGTGTCCAGTTCTTCGGCGGGGATGACCTCGCGGATCCGTGCTTCGATGCGATCGAACGCCGCGGCACTTTCTTCGATGCGCGTGCCCAGTGGCAAGCGCACATGCAGGGCCAAGGCACCCGCATCGGTGGCCGGGAAAAAGTCCTGGCCCAGGCTCGGCAACAGCAGGAACGACGCGAGTACGCAGGCCAGGAACCCGACAATGAAGCGCTTGCGTGCGCCCAGCGCCAGCGTCAGCAGGCCATGGTAGGTGTCGCGGATATTGGAAAAGTGCCGTTCGAATCCCTGTTGAAAATTCAGCACCGATTGCAACAACGCATTGCGCGGCCTCACGTGCTGTTCACCCTCGTGGTGATTGATGAATGCATCTTCCGGATGATGCCCCGCGCCTGCCTCCGGCCTATGTGGTTTGAGCAAATACATCGCCAGCGTCGGCACCAGGGTACGCGAGAGAATGAACGAACTGGCCATGGCAAAGATCACCGCCAGCGCCATTGGCCGGAACAGGTAACCGGCGATGCCTTGCAGCAAAAACATCGGCACGAACACGATGCAGATGCACAACAGCGAGACGAAAGCCGGGCCGACGATTTGCGCGGCGCCGTCGAGAATCGCGGCCTTCACCGCCTTGCCTTGCTCCAGGTGCCAGTTGATGTTTTCGATGGTCACCGTGGCGTCGTCCACCAGGATGCCCACCGCCAACGCCAGCCCGCCCAATGTCATCACGTTGAGGGTTTGCCCACTGACGGCCAATAGCGCGATGGCCGACAGCACTGCCAGGGGAATCGACGCGGCGATGATCAAGGTCGAGCGCCAACTGCCGAGAAACAGCAGGATCATCGCACTGGTGAGCAGTGCGGCAATGATGCCTTCCTGGGCCACGCTGCCCACCGACTGCTTGACGAACACCGAGGCATCGCCCAGCAGCGAGGTTTTCAGCGACGGTGGCAAGGTTTCGTTGATGCGCGGCAGCATCTGCCGGATACCGTCGATGATCGACAGCGTGGAGATGCTGCCGTTTTTCAGCGCCGGCATCAGCACGGCGCGATGGCCGTCGACCCGCACGATATTGGTTTGCGGTGGTGAACCGTCGCGCACATGGGCCACTTGGCCGATGGTGATCAGCGCACCGTCGACGGTCTTGATCGGCAAGTCGTTGAGCTCATCAATCGCCTTGGGGCTGTTGTTGAGCAGGATCGTGTATTCGTTGGGGCCGAGCTTGGCGGTGCCCACCGGGATGATCTGGTTCTGCAGCGCCAGGGCGTTGCCCACGTCTTGGGCCGACAAGCCTTTGGCGGCCAGGGCTTGAGGGTCGAGGTCGAGGGTGATCTGCCGTTGCTTGCCACCCATTGGGGTGGGCATGGCCAGGCCGGGCAGGGCGCTCAAGGGCAGGCGGATATTGTTCTGCACCAGGTCGCGAATTTTGGCTTCCGAAAGGCTGGGGCTGGAGAACGCCATTTGCAGGATCGGCACCGTGGAAGCGCTGTAGTTGAGGATCAGCGGCGGGGTGATGCCCGGTGGCATTTGCTTGAGCACGGTTTGTGACACCGCCGTGACCTGGGCATTGGCGGTACGGATATCGACGCCAGGCTGGAAGAAGATCTTGACGATGCCCATGCCGGGCAACGATTGCGACTCGATATGTTCGATGTCGTTGACGGTGGTGCTCAGGGAGCGTTCGTAGGTGTAGATCACCCGGCCGGCCATGGCGTCCGGAGACAGGCCGTTGTACTGCCACACCACGGCGACCACGGGAATGCCGATATCGGGAAAAACATCCGTGGGCGTACGCAGGGCCGCCATCGGCCCGATGATGCAGATGAATATAGCCAGCACGATGAAGGTGTACGGCTTGTGCAGTGCGGTCTTTACCAGCCCGAGCATGCGTGAGTCTCCGAGAAGAGCAGGATTGCAAACCCCGGCAGTCTTGACCGACCCACCTAACACGCACCTTTCAGCCAGGTGAAGGAAGTTTTAGTCAAGGGCTGAAGATACTTTCATAGGGATTCATTTGTTCCAGGAAGGGCGGCTCATCAAGCTTGTCAGCCATCGGATACGAGCTTTTCATTCATGCCCTTTGGAGCCCTGTCATGTCACTCAAACCACTGTTGTTAGTTCCCGTCCTTGGCTTTGTCTGTTTACTGTCGGCCTGCGCCGGCCCGATCCCCAAGGCGGACCCCAGCGAAGCCTGGATCGGCTTGCAGGAAGAAGCGCCGAATGACCTGATGGCCGAGCGTGTCGATGGCAAGCGGGTGGACGATGGGCGCTATTTTGAGGTGACCCCGGGTGACCATCGCCTGGACGTGACTTTATTTGAAGACGAGCCGGGTGATGACAACCAGCAGGACTGCCAGGGCCGCATCGAGTACAAGCATTTCAAGGCAGGTGAGCACTACACCCTGGTGGAGTCGAGCCTGGGCACCACGGTGCGCGCGTCTCTTGAGGACGGCCACGGCAAGGAAATTGCCGCGACCCAGGACTTCAATTGCATGCCTGGCTAGGCGTGATGCGCCGTCGCCTTGTGCGGTTCTGCAGGTGCAGCAGGTTTGACGTGGGGGTGATGATGCCGGCGCGTCACGCGCATGACTCCCCACAGCATGGCGGCGGCGACGGCCAGCCAACCACAGATCAACAGGAAAATCGTTGTCGCAAGGCTCATTCGGGCCTCCTTTCGCCCACTTGGGGCACACACAGTCTTCTCAATGGACAGTCTAGTCAGCTGGCGGTTGCCTGCTATTGACCAATGGTCGAGTCGGTCCAACTTCTTTGCTCTATCAGCGCCGCTTTACTGAGCCAGTGGGCTATACCGGCGGGGCGGGGCGCCCTATGATCGGAGGCCTTTACCGGCAGTTGATCAAGAGAGTGAAAAAATTGCGCTTACGGTCGAACCTTAAAACCTCCTTGCTGCTCGCCGCTGCCCTTGGGCTGGCGGCCTGTGCCAGCAGCACACCATCGAAACTGCCAGGCTTGCCGGAGCGCGTTGAACTCACTGGCGTGCCGACCTTTCGCAGCGAGGCTTATCAGAGCGGTCCTACGGCACTTGCCAGCATGCTGTCGCAACAAGGCATTGTCATGACACCGGGTTTGCTTGATAAACCGCTGCACCTGCCCGGCGCCGAGGCGGACCTTGAGCGCAACATGCAAGTGTTGGCACGTGAATACGGGCTGATGGTGTATCCACTGGAGGCCAAGCTGACCGCCGTGCTGGCGCAGGTGGCGGCGGGTTACCCGGTGATGGCGCGGATCAACACCAGTTATTGGTCCGGGGCGCGCTATGTCGTGGTGGTGGGGTTCAACCAACAGAAGAGTACGGTGCTGTTGCGCTCTGGCAACGAGCGCCGGCTGATCATGAGCTTCAGCGACTTCGAGTCGGCGTGGGCGAGCGCGGGCCATTGGGCCATTCTGACCCAGCGCCCGAGCCAGTTGCCGGCCAATGTGGACGTGCAGCGCTGGCGCGATGCGGCCAACGCCACGGCGCAGGCGGGGCAGGAGCAAGCGGCGGCCCAAGCGCTCAAGGTGTTGGCAGAGAAGAAGTGAAGCTCAAATAGTGTGGGAGCGGGCAAGCCCGCTCCCACACTAAAACCGTTGCTTATCGACGCACTTCCGCAGCGGTCGCTCGGTTCTTGAGGTTTTTATCGGCCTTGTAACGCAGCGCCACATCCGGCACTGCGCCGCCTTTGCCGGTCTCGACCCAGCTACGAATACGGCTGGCATCGGCAAAATGGGTGAACTTGCCAAAGGCATCCAGAATCACCAGCGACACCGGGCGATTGCCCATGCTCGTCACCAACACCAGGCAATGGCCGGCCTGGTTGGTGAAACCGGTCTTGGTCAGCTTGATATCCCAGTTGGCGCGGTTGATCAGGTGATCGGTGTTGGAGAAGCCCAAGGTGTAATTAGGCTTGCGGAACGACACGGTCTTTTCCTTGGTGGTGCTCAACTGGCTCAGCATCGGAAACTTGCGCGCATAGGCCAGCAGCTTGCTCAGGTCGCGGGCGGTCGACACGTTATGGATCGACAGGCCGGTGGGCTCCACGTAGTGGGTGCTGGTCATGCCCAGGGACTTGGCCTTGGCGTTCATCGCGGCAATGAAGGCCGCGTAACCGCCTGGATAGTGGTGGGCGAGGCTGGCGGCGGCGCGGTTTTCCGAAGACATCAGCGCGATCAGCAGCATTTCCTTGCGTGGCATCTGGCTGCCGATCTTCACCCGGGAGAACACGCCTTTCATCTCGGGCGTGTCGGTGATGTTGATGTCGATGTACTCGTCCATATTCTGCTTGGCTTCGAGGACGATCAGGCCAGTCATCAGCTTGCTCACCGAGGCGATAGGTACCACCACGTCAGGGTTGCTGGAATAAATGACTTTATTGGTCTGCAAGTCGACCAGCATGGCGCTGCCGGAGGCGATCTGCAGCTTGGAGGCGTCACGCGGGGCCAGGGTGGATTCGGCAGCGTGGGCGAAGGTGCCTGTTATCGCAAAAAACAGGCTGACAATAGAAAGACGAATTTTCACGCGGATGAACTCGCTAAAAAGTAAGGAAATGCCGTTGTAGAACGGGTCTTAAGACAAATGACGTTACATTTTAGGAGTATGGATGAAGAACTGTCGAATGTTCTTCTAGAACCAGACGAAAGTGCCTAAAAACTAAGAAAAAACGGTTTTTTTACGGGCAATAAAAAGCCCTGCACTAAGGCAGGGCTTTTTCATCACCTCTGGTTATTAACCGTGCAGCGTTTCCGCTGCATATAAGGTGTTTTCCAGCAAGCAGGCCCGGGTCATCGGCCCGACACCGCCGGGGACCGGCGTGATCCAGCCTGCTCGGGGCAGGGCGGTTTCATACACCACGTCGCCCACCAACTTGCCGTCTTCCTGGCGGTTGATACCCACGTCAATAACGATGGCGCCTTCCTTGATCCACTCACCCTTGACCAGGCCCGGCTTGCCGGCGGCGACTACCACCAGGTCGGCACGGCCGACGTGGCCGGCGAGGTCCTTGGTGAAGCGATGGGTGACGGTCACGGTGCAGCCGGCCAGCAGCAGCTCCATGGCCATCGGGCGACCGACGATGTTCGATGCGCCCACCACCACAGCGTCAAGGCCGTACAGGTCGACACCGGTGCTTTCCAGCAGCGTCATGATGCCTTTAGGCGTGCATGGGCGCAGCAGGGGAATGCGTTGGGCCAGGCGGCCGACGTTATAAGGATGGAAACCGTCGACGTCTTTGTCCGGGCGGATGCGCTCCAGCAGCTTGGAGGCGTCCAGGTGCTCAGGCAGCGGCAGCTGCAGCAGGATGCCGTCCATGCCCGGGTCATCGTTGAGGCTGTCAATCAGGTCGGTCAGGGCCTGTTGAGTGGTGTCCGAAGGCAAGTCGTAGGCCTTGGAAATAAAGCCGACCTCTTCACAGTCTTTACGCTTGTGCGAGACATAAACCTGAGAGGCAGGATCGCTGCCGACCAGGATCACCGCGAGGCCAGGCGTGCGCAGGCCTTGCTGGCTGCGCTCGGTGACTCGTTTGGCGATCTGCTGGCGCAGGCTGGCGGCGATTGATTTGCCGTCGATAAGTTGTGCAGTCATTACGCGTGATTAACCATCGAGAGGGGGAAGAAAAGTGCGCGCATTCTCGCATGCCAAGGCGCGAGGGCAAAGGCGCTTGGTCTGCAAATTGCCCTAACCCCTTAAATAAAATCAGTTTTTTTCAAAAAAGATTTGACGGGTTTCCAGGGCATCTATACTATTCGTCGCACTTGTCGGGCACAGCCTAGCACTGGTTAAGAAGGTCGAGCAGAATAGTTGTACTGCAAGGCTGGAAGCACTTAGTTTGTAATCCTCCAAGAGTACAGATTAATAAGGCGCCCGTAGCTCAGCTGGATAGAGCATCCGCCTTCTAAGCGGATGGTCGCAGGTTCGAGTCCTGCCGGGTGCGCCATTAGGCAGCTTTGGCACAAGTAGCGCTATATGGTGGGCGTAGCTCAGTTGGTAGAGCACGGGATTGTGACTCCCGTTGTCGAGGGTTCGATCCCCTTCGTCCACCCCATATTCTGAAAGGCGCCAGATTTAACAGTCTGGCGCCTTTGCTTTAAGAGCTTCAAGCGCGGATGTGGTGGAATTGGTAGACACACTGGATTTAGGTTCCAGCGCCGCGAGGCGTAAGAGTTCGAGTCTCTTCATCCGCACCAATTAAAGCTTTTCCCGGTCGTCAGGCGGGGCAGGGCTCAACAAAGAAGTGGTTTGGTTTCTTTGTTAACGCAATATGGTGGGCGTAGCTCAGTTGGTAGAGCACGGGATTGTGACTCCCGTTGTCGAGGGTTCGATCCCCTTCGTCCACCCCATATTCGAAAGGCGCCAGATTTAACAGTCTGGCGCCTTTTTTGGTTTTGGCGGTTTGATATTGGGTGGTTGCAGGTGCTGGGCTGCCCCGGCAGGGCGTGTCGTCGTATTTATGTATCTCGATGATGCCGCGTTGCTTGCTCGCCTTGTTCGCAGGGCGGGCCGTCAGGGAGATGAATGGTTGTTCCTTCTATATATAGAGAGGGGCGGCGCAGAGCCCTGGCGCAATTTGGCTGTATTTGTCACCGGGGCGAGGTACTTCAGTGCTTTCGTACCGATAAATTGCCGGCTGTTTTTCGCGGTGTTTTCAGTAGGGTGACTTCTTGAGTTTGACCCACTAGAATGCATGCCCTTGATTGGGGTCGGAAATGGCCGGCTAATGTCTGTGCAACGAGGAATATCCATGCAAGTTTCTGTTGAAAATACTACTGCTCTCGAGCGCCGCCTGAGCATCACCGTGCCGGCAGAGCGTATCGAGACTGCGGTCAACAAGCGTCTGCAGCAGACTGCCCAAAAGGCCAAGATCGCTGGTTTCCGTCCAGGCAAAGTGCCTATGAGCGAAATCAAGCGTCGTTTTGGTGCCGATGCGCGCCAGGAAGCTGTAGGTGACGTGATCCAGGCTTCCTTCTACGAAGCCGTTGTCGAGCAAAAGCTGAACCCGGCAGGCTCGCCTTCGATCGAGCCCAAGTCCCTGGAAGCGGGCAAGGACCTGGAATACGTTGCCGTATTCGAAGTGTTCCCGGAATTTGAAGTGGCCGGTTTCGAAGGTATCGAAATCGAGCGTCTGAGCGCCGAAGTGGCTGATTCGGACCTGGACAACATGCTGGAAATCCTGCGCAAGCAGAACACTCGTTTTGAAGTGGCCGACCGTGCCGCCCAGAACGAAGACCAACTGAACATCGATTTCGTTGGCAAGGTTGACGGCGAAGTCTTCGCTGGCGGCTCTTCCAAGGGCACTCAGCTGGTGCTGGGTTCCAACCGCATGATCCCTGGTTTCGAAGACGGCCTGGTTGGCGCCAAAGCCGGCGAAGAGCGCGTTCTGAACCTGACTTTCCCTGCTGACTACCAGAACCTGGACCTGGCTGGCAAAGCCGCCGAGTTCACCGTTACCGTCAACAGCGTTTCCGAGCCTAAGCTGCCAGAGCTGAACGAAGAGTTCTTCGCCCAGTTCGGCATCAAGGAAACCGGCATCGAAGGCTTCCGCACCGAAGTTCGCAAGAACATGGAGCGTGAGCTGCGCCAGGCTATCAAGTCCAAGGTCAAGAACCAGGTCATGGACGGTCTGCTGGCCGCCAACCCGATCGAAGTGCCTAAGGCCCTGCTGTCCAACGAAGTGGATCGCCTGCGCGTTCAAGCGGTTCAGCAGTTTGGTGGCAACATCAAGCCTGACCAACTGCCGGCCGAGCTGTTCGAAGAGCAAGCCAAGCGCCGCGTTGTGCTGGGCCTGATCGTGGCCGAAGTGGTCAAGCAGTTCGACCTCAAGCCAGACGAAGACCGCGTTCGCGAAATGATCCAGGAAATGGCTTCGGCCTACCAGGAGCCTGAGCAGGTCGTGGCTTGGTACTACAAGAACGAGCAGCAGATGAACGAAGTACGTTCGGTTGTGCTGGAAGAACAAGTTGTGGATACTGTTCTGCAGAAGGCTAAGGTGACCGATAAAGCGGTCTCTTACGAAGAAGCAGTCAAACCGGCGGAAGCAGCACAAGCCGACTGATTGTCCAACTCGTTGGAAATTCAACCATAAGCCAGCCTCGCGCTGGCTTATGCGTTTTCAAGACATGACTATTTGGGAGTAACTGCAGAGCATGTTCCGTAATTCCTATATTCAGCAGAACTCTGATATCCAGGCCGCAGGCGGCCTGGTCCCGATGGTTGTCGAGCAGTCCGCTCGTGGCGAACGCGCCTACGACATCTACTCGCGCCTGCTCAAGGAGCGAGTGATCTTTCTGGTTGGCCCGGTAGAGGACTACATGGCCAACCTGATTTGTGCGCAATTGCTGTTCCTTGAAGCGGAAAACCCGGACAAGGACATCCATCTCTACATCAACTCACCGGGCGGTTCGGTGACTGCGGGCATGTCGATCTACGACACCATGCAGTTCATCAAGCCAAACGTGTCGACCACCTGTATTGGCCAGGCGTGCAGCATGGGCGCCTTCCTGCTGACCGCGGGTGCCGAAGGCAAGCGTTTCTGCCTGCCGAACTCGCGTGTGATGATTCACCAGCCACTGGGCGGTTTCCAGGGCCAGGCGTCGGACATCGAAATCCACGCCAAGGAAATCCTCTTCATTCGTGAGCGTCTCAACACGCTGATGGCCAAGCACAGCGGGCGCACCCTGGAAGAAATCGAGCGCGATACCAACCGTGACAATTTCATGAGCGCTGAAGCCGCCAAGGAATACGGGTTGATCGACGCAGTGATCGACAAGCGCCCCGCTTAATATAAGCCGCTCAAAATAGGGCTGGTCGGCATGTCCGACCACTGGCGGGCTTGAAAAAGCCCGCATAAGCCTTCATCTTGTGTTGCAAGCCTATCGGATTTGGATCGAACGAATGACTGACACCCGCAACGGCGAGGACAACGGCAAGCTGCTCTATTGCTCCTTCTGTGGCAAAAGCCAGCATGAAGTACGCAAATTGATTGCCGGCCCCTCGGTGTTTATCTGCGACGAATGCGTCGACCTGTGCAATGACATCATCCGTGAGGAGGTGCAGGAAGCCCAGGCCGAGAGCAGTGCGCATAAATTACCTTCGCCTAAAGAAATCAGCGGCATCCTTGACCAGTACGTCATTGGTCAAGAGCGTGCAAAGAAGGTTCTGGCCGTAGCGGTGTACAACCACTACAAGCGCTTGAACCAGCGTGACAAGAAAGGTGACGAGGTTGAACTTGGCAAGAGCAACATCTTGCTGATCGGTCCTACAGGCTCGGGTAAAACCCTGCTTGCAGAAACCCTCGCTCGCCTGTTGAACGTTCCGTTCACCATCGCCGACGCCACCACCCTCACCGAGGCTGGCTACGTGGGTGAAGATGTCGAGAACATCATTCAGAAACTGCTGCAGAAGTGCGACTACGACGTAGAGAAGGCCCAGATGGGTATTGTCTACATCGACGAGATCGACAAGATCTCGCGCAAGTCGGACAACCCGTCGATCACCCGGGACGTTTCCGGTGAAGGCGTGCAGCAGGCCCTGTTGAAACTGATCGAAGGCACGGTTGCTTCCGTTCCGCCACAAGGGGGCCGCAAGCACCCGCAGCAGGAATTTCTTCAGGTTGATACGCGCAACATCCTGTTCATTTGTGGCGGTGCGTTTTCCGGTCTGGAGAAGGTGATTCAGCAGCGTTCCACCCGTGGCGGCATTGGTTTCAGTGCGGAAGTGCGTAGCAAGGAAGAAGGCAAGAAGGTGGGCGAGTCCCTGCGTGAAGTCGAGCCTGACGATCTGGTCAAGTTCGGTCTGATCCCGGAATTCGTTGGCCGTCTGCCCGTCCTGGCGACGTTGGACGAGTTGGATGAGGCGGCTTTGATCCAGATCCTCACTGAGCCGAAAAACGCCCTGACCAAGCAATACGGCAAATTGTTCGAGATGGAAGGTGTAGACCTCGAGTTCCGTACCGATGCGCTGAAATCGGTGGCCAAGCGGGCACTGGAGCGCAAGACCGGTGCACGTGGCCTGCGTTCTATTCTCGAAGGCGTGTTGCTCGACACCATGTACGAAATCCCCTCGCAGTCCGAGGTGAGTAAAGTGGTGATCGACGAAAGCGTGATCGAAGGCAAATCCAAGCCACTGTATATCTACGAAAACAGTGAGCCGGCTGCCAAGGCTGCACCCGACGCGTAAGCGTTCAGCAGTTGCGGTACAAGCAAGGGGCCTCTAGGGGCCCCTTGTTTTTTGGGGGCTTTTCTCGGAGCGGTGGTTAAATTCGCGTGTATTCATGCGTTTAACTACTGGCATTGAGCTTGTTTTTTTTGCATGTAACCCCCATCTTGGTTTCAAGCTTATTTTTGAACTGTCATAGAGGCGAAATCATGAAGACAACCATCGAATTGCCTCTCCTGCCGTTGCGTGATGTCGTCGTCTATCCGCACATGGTTATCCCGCTGTTCGTGGGGCGCGAGAAGTCTATCGAAGCCCTCGAGGCCGCGATGACGGGCGACAAGCAAATCCTGCTGTTGGCCCAGAAGAATCCTGCTGATGATGATCCAGGTGAAGATGCCCTGTATCGCGTCGGCACCATTGCCACTGTCCTGCAATTGCTCAAACTGCCCGATGGCACCGTCAAGGTGTTAGTCGAAGGTGAGCAGCGCGGCGCCGTAGAGCGTTTCATGGAGGTGGATGGCCACCTGCGTGCAGAAGTGGCGCTGATCGACGAAGTCGAAGCCCCGGAGCGTGAGTCCGAGGTGTTCGTGCGCAGCCTGCTCTCGCAGTTCGAGCAGTATGTGCAGTTGGGCAAGAAAGTTCCGGCTGAAGTCCTGTCGTCCCTCAACAGCATTGATGAGCCAAGCCGCCTGGTCGACACCATGGCCGCCCACATGGCGCTGAAGATCGAGCAGAAGCAAGACATCCTCGAAATCATCGACCTGTCGGCCCGTGTCGAACACGTGCTGGCGTTGCTGGATGGCGAAATCGACCTGCTGCAGGTTGAGAAACGCATCCGTGGCCGTGTGAAGAAGCAGATGGAGCGTAGCCAGCGCGAGTACTATCTGAATGAGCAGATGAAGGCCATTCAGAAAGAGCTCGGTGACGGCGAGGAGGGCCACAACGAAATCGAAGAGCTGAAGAAGCGTATCGATGCCGCTGGCCTGCCCAAAGACGCCCTGACCAAGGCCACCGCGGAGCTGAACAAGCTCAAGCAGATGTCGCCGATGTCGGCCGAAGCCACCGTGGTGCGCTCGTATATCGACTGGTTGGTGCAAGTGCCGTGGAAGGCCCAGACCAAGGTGCGCCTGGACCTGGCCCGTGCTGAAGAGATCCTCGACGCTGACCATTACGGCCTGGAAGAGGTCAAGGAGCGCATCCTTGAGTACCTCGCCGTGCAAAAGCGCGTGAAAAAAATCCGCGGGCCGGTGTTGTGCCTGGTCGGGCCTCCAGGTGTGGGTAAAACATCCCTGGCGGAATCGATTGCCAGCGCGACTAACCGCAAGTTCGTGCGCATGGCCTTGGGTGGCGTGCGTGACGAAGCGGAAATCCGTGGTCATCGCCGTACCTACATCGGTTCGATGCCAGGAAGATTGATTCAAAAGATGACAAAGGTGGGTGTACGCAACCCGCTGTTCCTGCTCGATGAAATCGACAAAATGGGCAGCGACATGCGTGGCGACCCGGCGTCGGCCTTGCTCGAAGTGCTTGATCCCGAGCAGAACCATAATTTCAACGACCATTACCTGGAAGTCGACTACGACTTGTCTGACGTAATGTTCTTGTGCACCTCCAACTCCATGAACATTCCGCCAGCCTTGCTGGATCGGATGGAGGTGATTCGTCTGCCGGGCTACACCGAAGACGAGAAGATCAACATCGCAGTCAAGTACCTGGCGCCCAAGCAGATTTCGGCCAACGGCCTGAAGAAGGGCGAGATCGAATTCGAGGTCGAGGCGATCCGTGACATCGTGCGCTACTACACCCGCGAGGCCGGTGTACGGGGCCTTGAGCGCCAGATCGCGAAGATCTGCCGCAAGGCGGTGAAGGAGCACGCGCTGGAAAAACGCTTCTCTGTGAAGGTAGTTGCCGATTCCCTGGAACACTTCCTGGGCGTGAAGAAATTCCGCTACGGCCTGGCCGAGCAACAGGATCAGGTCGGCCAGGTGACTGGTTTGGCGTGGACTCAGGTAGGTGGCGAATTGCTCACCATCGAAGCTGCGGTGATTCCGGGCAAAGGCCAATTGATCAAGACCGGTTCCCTGGGGGACGTGATGGTCGAATCCATTACCGCCGCGCAGACCGTGGTGCGCAGCCGCGCCCGCAGCCTGGGCATCCCGCTGGACTTCCACGAGAAGCACGACACCCATATCCACATGCCGGAAGGGGCGACCCCTAAAGACGGCCCTAGCGCTGGCGTAGGCATGTGCACGGCGCTGGTATCAGCGTTGACCGGCATTCCTGTGCGCGCCGATGTGGCGATGACCGGGGAAATTACCCTGCGTGGTCAGGTATTGGCGATCGGTGGTCTGAAAGAGAAATTACTCGCTGCGCACCGGGGTGGAATCAAGACCGTGATCATTCCTGAAGAGAATGTTCGCGACTTGAAGGAAATTCCTGACAATATCAAGCAGGATCTTCAGATTAAACCGGTTAAATGGATTGACGAGGTCCTGCAAATTGCGCTGCAATACGCGCCGGAGCCCTTGCCGGATGTGGCCCCGGAGATCGTCGCGAAGGACGAAAAACGCGAGTCCGATTCCAAGGAAAGAATTAGCACGCATTAATGTGTTGGAGCCTGGGGGGCTTCCTTGACAGCTTTTTAGAGCCCTTGTTATAAAGCGGCTCTTAAGTGTCTGTAGGCCATTCAGCACTGGTTTTGCTTTTTACCAAAAAACTTAGAATCATACTCAATAGATATATAAGGGGACTTAGAGTGAACAAGTCGGAACTGATTGATGCTATCGCTGCATCCGCTGATATCCCGAAAGCTGCTGCTGGCCGTGCGCTGGACGCAGTAATCGAATCCGTCACTGGCGCTCTGAAGGCCGGCGACTCCGTGGTACTGGTAGGCTTCGGTACTTTCTCTGTGACTGACCGCCCAGCTCGCACTGGCCGTAACCCACAGACCGGCAAAGCACTGCAAATCGCTGCTGCCAAGAAACCAGGTTTCAAAGCCGGTAAAGCCCTGAAAGAAGCCGTTAACTAAGCTTCGTTCAAGCCTTTGCTTACCCGGGTCGGACGCAGGTCTGGCCTGGCAGCGGAGCGGTAGCTGACCCACGTATCGGGTCGCCACGCCGGGGGTGCAGATTCGAACCCCCGTCCGCTCCGCCAGTTACGAGAAGGCGCATCCTCGGATGCGCCTTTCTTCTATCCGGACTCTACCCACGCTCCACGGTTGCCTAATTTTTGAAGTTCAACCGTTTCTGGGGGACGCATGCTGCAAAATATCAGGGACAATTCACAAGGCTGGATTGCCAAGACCATTATCGGGATCATCGTCGCTTTGATGGCGTTCACCGGTATCGAAGCCATTTTCCAGGCTTCGGGTAATAACAAGCAGGACGTGGCCAAGGTCAATGGTGAAGAAATCACCCAGACCGAACTGAGCCAAGCCGTCGATATGCAACGGCGCCAGCTGATGCAACAGTTGGGCAAGGATTTCGATGCTTCCCTGCTGGACGAAAAACTGCTGCGCGATGCTGCCCTCAAGGGCCTGATCGACCGCAAGCTGCTGCTGCAAGGCGCTGCCGATTCCAAGTTCGGCTTCTCGGAAGCGGCGCTGGACCAGGTGATCCTGCAGACGCCGGAATTCCAGGTGGACGGCAAGTTCAACGCCGAACGCTTTGACCAGGTGATCCGCCAGTTGGGCTATAGCCGCATGCAATTCCGTCAGATGCTGACCCAGGAAATGCTGATCGGCCAGGTTCGCGCAGGCATCGCCGGCAGCGGGTTTGTTACCGACGCCGAGGTGCTGGCATTTGCCCGTCTGGAAAAACAGACCCGCGATTTCGCCACCGTCAACATCAAGGCTGACCCCGCGGCGGTGAAACTCACCGACGATGAGGTCAAAGCCTATTACGACCAGCACGCCAAAGAGTTCATGACCCCGGACCAAGTGGTCATCGACTATCTGGAATTGAAGAAGTCGTCCTTCTTCGACCAGGTTACTGTCAAGGACGATGAGCTGCAGGCTGCCTACGAGAAGGAAACCGCCAACCTCGCTGAACAGCGTCGTGCCGCGCACATCCTGATTGAAGTCAACGACAAGGTCACCGAGGCGCAAGCCAAGGCCAAGATCGAAGACATCCAGGCGCGCCTGGCCAAGGGTGAGAAGTTCGAAGCCCTGGCCAAGGAGTTCTCCCAGGACCCAGGTTCGGCCAACAATGGCGGTGACCTCGGCTTTGCGGGCCCTGGCGTTTATGACCCGGACTTTGAAACCGCGCTGTACGGCTTGAAGCAAGACCAGGTGTCGGCGCCAGTGCGCACTACCTTCGGTTGGCATCTGATCAAGTTGCTGGGCGTTGAAGCGCCTGAGGTGCCATCGTTCGCCAGCCTGAAAGACAAGCTGACCCGCGAGCTCAAGGCACAGCAGGTTGAACAACGTTTTGTCGAAGCGACCAAGCAATTGGAAGATGCGGCATTCGAAGCCTCTGACCTGGCCCAGCCGGCGTCTGACCTGAAGCTGACCGTCCACACTTCCGCGCCGTTTGGCCGTGAAGGTGGCGAAGGTGTTGCGGCCAACCGTGCCGTGGTCACTGCAGCCTTCAGCCCGGAAGTGCTGGATGAAGGTGCCAACAGCAGCGCTATCGAGCTGGACCCGGAAACCATCATCGTGCTGCGTGCCAAAGAGCATCTCAAGCCGGCCCAGTTGCCGCTGGAGAACGTCGCTGCGGCCATTCGCACCCAGATGACCAAGGAGCGCGCGAGCGCTGCCGCCAAAGCCCATGCCGACGAGTTGATCGCCAGCCTGCGTGATGGCAAGACCGCGCTGGACCAGCCGGTTGACGGCCAGGCCTGGAAGGTGACTGAGGCAGCTACCCGTGGTCAGGACTCCATCGACCCGGCCGTGCTGCAAGCCTTGTTCCGCATGCCCAAGCCTGTGGCCAAGGACAAGCCGACCTTCACCACCGTGACCCTGCGCGATGGCAGCCTGGTGATCGTGCGCTTGAACGGTGTGAACGAAGCTGCGGCCCCTACGGACGAAGAAAAAGCGCAATACCGCCGCGTCCTCGCTTCCCGTATTGGCCAGCAGGACTTCGCGGCCTACCGCAAGCAGCTGGAAACCCAGGCAGACATCAAGAAGTATTGATGCCGGCCTGAATAAAAAGACCCCGACCTGAAAAGGCCGGGGTCTTTTTTTGCCCTTGATAAAGCGGCTACTCAGTTAAATGGGACTGTCACTGTGGCGAGGGAGCTTGCTCCCGTTGACTGCGCAGCAGTCCCGGCTTTTTAGGGCCGCTTCGCGACCCAGCGGGAGCAAGCTCCCTCGCCACAGGTTGGTGCTCTGCCTCAGATAGGCTTGGCAGCAAACTTGAGCTTGCCCCACGTCAACCCGATCACCGCCGCCAGGGTTGAAGCCGCCAGTACGCTCAGCTTCGCAGCCGACAGCAGGGCCGGGTCGGAAAATGCCAGGGACGAGATAAAGATCGACATGGTGAAACCGATCCCCGCCAGCAGGCCGACGAGGCCAACGCCCGTCCAGGTCACACCGTCCGGCAGCTTGCAGATGTTGAGCTTGACCAGCGCCAGGCTCGCCAGCATCACGCCCAGAGGCTTGCCGAGCACCAGGGCGAAGATGACGCCCATGAACACACCGTGGGCCAGCGGGTCATCCAGATTGAAACCGTCCAGGCTCACACCGGCGTTGGCCAATGCAAACAGCGGCATCACGCCGAACGCTACCCACGGGTGCAGCGCCGATTGAACACGCTGCACCGGCGGCAGTATTTCCCGTTGAGCTTCGCGCAATTGCTTGAGGGGCGTGGCGACTTGCTGGGCTCCTTCGGCTGGCTGCGAGAACCGGTCCATCAGCTCGTTGAAGGTGCGTTCGATGGTTTCCAGCGGGCGTTCCCGGGTGGGCTTGGAATTGACGGGGGTCATCAAGCCAAGGATCACCCCGGCGAGCGTTGGGTGCACGCCGGTCTTGAGTAGGCCAAACCACACGATAGCGCCTGGCAGCAGGTAGATCGCCGCCTTGCTGATGCCCATGCGTTGGAACACCAACACCAGGGCCAGCCCGCCGGCAGCAATCACCAAGCCCATGTAGTCGAGGCTGGCGGTGAAAAAGATCGCGATGATCAGAATCGCCACGATGTCATCGATGATCGCCAAGGCCAGCAGCAGGATGCGTACGCCACTGGGAATCGATTTGCCCAGCAGCGCAAGCACACCCACGGCAAAGGCGATGTCGGTCGCGGTGGGGACCGCCCAGCCACTCGCGGCGGCGGTGCCGTGGTTGAGCAGGGTGTAGATGAGTGCGGGCATCAGCACACCGCCCAACGCCGCGCCCAACGGCAGCGTGGCCAGCTTCAGGTTGGCGAGGGCGCCGTCTTTGATTTCCTGGCGAATCTCGGCACCGACCACCAGAAAGAAAATGGTCATCAGCCCGTCATTCACCAGAAAATGCAGGGAGCGCGACACGCTGTAATCGCCCAGCCCGAGGGTGATGGGCGTGTTCCAGAAATGCTCGTAGGTCGCGGCGGCGGGGCTGTTGGCCCACACCAGCGCGACGATGGCGGCCAGCAGCAGCACGATACCGCTGACGGCTTCGATGTGTGAAAAGCGCTCAAGGGCGGACAGCGCGCCCTCAGTCAAACGCTGGGGGCGGGGGATGGCGGGGTGTTTATCAGGCACGACAAATCTCCATTGGCGGCCCGACCAATGCTTGGCTTTTAACCTGCGCCGTGCTTTATGCAACAACGCACCCAGGGGCGATGATAGGAAGGTGAGGAATAAGTTGTAAACAAACTTGTCATCGCGCGGGCAGCGCTTTACCCCGGATTGCGCCCAGCGCCAACACGATCAATCCTAGAACTGCCCATGGAAATGCCACGACGCCCCAACGTTCGAGCAAGAGCCCGCCCACTAATCCACCTCCGGCGATGCCCAGGTTCCATACCGTGACCAACATCGATTGGGCGGCATCGGCCGAGTTGCCGGCCGACTTGGCCAGCGCGGTTTGCAAGAGTGCGGGGAGGCCACCGAAGGCGAGCCCCCACAACGCCACGCTGACGTAAATGGCGACTACGCAGTTGAACCATAGTCCGAGCAGCAGGGCCGCAACGGCGAACATCGCGCAACTGATGAGGGTCAGTAGCCTCAGGTGCCGGTCAATCCAGACGCCTACCAGCCAGATACTCAGCAGGGCCATCAGGCCGAACACCAGCAGCACGCGATCAATCTCGCGGCCGATACCGGCGGGCACCAGCAAAGGGGCGATGTAGGTATAGAGAATGTTATGCGCGAGCACGTAGGTAAAGGTCACCCAGAGCACCGGCCGTATGCCTGGCAACGCCAGTACCTGACGTAAGCCGAGGCGTTTACTTGGCGGTTCACCGGCAAAATCCGGCAGTTGCCAACGCGCCCATACCAGCAGTAACAGGGTCAGGCCAGTCATGATGGCAAAACTGGCGCGCCATCCGACCAGCGTACCCAGCAGGGTGCCGGCGGGCACGCCGAGGGACAAGGCCAGCGGCGCACCCAGCATGGCCACGGCAATCGCCCGGCCCTGCAGATGAGGTGCGACCATACGACTGGCGTAACCCGCCAGCAAGGCCCACAGCAAGCCGGCGAACACACCGGCGAAAAATCGTGCAGCCAAGGTCAAGCCATAGTGGCTGGAAAAGGCGGTGACACTGTTAACCAATGCAAAGCCGCCGATGGCGATCAACAGCAACGGCCGCCGGCGCCAACCCCGGGTCAGCAATGTCAGCGGGATAGCGGCGAGCAACGAGCCGAGCGCATAGAGCGTTACCAGTTGCCCGACCAGAGCCTGGGAGACCCCGAGCCCAGCACCGATTTGCGGTAACAAACCGGCGGGCATTGCCTCGGTGAGGATGGTGATAAAGCCGGCGCAGGCCAACGCCAGCAAACCGGCCAGTGGCAGCGGTTCAGCGTGGGGGGCTGTATCGATCAATTGGGGGCTGTCGTTCATCGGGGCTCTCCTTGAAAGGGTCAAGGAGCCAAGGGTAGGGGGCTGCGAGGCGCTGAAAAACAGGCTAAGGTTCCGAACTTATCGGACGTTGATGTCCGCAATCGGCAAAGGCATCACCATGGACAATCTGGGCAGCCTCTCGGTTTTTGTGCAGGTCGCGCAAACGCTTAGCTTCACCGCTGCGGGCCGCGCACTGGGCGTGTCATCGTCGGCGGTGGGTAAAAGCATTGCGCGGATGGAAGAGCGCCTGGGCGTCAGGTTGTTTCATCGCAGCACCCGCAGCATCACTCTGACCAGCGAGGGCGCGCTGTTCCTGGAACGTTCGCGGCGCATCCTGGCGGAGCTGGAAGCGGCCGAACAGGAATTGACTGAGGTCACTGCCAAGCCTCGCGGCAAGCTGCGGATCAGTGTGCCCCAAGTGCGTGGTTTGTTGATGCCGGTGATCAGCGATTTTATGCGTGCCTACCCGGACATCGAGTTGGATGTGGATTTTTCCGATCGCATGGTGGATGTGATAGAGGAGGGCTTCGACGCGGTGATTCGCACCGGTAAGCCAGAAGATTCGCGCTTGATGATGCGCCATCTAGGGCATTACCAGTTGGTCCTCGTCGGTACGCCCGGCTACTTCGACCAGCACGGCACCCCCCATCGGCCACAGGACCTGAATCATCACGCCTGCCTGCGGCACAAATTCTGCGCCACCGGCAAGCTGGAGCCTTGGCCGCTGCGTCATGTCCCGGGGGCTTCCGAACTGAACCTGCGCGCACCGCTGGTCAGCACCACCATCGAGTCCCTCAATCATGTGGTGCAAGAAGGACTGGGCATTGCGTGCCTGCCGGACTACATGGTCAACCAGGCCGTACAGCATGGGCGTTTGCGACGGGTGCTGGATGAGCACCTCGAACATCGCGGCAGTTTCTGGTTGCTGTGGCCGGCCAGTCGCCATGCTTCGGCCAAGCTGCGGGCCTTTATCGATCATATGTGCGCCGGGCTTTTTCCTACTGACGCCGCTGTCTGAGCTTGAGATGTTTTACCGACAGGAATCGCGCTTCAATGTCGCGTTCTGTTGCACAATACCGTCCGGACCGTTTTCTTCAGGATTTTCAATGTCGACATCATTTCACTTGCGCAATCTCGGGTTGGCGCTGGTGCTGGCGGGCGCCGCGGGCTGCTCGTCACCCAAGACCGCTATCTATGAACATGAGAATTTCGACGATTCCGGTACGTTTTCCCGCGATTACCCGGTCAGCGATGTGGCGGCCTGTGAAGCTGCGCGCCGTGCCCTGCTGAGCCAGGGCTACATCATCACCAGCAGCGATCCGAAGTTGGTGGCCGGCAACAAGAGCTTCCAGCAGACCGGCGAGACCCACCTGCAGATCAGTTTCAATGTGGTGTGCGCTGCTGATGGCAAGGGCAGCAATCACTCGACGATGTTTGCCAACGCCTTGCAGGACCGCTATGCGCTGAAGAAGGTCAACAACTCCGCGAGCCTCGGTGTGGGCGTGCTGGGCTCGGTGTCGATGCCGATTGGCTCCACCGACGACTCGATGGTGAAGGTGGCGAGCGAGACCGTCTCTGCACCGAAGTTCTACGAGCGTTACTTCGCGTTGGTGGACGTGTTCCTGCCGCAGGAAGTAAAGCAGGCCGAGCATATCCCCGAGCAGCCCAAGGCCGACCTCGGCGTGCCCGAGCCCAAGACCGCTCCGGCAGCCGAGAAGGTCGAAGCGCCGAAGGATGTGCCTGTAGCGCCTGCCGCTGCAGAGCCGCTTGCGCCGCCACCTGAGGCTGCACCGATTGCCCCGGTGACAGAGCCTGCTCCGGTTGCACCGGCGCCGACTGATCCGTCCCTGCCGGCGCCGACGGAAGCGATTCCACCGCTTCCGATGCCTGCGCAGTAACGCAATGCTGTTCTGATGTGGGAGCGGGCTTGCTCGCGAATACGGTGTAACAGTCGCCAAGTGTGTTCAATGACCCACCGCTTTCGCGAGCAAACCCGCTCCCACATTTTGATCGAGGTTGCGGTTGAGTTAAATCCAGTGATCGCCGCTACGTTTAATCCTGAAGAGCAGGAATGTCACGGCGTCGACATTTTTTCGTCATGACGGCACTTTAGGCTGGGTTCGCAGGTCATTAATCTGCAACCGCTTTCAACACGAAAAGGAGTCCACCATGGACGATTACCAGGAAGAGCTGCTGGAGTATCAGGCATTCGAGCTAGACCCACTGGATCCTGCCGACGATGCCACCGAGCTGTAACACCGACTTCAGGCGGAGTGGCGCTGACTGCGGCGAAATTCCCCTGGGGTCTGGTTGTTCCAACGCCTGAAGGCCCTTTGGAAGGCTTGGGCCGAAGCAAAACCGAGCAAGTAGGCGATCTCGCCGAACGCCAGTTCCGTATCGCGAATGTAGGTCATGGCCAGGTCGCGACGGGTGTCATTGAGGATCGCGCGAAACTGCGTGCCTTCCTCGGCCAGTTTGCGCCGCAATGTCCAGGTTGGCAGCTTCAAGCGTGCCGCCACTTCCTCCAGGTCGGGTTCCCGGCCGCCATTGAGCATCGGCCCGAGCAACCGGGTAATGCGCTCGCGCAGGCTGCGGGTGCGGGTCAACTGCTCTAATTCCCTTTCACACAGCTGTAGCAACAGGTGCCAGGTGCTTGGGCAATGCTGCGGGTTGCGCAGCGCCAGGGTGGGTTGGCTGAGGCGCAGTTGATTGACCTCGGCGCCGAAGTGGACCACGCCCTCTCCCAGCACCCTGTAGTGGTCGTGGTAGTCCGGCGCGTCGAATTCGATTTCAATGCGCTGGGCCTGCACCGGCTGTTGGGCCAGGCCAGACAATTGCTGCAGCCAGCCGGCGATGATCGAATCCACCACAAAGCGGTTATAGGTGTTGTAGGGGCTGATGGAATAAAACCTCAGCCACGCGCCTTCGGCGTCTTCATGAAAGCTTGATTGCCCGCGATAGTTGGAGCCGTACAGTGCTTCAAAGCGTGTGAGCGTGCGTGCCGCTTCGCGCACGGTGGGCGCTTGGGCGGCAGTAACGCCGGCAAGACCAGCCTGGCTCAAGCGGCTGAGCTGGCCCATACGCAGACCCAGGCCGGGGTTGCCGGTCAGTTGGATGGCCGCGTGGCCCAGGCGCATGTAGCGCGGGATCGACAAGCGTGCGCCGGCCTCAGCCAGGCGAGCTGGATCGAGGCCGTATTGCAGCAGCAGGGGCTGTGGGTCCAGGCCGTGGCTGTGGATGGCGTCGGCCAGGGTGTGCACGAAGCCCACCGACAGATCCCCCAGGCGCACCGGCTTCACGGCGCTACAGCCAGATATTCAGCAGGCGCGCACCATGGGCGTCGCCATCGGCGAAGACTTGCCCATTGCGACTGAGAAAACTTTGGCCGGCGCTGCCCAGGTCCCAGAATTGTCCGCGCAGAAAGACGCTCATTCCCGCGGTGGCTTCGCTGACAGGCGGCTGGCTGATCAGGGTAAGGCGACGCCAGGCCGCGCCCTCACTGGTTTCTTCAGGCTTGAGGCTCACTTCTGAGGGCGTAGACACACTCTTGAAACCGCGCCACGGACGGTCCCAGGTATCGCGGCCGGTGACAAAAGCGGGTACCGCGATCAATTGCGCGCCTTGCTCGTTGAGCTTGCGGTAGTTGTCCGGGTACCAGCTGTCGCTGCCGACCAGAATGCCCAGGCGCCCGGCGGGGGTATCGACAACGTTGACGACATGCTCATCGCCAGGTTCTATAAAGCCACGTTCATCGTAGATCGGGTAAAGCTGGCGCTGCGGCTGGCCCAGCGGCAAGCCGTCGGCGGCGAACACCACGCTGGCGTTGTACAGCGCGCCGTGGCCGATCTCCAGTTGCCCCTGGATCACGCTCGGGTTGGGCAGGGCGATGGAACCGGCCACCAGGGTCACGCCAAATTCTTTGGCGAGGCCGCCAAACAACACTTGATAGTCGCGGGCCATGGCGGGGGCTTTCATGCGCAGGTACGCATCGTCCATGCGGTTGTCGCCAGTGGCGCTGATCCAGGCTTTGGCAAATTGCAGCGGGTTGCTGATCGACAGCCAGTTCATGGCGTCCTTGAGGTGAGCGGCCTGGTACAGCTCATTCTTTTCTCCGCCGAGCATCAGCCAAGTGCCGATATGTTCCGGCAGCACCACAACGGTCTTGGCATTGATCAGCCCAAGGTCCCGGGCATTTTGCAGGTAGGCGGACAGCTTCAGATGCAGGCGTTCCAGGCTCTGGTAATCGGCAGGGAACAGTTCCGGCTGGATACCCAGCAGGTTGCCCCGGTCGGCTGGTTCGCCCTCGTTGACGGCGAGGGTGATGCGCAGGTCGGACAGGTAATGCGCCACGGGGCGCTCCTGGGTCCAGACCAGATACGCGGCGAGTGAGGCAACCAGGGCCATGATGACGGTGAACGCTAGAAGTTTACGCATGGGGCAACAGACAACAGACCAGGTGCAGGGTTCGCGACTAGGGTAGGGCCCATGGCGTGGCTTGCCAAGGGGCGCTGTGCATTTGGATCAATAACTTGTCAGTTTCAGTCATTGAGCCGTGGTCCACCGCCTCTTAGTCTGTGGGACATAAACCGATGGCACGCCGTTAGAGTGCGCCACGTCCCGTGATGATCCGTTGTGGAGCTGTACCATGACCGCTGCTGCCTACCCGCACCTGCTGGCCCCGTTGGACCTGGGTTTCACCACCTTGCGCAACCGTACCCTGATGGGTTCGATGCACACCGGCCTGGAAGAAAAGCCCGGCGGTTTCGAGCGTATGGCGGCCTATTTTGCCGAGCGCGCCCGTGGCGGCGTAGGCCTGATGGTCACTGGCGGCATTGGCCCCAATGATGAAGGCGGCGTGTACGCCGGTGCAGCCAAGCTGACCACCGAAGAAGAGGCGAGCAAGCACAAGATCGTTACCCAAGCCGTGCACGACGCGGGTGGCAAGATCTGCATGCAGATCCTCCACGCCGGGCGTTACGCCTACAGCCCCAAGCAGGTGGCTCCGAGCGCTATCCAGGCGCCGATCAACCCGTTCAAGCCCAAGGAACTGGATGAAGAGGGCATCGAAAAGCAGATCCAGGATTTTGTCACCTGCTCGCTGCTGGCCCAGGTCGCCGAGTATGACGGCGTCGAAATCATGGGTTCCGAAGGCTACTTCATTAACCAGTTCCTCGCTGCCCATACCAACCATCGCACCGACCGTTGGGGCGGCAGCTTTGAAAATCGCATGCGCCTGGCGGTGGAAATCGTGCGCCGTGTACGCGAAGCCGTAGGCCCGAACTTCATTATCATTTTCCGCCTGTCGATGCTCGACCTGGTGGAAGGCGGCAGTGTCTGGGAAGAGATCGTGCAGTTGGCCAAGGCCATCGAACAGGCCGGCGCGACGATCATCAACACCGGTATCGGCTGGCACGAAGCACGTATCCCGACCATCGCCACCAAGGTACCCCGTGGTGCGTTCAGTAAAGTCACGGCCAAATTGCGCGGTTCGGTACAGATTCCGCTGATCACCACCAACCGCATCAACACCCCGGAAATTGCTGAGCAGATCCTGGCCGAAGGCGACGCCGATATGGTCTCGATGGCGCGGCCGTTTCTCGCCGACCCCGAGTTCGTCAACAAGGTCGCCGCCGGGCGCGCCGATGAGATCAATACCTGTATCGGCTGCAACCAGGCATGCCTGGACCATACCTTTGGCGGCAAGCTCACCACCTGCCTGGTCAACCCGCGGGCGTGCTACGAAACCGAGCTCAATTACTTGCCGGTCAAGCAGATCAAAAAGGTCGCGGTCGTCGGCGCAGGCCCTGCGGGTTTGGCCGCGGCTACCGTGGCCGCAGAGCGCGGGCATCAGGTGACCTTGTTCGACTCCGCCAGCGAGATCGGCGGCCAGTTCAATATCGCCAAGCGCGTGCCGGGCAAGGAAGAGTTCTTCGAGACCCTGCGTTATTTCAAACGCAAATTGCAGACCACCCACGTCGAGCTGTGCCTCAACACCCGTGTCGACGTTGCGCAACTGGTAGCGGGCGGTTATGACGAAGTGATCCTGGCCACCGGCATCGCACCGCGTACCCCGGCGATTCCCGGTGTCGACAACGCCAAGGTCCTGAGTTACCTGGACGTGATCCTCGAGCGCAAGCCGGTGGGCAAGCGCGTGGCGGTGATCGGCGCCGGCGGCATCGGTTTTGACGTGTCTGAATTTCTCGTCCACCAAGGCGTATCCACCAGCCTGGATCGTGAGGCGTTCTGGAAAGAATGGGGCATCGACACCCAACTGCAAGCCCGTGGTGGCGTGGCCGGGATCAAACCCGAGCGCCATGCACCGGCCCGTGAAGTGTTCCTGCTGCAACGCAAGGCTTCCAAGGTGGGCGACGGCCTGGGCAAGACCACCGGCTGGATCCACCGCACGGGCTTGAAGAACAAGCAGGTGCAGATGCTCAACAGTGTCGAGTACTTGAAGATCGACGATGAAGGCTTGCATATCCGCATCGGCGCCGAGGGCGAAGCGCAAGTCCTGGCGGTAGACACTATCGTCATCTGCGCCGGCCAGGACCCGCTGCGCGAATTGCACGACGGCCTGGTCGCCGCCGGCCAGAACGTGCACCTGATCGGTGGCGCCGATGTGGCGGCCGAACTGGACGCCAAGCGCGCCATCAACCAGGGCTCGCGCCTGGCTGCAGAGCTGTAATACGCCAAGAGGGGCGGTGGTAGACTACCGCCCTCTTTTCATTCAGATACCTGCCGATGGGCCCTTTCGACTGGCTTCCTCATGCGCCCCTTGAACCTTTGCAACTGGACTGGCTGAGCGGAGTCGAGTTGGCCGTGCTGCGCCTGGACTGTATCGACCCGCTGATCAGTGGCAACAAGTGGTTCAAGCTCACCGAGCACCTGGCCCAGGCCCGACACGCTGGGGCCACCGGGGTGATGAGTCTCGGCGGTGCGTACTCCAACCATTTGCATGCGCTGGCGGCGGCGGGCAAGCGCTTTGGTTTTCCCACGGTCGGCCTGCTGCGGGGCCATCCTCAAGACACCCCCACGGTTCTCGACCTCAAAGCGTTTGGCATGCAACTGCATTGGCTCGGTTATGGCGGTTATAGGGCGCGGCATGAAGCGGGTTTCTGGTTGCCTTGGCGCGAGCAGTATCCTGGCTTTCATCCGATACCCGAAGGCGGCGGTGGGCTGGCCGGTGCGCAGGGCTGTGGCGTGTTGGTCGAGCAGGCGCGGGCGCAACTGGACAGCCTCGGTTGGAGCGATTACGACGCCTGGTGGTTGGCGGCGGGTACCGGCACGACACTGGCCGGGCTGGCACTGGCGGAGGCGGGCGCGCATCCGGTATATGGCGTCCTGGCGGTGCCGGATGACCACGGTGTGGCGCAGAACGTGAGTGCCATCGTGCAGGACGGTTATACATTGCTGGACGCCAGTCGCGGCGGCTTTGCCAAAGCCGATCCACGCTTGCTCGACTTCATTCAGCGCACCGAACAAGCGTGCGGTCTACCGCTGGAACCGCTTTACACCGGCAAGGCGCTGCTGGCGTTGAAACAGCAGATCGAGGCCGGACGCTTTGCCCCCGGCATGCGCCTGATCTTCATCCATACCGGCGGCCTGCAAGGCCGCCGAGGCTTCAGCGACTGGCGCAAACCCGTTGTGGGAGCTGGCTTGCCTGCGAAAGCGGTAGTGCAGTAAGAGGCACTGTGACTGACACACCGCCTTCGCGGGCAAGCCCGCTCCCACAGGGGAGCTAATTGGCTGGGTTAAAGCCTCCTCCCACCCGGCATCATGCGCAGCGCCGTGTTATCGCGCATCACGTAATGATGAAAGATCCCCGCCAACGCGTGCAGCCCGATCAGCCAGTACCCGATCTGGCCAAACAGCACATGCCAGCCTTCAATCTCCTCGGCCAGCGTCTTGTTTTGCGCGATCAGCGGCGGCAATTCCATTCCATAGAACATCACCGAATGCCCTTTGGCACTGACGATCAACCAACCGGCAATCGGCATGCCGATCATCAACGCGTACAACGCAGCGTGCATCAGTGCCGCCAGCAGATTCTGCCATTGCGGCGGCGCCGGCACGATCTTCGGTGCCACCCCCAGGCTGCGTGCAAACAGGCGTAGCCATACCAGTACAAACACGGTAAGGCCGAGCATGAAGTGCATTTCAACAATCAAGGTGCGCGCACCGCTGCCTTTGGGGAATTGGCCGCGCAGTTCAATGCAGGCGTAGACCACCGCCAGCAGCACCACCATCAACCAGTGCAACGCAATCGACATGGTGCTGTAGCGTGTATCGGAATTTTTCCACGGCATCGCTGTGTTCCTCACTCATCAGGGCATACCTCCATTCTTTAGCGATGGAGTGCATTAACTCTATGCCTGTTTTGAGCGCTGCGCTTGTTGCCAATGCCGTTGTCTTGACCTCGGTCAGTAGGCCTGCGGCATTTCCCCGCGGGCCAGGCGCTGGTTGATGTCACTGATGACCTGTGGCAGATCGGTGATGGTGTCAATCAGGTAGTGTGGGCGTGAAGCTTCGAACATCGCTTCGATGCGCTGGCGTTCGCTGGCCAGTGTGTCGGTGTCCAGGGCGCGGAACTGCTCGTAGGTCAGGCCCAGCGCGTTGCCCGAGCAGGTCAGGGCCACGGTCCACATGCCGGCACGTCGGCCTTCGAGAATGCCCGGCACGGTGTCGTCGACCTTCACGCAGGCCGCCACATCATCAATGCCCAGGGCGATCACGTTGGCCAACGCCTGGGCCGGCCATGGTCGGCCGTTGGGCACTTCGTCAGTGGCCACGACGTGGTCGGCGACGTAGCCGTTGGTGGCGGCCAGGGCCACGACCTTGTCCATCACCTGCTTGGGGTAGCCAGAGCAGGAGCCGATCTTGATGCCTTGGCCGCGCAGTGCTGCAATGGTGTCGAGGGCGCCGGGGATCAGGGCCGAGTGTTCGGCGATCTTCTCGATCTGCAGCGGCATGAAGCGCTGGTAGATGGCGGTCACGTCGTCGTCGGTGGGCGTGCGGCCGAACGCCTTGCGGTAGCGTTCGGCAACCTGCGGCTGGTCGCAGAGCGTACGGATATGGTCCCACTTGCCCATGCCCATCGGGCCACGGGCTTCCTCGATCGACACCTGCACGTCGAACTCGGCGAAGGCCTCGACAAAAATCTGCGTGGGGGCGAAGGAGCCGAAATCGACCACGGTGCCAGCCCAGTCGAGGATAACGGCCTGGAGGGTGTTGGGGTTTTGATAGTTCATGGTTCAGATCCTGTGGGGTAATAACATTCATCTATGTAGGAGCTTGCTCGCGAAAAACATCCAGGCGCCGCGTTAACTCAGGATGCCCGCGTTTTCGTTAACACTCTTCGCGAGCAAGCTCGCTCCTGCACATTTCTTGCAGTACCTCGGCGATGGCCTTGACGGCTGCGCGCATGTCGGCCGCGTCGACATGACCGATGCAGCCCACGCGAAAGGTTTCCACCTGGGTCAATTTGCCCGGGTACAGAATGAAACCCTTGGCCTTGACCCGTTCGTAGAACGCTTTGAACTGATAGCGAGGATCGTCGGGGGCGTGGAAGGTGGCAATGATCGGCGCCTGGATAGCCGCCGGTAGAAAACTGCGCACGCCTAGTTCGGCCATGCCGTCCAGCAAGGCCTGGCAGTTATTTGCATAGCGCTGGTGACGGGCGGGCAGGCCGCCTTCCTCGGCGTACTGCAACAGCGCTTCATGCAGGGCGGCGACAACGTGGGTCGGCGGGGTGAAGCGCCACTGGCCGGTTTTGGTCATGTAGCTGTGCTGGTCGAACAGGTCCATCGCCAGGGAATGGCAGTTGCCCTGTGCCGCGGCCAGTGCGTGTTTTTCCGCAAAGACAAAGCCCATGCCCGGTACGCCTTCCAGGCATTTGCCCGAGGCGGCGATCAGCGCGTCGAAGGGGATTTCGCGGGCATCAATCGGTAGCGCGCCGAAGGAACTCATGGCGTCGATGATCAGGCGCTTGCCGTGGCGTTTGACCACCTCGGCGATCTGCGGCAACGGGTTGAGAATGCCGGTACTGGTTTCGCAATGGATCAGTGCGACATGGGTGATGGCGCTGTCGGCGTGCAACAGACGATCCACATCGGCGGCAGTGGTGGGCTCGTCTTCGGCGGTTTCAAAGGTGCTGAATTCGCGGCCAAGCACCTCGCAGATTTTCGCCAGGCGCTTGCCGTAGGCGCCGTTGATGAGCACCAGCACCTTGCCCTTGCGGGGGACCAGGGTGCCGATTGCAGCTTCGACGGCGAAGGTGCCGCTGCCTTGCAACGGCACGCAGTGGTGGCTGTCGGCGCCGTTGAGGATCGCCAGCAACTGGCTGCACACACTGGCTGTGAGCTGGTTGAAGCGGTCGTCCCACGAGCCCCAGTCCGTCATCATCGCCTGGCGGGTGCGGTTCGAGGTGGTCAGGGGGCCGGGGGTCAACAGGATCGGCGCGGCAGTGGGCATGTCAAATCCTCGCAAGGTGTTGGGGTTCAAGCTACGGCGCCTAAATTGCAGTTTGGCTTGTCATCAATCAAATTGTTTGTTGTTATGCGAGCTATCAGTGAGGCCGATAGCTATGAATCTGTTCCAACTGCGTGCATTCGATGCCGTGGCCCGTGAGGGCAGTTTTACCCGCGCGGCGGCTCGGCTGTTTATCAGCCAGCCGGCGGTGACCGGGCATATCAAGGCGCTTGAGGAGCACTACCAGATCCCGCTGTTGCGCCGCACCGCACGTCGGGTGGAATTGACCGAGGAGGGCGCACGCCTGGCGGCCATCACGCGGGCTATCTTCGGGTTGGTCGACGAGGCGCAAACCCTGCTGGAGGCCAACCGCCAGTTGCTCACCGGGCGCCTGGAAGTGGCGGCGGATGGCCCCCACCTGGTGATGCCGATGATCGCCAGCCTGCGTGCGCGCTACCCCGGCATTACCGTGAACCTGCGTTTGGGCAATGCCCAGGAAACCCTGGCGGCGTTGCTGTCCGAACATGCGGATGTGGCGGTGCTCACCGAGGTGGAACCGCGCAATGGCCTGCACTTGCAACCCCTGGACCAGTCACGGATTTGCGCCTTGGTGCCGGCCGCACACCCGTGGGCCAAGCAGCCCGACGGTATTGAACTGGCGCAGTTGCATGAGGTGATCATGGTGCTGCGCGAGCCCAGTTCCACCACCCGCCGCACCTTTGACGACGCCTGCCTGGCGGCGAATGTGCAGCCCAAAGTGCTGCTGGAACTGGACAGTCGGGAAGCTGTGGCCGAGGCGGTGGCGGCAGAGTTGGGCGTGGGCGTGGTGTCGTCGATGGAGGTCAGCCCGGACCCGCGTGTGCAGGCAGTGCCGATCCTCGGCGATGGCCTGCTGAATCGGCATATGCTCGGCTGCATGGAGCGCCGTCGCTCGCTGCGCTTGATTCAGGCGTTTTTCGAGTTGGCGTGAAGGCTCTCACGCACAATCTCCAGAAAGGTCGCGACCACACGGCGTGAACTCTGCTCTTTCAGGCACACCAGGGTTTCTTTCATGCGTTGGGTGCAATCGCGGATCGGCATGGCGTACACCCGTGCATCGGCACCGAACTCTGCCGCCGACACCACGCCCACGCCAATCCCTACCACCACGGCTTCACGGGCGGCCTCGCGGCCTTCCACCTGGATCGCCGGACGAATGCGCAGGCCGGCCTGGCGCATTTCCTGCTCCAGGGTCTGACGGGTGACCGAGCCGGTTTCCCGCAGTACCAGCGGGGTGTCATCGAGGTCGGCCAGGCAGATCGACTCGCGCCCGGCCCAGGCATGGTCCCGTGCGACAAAAGCCAGCAGTTGGTCGTCGGGCAGCGGCACTGACAACAGGCGCACATCATCGACATCGCGCCCCAACAGCGCCAGGTCGGCCTGGTAGTTGTAGAGGCGCGACAGCGACTCATCGGTATTGCCGGTTTCGATTTTTACGCTGATCCCAGGGTAGCGCTGGCAGAAGCGCGCAATCTGCGGCAGGACGTGCACGGGCGCATCCACTGCCAAGGTGAGAGTACCGGTGAGCAGAGCGCGCGAATCCTGCAGCAACTCTTCGGCTTCGGCCTCGATCACAAACAGGCGCTGGGTGATACCCAGCAGGCGTTCACCCAGATCGGTCAGGCGCACCGAACGCTTGTTGCGGTGAAACAGCAATACGCCGAAGCGCTCTTCAAGTTTGCGCACCTGGTCGGAAATCGCAGGCTGGGTCAGGAACAGCCGTTCTGCAGCCCCGGTAAAACTGCCGTGAATGGCCACCGCATGGAAGGCTTTGAGCTGGGCATGGGAAACCGACATGGTACGTCCTCTTAAAACCTGAGCTTATATTTGAAATACGATAAATCGATTTTACCTATGAGTCAGCCATTGTTTTGATGCACCTCAGCCGCCGTAGGTTGAGTCCTACAACCACGGCGGCCATGGGCGCAGGCACATCGCACCCATCTGACCAATACCGCGCTATCCAAGGCCCGGCATTGCAGTGCTCAACCATAAGAACAACAGGCGTTTTCTTTCGATTCTGCCGGCACACTCACATCTGAGGTCAGAACCACCATGAATATCCCTATGGGTAGTATCAAGCGTTGGCGCGTGCAGATTTTCGCCATTACCTGGCTGGCGTACGCCGCGTTCTATTTCACCCGCAAAGCCTTTTCGGTGGCAAAGCTGGGGATTGGCGACGACCCGAGTTTCCCCCTCGACAAAATGACGATGGCTAACCTGGATGGCCTCTATCTCGCAGCGTATGCGGTGGGCCAGTTCACCTGGGGCATGCTTGCAGACCGCTTCGGGCCACGGGTAGTGGTGCTCGGTGGCTTGTTGATTTCCGCAGGCGCGGCGCTGGTGATGGGCACCTTTGCCACCTTGCCGATTTTTGTCACCTGCATGTTGGTACAGGGCTTGGCCCAGTCCACTGGCTGGTCGGGGTTGTGCAAGAACCTCGGTAGTTTCTTCCCGGCCCAGCAGCGGGGGCGGGTGTTGGGGCTGTGGAGTTCGTGTTATGCATTTGGCGGGTTGGTCGCGTCACCGTTTGCCGGTTGGTGGGCTTATACGCTGATCGGTAGCTGGCATGCGGCGTTTATTTCCAGCGCCGCAGTGGTCGCGGTGGTGGCCGTGCTGTTCTTTATGTTCCAGCGCAATACCCCGCAGGATGTGGGCTTGCCGGCAGTCGAGCCCGAGCCGGTGCTGAGCGCCGAGCAGTTGGCCGCCGAACAGCGCGTGAGCGTACTCGAACCCCTGCGCGCGATCCTGCGCAACCGTACGGTGTTGACCCTGGGGCTGGCGTACTTCCTGCTCAAACCGGCGCGCTACGCGATTCTGTTGTGGGGGCCGGTGATCGTCTACGAGCAGATGCCGTCGGTGGGCAAGGTCGGCGCCGCCATCGTGCCCACCGCGTTTGAGCTGGCCGGTTTATTGGGGCCGGTGTTGATCGGCCTGGCCTCCGACAAACTGTTCGGTGCTCGGCGCATGCCCGCCTGCGTGCTCAGCCTGTTGGCGCTGACGGTTGCCCTGGCGTTGTTTATGGGCGCGCTGCACACCGGCAGTGTGGTGCTGGTGATGACGTTGCTGTTTGTCATGGGGCTGACGCTGTATGGGCCGGACTCGATGATCAGCAGCACGGCGGCCATCGACTTCGGCACCGCCAAGGCCGGCGCTACCGCTGCGGGCTTTGTCAACGGCTGCGGTTCGGTGGGAGCGATCCTGGGTGGTTTGCTGCCAGGCTATTTCGATACCGTTACGGTATTTATTGTGTTTGCCGGTGCGGCACTGTTTTCGTCGCTGGTGCTGATGCCCTACTGGAATGCCAGGCCCGCCGTACTGGCCCAGGCCGGGGATTTTGTGCCGGACCGCAATGCGGTGATCAAACCCTTGCGCACCTGAGTACCCTGGCCGGTTTTTTGGTGGAACGAAGCGTTCTCGCGCTATAAACTCTGCCCCCAAAGCGCCGGCCAGTAGACGTTTCGGCGCGATGGAAATAAGAGAGTGAGTCATGGGCGCACAGTGGAAAGTCAAACATAAAGAAGCGGCAGCCAATGCCAAGGGCAAGATTTTCGGCAAGCTGGTGAAAGAAATCACCATCGCCGCCCGCAACGGCGCCGATACCGCGACCAACGCGCACCTGCGCCTGGTGGTGGAACAGGCCAAAAAAGCCTCGATGCCCAAGGAAACCCTGGACCGCGCGATCAAAAAGGGCGCCGGTCTGCTCGGTGAGACCGTGCAATACCACCGCGTGACCTACGAAGGTTTCGCGCCGCACCAGGTGCCTTTGATCGTCGAGTGCGTGACCGACAACATCAACCGCACCGTGGCGGAAATCCGCGTGGCCTTCCGCAAGGGCCAACTGGGCGCTTCCGGTTCGGTGGCCTGGGATTTCAACCATGTGGGCCTGATCGAAGCATCACCGGACACGCCAGACGCCGATCCAGAAATGGCCGCCATCGAAGCCGGCGCCCAGGACTTTGAAGAGGGTGAAGAAGGCGCCACCTTGTTCATTACCGAAACCACCGACCTGGATGCCGTGCAGAAAGCCTTGCCGGAGCAGGGCTTTACCGTGCTGTCGGCCAAGCTGGGCTATATCTCCAAGAACCCGGTCAGCGGTTTGACCGATGAGCAGATGGCTGAAGTCGAGGCGTTCCTGGAAGGCCTGGACAACCATGATGATGTGCAGGATATGTTTGTCGGCCTGGCGGGCTGATGTTTATCTGAGTACACGCGGTCAACCTGTGGGAGCGGGCTTGCTCGCGAATGCGGTGTGACAGTCAACAGATGTATTGGCTGTTCCACCGCATTCGCGAGCAAGCCCGCTCCCACATTGGTTTAGTGGTGTTGCATAGATTCGAGCAAGACCTCAATTTCTTCAAAGCCCGGCCGCGCCAGCACATCCGGCTGGCAGCAGCGTTGTTGCAGTGCCTGCAAGCCTTCGTCACTGGCCTCAACCCGCTCCAACAATTCCCCCAGCAACACTCCGAACGCGCGCACTTCAATACGCTGCAGCGCACGGGTTTCCAACGTGTCCGCCGTGGCATGGAAGGAGGCCGCGCCAAAGTCTCCCAGCAAGCAATCACCTTCTGCGTTCCACAAAATATTGTGACCATACAGGTCACCATGGGTAATGCCGTGCCGATGCAGGTGCGCCGCCACCGAAGCAATGCCCCGCGCCATGCGCAGTGCCACGTCCAGGCTGAAACGGGTGGTGGGTGCGTAGACATCCCGCGTGCACGACGCCAGGCTCGGCAGGGCTGCGAGGTTGCGGTAACTCGGGTCGATCAGCTCCATCACCAGGGCGGCCTGGTTATCGGGATGGCCGACGACGCGTCCTTCAACCTTGATCAGGCTGGGAT
This sequence comes from Pseudomonas sp. PA-1-3F, assembly GCF_021609665.1. Taxonomy (NCBI): domain Bacteria; kingdom Pseudomonadati; phylum Pseudomonadota; class Gammaproteobacteria; order Pseudomonadales; family Pseudomonadaceae; genus Pseudomonas; species Pseudomonas sp. PA-1-3F. The sequence goes on along the minus strand of NZ_WJZD01000003.1, from coordinate 200,571 downwards.
GCAGGCCGGCAGCGATGCAGGCTTGCATTTCATGCAGCGGTGAACCGTCGCTGGTGATGGTGCCCTTGTACAGCTTGACCGCGACCGGCAACGCCCGGGGTTTCCACAGCGCCTTGCGAATAATCCCCGAAGCGCCTTCGCCAAGGACTTCGCCCATGTCCAGTTCCTGCCAGGCGATGTTCGGCGTCGCCTCATCACTGCTCACCTGCACGGCCATTTCCACCGGGTTGCCGGCGTAGGCCAGCCAGGTCAGGCTCGGCAGGGTCAGCAGCCACTGCGGTAGCTGGGTGAGGCGGTTGGAGGCGATACGGATCAACTCCAGGTTTTGGCACTGGGCCAGGCTTGGCGGCAGGTCGGTCAACTGGTTACCGGCCAACATCAACTTTTGCAGTAACGGGCGCTGACCCAGTTCATCGGGCAATTGGCTGATGCAGTTGTCGGTGAGGATTAGCCAGCGCAACTGTGGCGGCAGGGCGGCAGCGGCTACCTGGCTGATCTGGTTGGCCTTGAAGCCGATCATGCTCAGTTTTGCGCACTGGCCCAGGCATTGCGGCAGTTCGGTAAAGGCGTTGTCCGAACAGAACAGCACGCGCAGGTTCGTCAGGCGGTGCAGGTCGTCGGGCAGGCTGCTCAGGGCGTTGCCGGTGAGGTTGAGGATTTCCAGCGAGTCGGCCAGTTCGAAGATTTCCCGGGGAAACTCGGTCAGCCCGCAGGCCAGGTCCAGGCGTGTAGCGCCGGCCAATTGGCCAGCCTTGAGTTGGGCGAGGGTATTCATGCAGGGCGCGGTGCTCGGAAGGGGGCGTAAAAGGCGCTCATGATAGCGGCTCGGGCGCGGGTTGCGGGCACAGCGTGTGCAATTGGCGCAGGCGGCTGGCGGTGCGGGCGAGGTCGATGGCCTGGCCTTCCAGGCATTTATCCAGGGGCTGGTGACCGATAAGTGTCAGTTGCTTGTCCTGGTCGTAGAGCACGTCTACCAGGTTGATAAAGCGCTGTTGCACGGCGATGGGGCATTCGGCCAACTGCGGTAGGCCGTCGATGATCCAGTGGTCGAAGTCCTGGCACAACAACAGGTAATCCATGACCGCCGTGAGCTGTTCGCACAGGTCGTTGAAGGTAAATGCGATGGTTCGTGCCTGATGGCCTCGGCACTGTAACTGCCGAGTGCCGACCTTCAGGGTTTGCACCGGGCAATCTGTGGCAGGCAGGCCCAGGCTTTCACGCTGGCCTGTTGTACCTGGCCATACATACTGGCCGCCCGTGAAGCGTTGTTGGGCGTGGGCCTGGGCCAGGCTGCGAAAGTCCTGAGGCGCACTGACTTCCAGCACCTCCATGCGCGAGGCGATCAGCTCGATCACCGGCTTGAAGCGTTCGTGGTAAAGCGGGTTGGGCAGCAAGCCTTCGGGTGGGTAGTTGGAGGTCACCAGCACCAGCACGCTGCGCTGGAACAGGGCCTTGAACAGGCGGCTGATGAGCATCGCATCGCCGATATCGTGCACATGGAATTCGTCGAAACACAGCACCCGGCAGCCGGCCAGCAGCTCGTCCAGAGTGACGCCCAAGGCATCGTCATGCTCGCGGTGCAGGAACATGCCCTGATGCAGCCGGGCGAAGAAGGTGTGGAAATGCACACGCTGCTTCTCGGCGATGGGCAGTGCCTGGAAAAATCCGTCCAACAGCCAGCTTTTGCCGCGCCCCACCGGGCCGTGCAGGTACAGGCTGCGCGTGGCCTGGCCGTTGAGCAGGTGCTGGGCCTCGCGATTCAGGGCGGTAATCGCCCGGATTTGCCCATCACTGAGGGTATAGCCCTGTTCTACGGCTTTTTTTTGAAAATACGCCGGGATAGGCGAGGCGTCCGAGGCGTCGGTTTTTTTACCCAGCAGGCGCTGGAGCAGGGCAAGCACGGCCAAGAATAATCACTCTGTATTGCGGTGGTCGTTCACTGTAGGACGCTCGATGCCATTTGACCAATAGGGAAGGGCCCCAAGCCATGCAAACTGGCACTTTCGCGTTAACTGGCTAACCTCATACACAGTTGTCACCCCTGTATAAGGAATTGGGGCTGTGAAGGGACCGGTGGTATTGGCTGTCATGGGCACGATGCTCTGCAACACGGTGTTTGCTGCGCAGCTCCAGGTGCAGGTGCGCATCGACGTGCAACGGGGTTGCCAGTTGGTGGGCACCACCCGTAGTGCAGGTATCGAGCAACTTGGCGTATTGGATTTCGGCAGCGGCCCGCGTCTGGATGACCCGGCCGGCCCCCTGAGTGCGGCCCTGATCAGCCAACGCCAGCCGCGCCTGGAATGTAACCCCGACACGCCTTACCAAGTGCGCGTTGACGGCGGCCTGCATGGCGGTGTCGGCGAAGTGCGTTATCTCGCCAATCCGGCGGCCTCCAGTCGGCCCATCCCCTATCGAATCTATGCCGACGCCGCGCGACTGATCCCCTTGCCGGTGGACGTGCCGATCAGCGGCCGCGTACCGGACATCGGCTCTGTCGACCTGCCGCTGTATGGCCGCATCGAACCGCTCAAAAGCATTCCCGCCGTCGGCCGTTATTCCGACCTGCTCAAGGTCACGGTCACATGGTAAGCCGCTACCTGGCGGTGACGGCCCTGGGCGGTCTGCTGTTGCTGGCGGATGACGCGCAGGCGGCGGTGGTCAACGGCCAGGTCCACGCGCGTTTGGTGATCACCGCCAGTTGCGAAGTGAGCAAAGACGTGGAAACCGCGCCGGTCACGCCTGAGGGCGGCACGGCGCTAATGGATTTCGGCAGCCAGGGGCCGACCTGGAGCAACACGCTGGGCGCGTCGATTTCCGATGCCGACAAGGCGCCGCTGTCGGTGTCCTGCAACCCCTCGGTGGTCAGCAGTTTCACGGTGACCATCGACGGCGGCGCTAATGGCGACGGCACCACGCGGCGCCTGAGCAATGGCCGCCAGACCATTCCTTATCGACTGTCGGCTGATGCTCAGGGGCGCAGTGCCTACAGGATCGGCCAGCAACGCAATTTCGTCGTGACCCAGGGCACCCAGGTACCGATCCCGGTATTCGGTTCCGTGGTGGCGAATACCAGGGCCCTACCGGCCGGCATCTACACAGACACCCTGACGGTGACTCTGGATTGGTAAACCATGAGGATGGATATCATGCATGTACTTGTATCGCGAATCGGCCTCTGTGCCCTGGGCCTGGGGCTGGCGTCCAGCCTGAACGCGGCGACCACGGTAACCGGGCAGATCAGTTCCAGCCTGACCTTGATCGCCAGTTGCCAGGTCAACGGCTCCGGGGCGGCCACCGGGCTGAATTTCGGTAGCTTGAACTTCGGTACCACCAACAGCCTGTTTACCAATGCCGACGCCCAGTTGCTCGGCGGCACCGGTACCGGCGGCGCGTTGTCGATCCTGTGTTCGGCTGGCACCGCGCCAACGATCAAGGTGCGTGCCGGCGCCCACGATGGTGCTTCCCCCGGTGGTACTCGTGCGCTGGCCGATGGCGTGGGTAACTTCGTGCCTTACGATTTCTACACTGACAGCGGGCGTTCAGCGCTGTTGGCGATTGACGGCGTGGTGACCCTCGCCACCAGTACCGGCGTGGCGCAGACCGTCAACCTTTACGGCCGGGCGGTGGGCAAAGCGGGCCTGCCGGCGGGCACCTACACCGACACCGTGGCCGTGGAACTGACGTTCTAACGATGTGGCCCAGGGTGTTGCTCGCCATCGGCCTGGCGATACCGTTGCCGCTGTCGGCGGTGGTCAACCAGAGCTTCCAGGTGAGTGCGACCATCACGCCGGGCTGTCTGATTGTGGGCGGCGGCGCCAACTACGGCACCTTGGCCTACGGCAGCTATTCGGCCCTGGCCACCAGCACGGTCACAGCGGCTCTCACTGGCGGCGTAACCCTGCAATGCACGCCGGGCGTGGCCCTGAGCATGAGCGTGGATGGCGGCCTGTACAGCAGCACCGGACGCAATTTGCAGCTCAACAGTGGCAGCGCGCGAGTGGCTTACCAATTGTTTCGCGATGCGGCGTTCAGCCAGAACCTGGGCATCAACCAGAGCGTCAGCGTGACCTACAGCGATGCGAGCAACATCAGCCTGCCGATTTACGGGCGGGTGGTTTTACCGGGCAATCAGCCTGGGGGGACGTACAGCGACACGCTGCAGGTGCAGCTGACGTGGTAGGGCTAACGGTTTAAGGAGGGGTGTCATGGGTTGTGCTTTGCGACGGTTATGGACCGCGGGTTTCGCCTTGGGGGCGTTGTGCTCGGCGGGGTTTGTACAGGCGGCCAGTTCGGTGCTGATCTGGCCCATCGACCCGGTGCTGGAGGCTGACCAACAGGCCAGCGCGCTGTGGCTGGAGAACCGTGGCACCGAGACCGCCAACCTGCAGATCCGCGTGTTTGCCTGGAGCCAGAACGGTTTCGACGAGCAGTACCAGAACCAGCGCGATGTGATCGGCAGCCCGCCGGTGGCCAAGATTGAGCCGGGCCAGAAGCAACTGGTGCGCCTGACCCGCACCCGGGAGGTACCGCCGGGGCAGGAGTTGGCCTATCGCATCATCATTGACGAAATCCCCTCGGCGCTGCAGGTGCCAGCACCGCCGGAGGGCAAGAACACGGCAGCGGCGATTCGCTTTCAGATGCGCTATTCGGTGCCATTGTTTGCCTACGGCGCTGGCCTGTGGAGCAAGGACGACGCCACCCGCCAACGTGACCCCAAGGGCGCGGGCAAGCCGCAGTTGAGCTGGCAAAAGGTCAACGTGGCAGGGCGCAACTACATCGAGGTGCGCAACCAGGGCGCCGTGCATGCGCGGCTTACCGATGCGTCATTCAAACAGGGCGGGCAGACCCGGCCGTTGGTGGACGGCTTGCTCGGCTATGTGCTGCCGGGCGCGAGCATGCGCTGGCCGGTGCCGGATGCCGTATCGGCCGACCAGCCGTTGCAGGTCCGGGTCAACGGCGCGCCGCAACTGGAGAGCCTGGCGCCCAAGCGATAGCCGTGATGTAGCGCAACGGGCACACGCCCGGGTTTTAACAGGATGGAGATGTCCATTGAAGGACACAACGCCATGGTGAGTCGTGGTTGGGCTCGGGTTTTATGGCCGTCGGTGGCAGTGGCAAGCGGGCTGTGGGGCGCAGCGATGGCGGGCGACCTGCCGCCGCCGCCCGGCAGCATGGAGGCAGTTGCCGATGCACAGCTGTTTCTGGAACTGGTGGTCAACCAGATGGACACCGGCCGCGTCATCGCGGTCGAGCAGCGCGCCGGCCAGCTGTTTGTGCCGGCCAGCGCGTTGCAGGAAGTGGGCATGAAACTGCCCGGTGAGCCCGTCGGCAGTGTGGCCCTGGAACAAGTGCCGGGCCTGCACAGCGACTACGACAGCAACGGCCAGCGCCTGCTGCTGGATGTGCCGCCCTCCTGGCTGCAGGAACAGTTCATCGGCAACCGCAATACCTATCCGCGTACCCAGGCCATGAGCAGCTTCGGCGCCTTGCTCAACTATGACGTGTATTTCAATGACACCGACGATGGCGGCAGTTATCTCGCGGCCTGGAACGAAGTACGGCTGTTCGACACCTGGGGCACCTTGTCCAACACCGGGCAACTGCGCCAGACCCTGTCCGATGGAATCAGCAGCGGCACCCTCGACAATGGTTACCGACGTTACGACACCACCTGGCGTTTTTCCGACGATGAGCGCCTGCTGACCTACGAGGCCGGCGACGTGATCAGTGGCGCGCTGCCCTGGAGTAGCTCGGTGCGCCTGGGCGGGGTGCAACTGTCCCGGGATTTTGCCGTGCGCCCCGACCTGGTCACGTACCCCTTGCCGCAGTTTGCCGGTGAGGCGGCGGTGCCCTCGTCGGTGGACCTGTTTATCAACGGCTACAAATCCGACAGCGCGCGACTGCAACCCGGCCCCTACACCCTGACCAACATCCCATTCATCAACGGTGCCGGCGAGGCCGTGGTGGTTACCACCGATGCCTTGGGCCGCCAAGTGTCGACCACGGTACCGTTCTACGTCACCAGCACTTTGCTGCAACCAGGCTTGACGGACTTTTCGCTGGCCGCCGGTACTTTGCGCCGTGACTACACTCTACGGGACTTCGGCTACGGACCGGGCGTGGCCAGTGGCACGTTCCGCTATGGCTATTCCGATAACCTGACCCTGGAGAGCCACGCCGAAGCCTCCAGCGACCTGAGCCTCGGCGGGCTCGGCGGCAACCTGCGCCTGGGCAACTTCGGCGTGCTCAATACCGCCCTCAGCCAGAGCCAGTTCGACAGCCGCACGGGCCAGCAACTGAGCCTCGGTTACCAGTACAACAGCACGCGCTACAGCTTTATGTACCAACGGGTGGAACGTCGCGACGACTACGCCGACCTGACCCTGGTCGACATCCCATACGCCAGCCTCAGCAAGCGCAGCGAGCAGGTGACCTTGAGCCTCAACCTTCAACGTTTCGGCAGCCTGGGCCTGGGTTATTTCGACGTGCAGGCGGCGGACGACTCGCGCACGCGCCTGCTCAACCTGAGCTGGAGCAAACCGTTGTGGCGCAACACCAGCTTTTATCTGTCAGCCAACCGCGAAATCGGTGACAGCAACTGGGCCATGCAGGCGCAACTGGTCATCCCGTTCGACCTCAACGGCAGCCTGGCCTTGAGCACCGAGCGCAGCAAGGATGGCGCCAGTCGCCAGCGCATCAACTACAGCCGCGCGGTGCCCAGCGAAGGCGGGGTGGGCTACAACCTCGGCTATGCCCAGGGTGATGCCCCCAGCTATCGACAGGCCGACCTGACCTGGCGCTTGCAGTCGGTGCAGTTGCAGGCCGGCGTGTACGGCAGCAGTGAGGCCATGACGCGCTGGGCCGATGCCAGCGGCTCGCTGGTGTGGATGGGCGGCGAAACCTTTGCCGCCAACCGCATCAATGACGCCTTTGTGGTAGTGAGCACCCAGGGTTTTGCCGGGATTCCGGTGCGCTACGAAAACCAGCTGGTGGGCCAGACCGACCGCAACGGCCATTTGCTGGTGCCGTGGAGCAGTGCCTATTACCGCGGCAAATACGAGATCGACCCCTTGAACCTGCCGGCGAATGTGCAAAGCCCTAATGTCGAGCAGCGCGTATCGGTACGCCGTGGCAGCGGTTACTTGCTGGAATTCCCCCTGCGCCGGGTGCTCGCTGCAAGCATCACTCTGGTGGACCGCCAGCATCAGGAGTTGCCGCTGGGCAGCCTGGTAGTGCACGAGCAAAGCAACACCCAAGCAGTGGTCGGCTGGGATGGCCTGGTGTATCTGGAAAACCTCAGCGCCCACAACACCTTGCAGGTCACCCTCGGTGAGGGCCGCACCTGCCAGGCGACATTCGATATTGATGAGCAGCAACAGGACGTGCCCTTGATCGGGCCATTAGTGTGCCAATGAGGGATCGAACAGGGAGTGTTCAGGTGAGGGGCAGCGTAGGGTTATATGGCGTAGGTTTGTTGTTTTGCGGGCAGGCGATGGCGGCGTGTTCGGTGGTGTCCACCGTGCCGGCCAGTTTCGGCTCGATCAGCTCGATGACGGTGCGCACCGCTGCGCAAACCAGCTCTACGACTAATTCAGGGTTGAGTTGCACCTCGGCGCTGATATCGCTGCTGGTGTCCACCGACCACTTTTACGCCACGATCACATCGTCGCAAAGTGGCATGGTCGGGCCGACCGGTGATGTGATCGGCTATACGATTTATGGCAACAACAGCACCAGCTATCCCATCACCCGTGGCAGCCAATTCGATTTCGGCGGCGCTGGCGGCATCGCCCAGAGCATTGGCCTGATCGCAGGGCCCGGCGCGAAAACCGTACCGCTGTACCTGAGCAGCATCACCGGCAGCAACGTCGCCGCCGGGGTGTACACCGAGACATTGAGCATCGCCTGGGTGTGGAACTATTGCTCGGGGATCGGCCTTGGCGGCATTTGCCTGGGACGTGACACTGGCAGTGGCACGGCGTCCCTGACCGTCAGCATGACCGTGACCAACGACTGCCAGATCACCGCCCCGAATATCAGCTTCGGCAGCGCGCCGGTGGTCAGTGGGTTTACCGCGGTGAGCGGGCAGACCATCAACATCGCCTGCACCAAGGGCAGCGCCTATACCGTGGGCTTGAGCGATGGCCAGAACCCGGTGAGTGTCGGCGGCCGGCGACGTATGGTTTCCGGCGGCAATTACCTGGCCTATGACATTTTCAAAAGTGCCGGCACCACGCGCTGGGGCAGTGTCGGCGCGGCGCGGCGGGCCAGCTCCACGGCCGAGGTCAACCCTGGCAACGGCTTGGGCGTCGGTAGCCAGGTGTACAACTACAACGCCAAGGTCTATACCGACCAGCCCACACCACCGGCTGGCACCTACCTGGATAACGTGGTGCTGGACGTCGGTTTCTAGAATGGCGTCTGCAACGCGGCGGCCTGATCCACCGGGCTGACCATCGCATAGTTGTAGCCGCCGCCCGACCAGTAGTCGGCCTGCAAGCCATCGGCACTGCGGCTGCCGCGAGGCAGGAAACCGTTGTTCGGGCCAGGCGGGCGGATGTAGAAGCTGATGCGCCGGCCTTGGGCGTCCTGGTATAGCACCATGGCTGCCGCGCCTTGGTCGGTGGTGAGCAGGCGCCCGCTGACCGGCTTGAAGCCGGCTTGGCTCAGGTCGGGCAGGCGATGGGCCTGGTTGAAATAAAGGTCGAGCCAGGCCTGCATGGTGCCGCGGTCCTGGGCGTTGTAGTCGGCGGGCATGATGCCGTCCTGGGCAAACAGGCGATAGGCCTGCATGGCGTCGGTCATCGGCAACAGCGGCGGCTGGGTGGCTTCACGGGCGTGCCAACCGCCAACCCCGCCGAGGCTCACGGCGATCAGCAACAACGCCGCCGTGGCCAGGTGCCGACGGGACTGTTTCTTGATGCGCTGGCGAATCAGCGCCGGGTCCAATGCCGGGTTGTGCGGCTGTTGCAGGGCGCCGCTCAACGACGCACGCAGCAACTGCGCATCCTGTTGCCAGGCCTGTACCTGGGCCGCCACTTCGGGGTGGCTGGCCAGCCAGGTTTCAAGCACACGGCGATCAGTGTCCGGCAATTGGTGATCGACGTAGGCATGTAAATCGCGTTCGCTGGGGGGCAGGCTGATCATTTGAGTCTCCGCAGGGCAGGGCCGGTCATTTCGCCATCGCTGAGTTGACGCAGCGCTTGGCGTGCGCGGGACAGGCGTGACATCACTGTGCCGATGGGCACCTTGAGGATCTCGGCCACTTCCTTGTAGCTCAAGCCCTCGACGGACACCCACAGCAACAGGGCGCGCTGTTCGGTGTTCAGTTGGTCGAAGGCTTGCAGGGTGGATTGGGCCAGCACCGTGCGTTCCACCGAAGGTTGCACGTCATCGCGGCCGGTGAAGAATTCGAGCATGCGCGCATAGCGGCGGTTGCGGCGGTGGGCGTCGAGGAACTGCCGGTAGAGGATCGAAAACAGCCAGGCGCGCAGATCGCCCTCGATACGTTTATCGGCCCAGGCGACGATCGCGCGTTCCAGGGTCGATTGCACCAGGTCATCGGCGCTGCTGCTGTTGCGCGTCAGGGACACGGCAAAACGCCGCAACCTGGGGATGAGTTCGCGTAACTGTTCGTCGAGTTCATGCATGGGTGTCTGGCTGATCACTACGCTGGGACTAGAGAGACGTCCGGCGTTGAAGGTTATTCCCCGTCCCGCAAAATAAATCCAGGGCCTTGGAATAGAGCCAATCGGCGTTCGTCTTAATGCTCCGACCTTATGTTTCAGCCTGAGGCCTCTGGCCCTGGAGTTCCTGCATGGTAGATCACTCATCACCCCCCCGTCCTCCCTTGAGCACTGCGAGCCTGATCGCACGACTTGCCGGCATCGGTGCCGTGGTTGCGGTTGTTGCCGGGGCATTTGCCTACGTCAATGGCACGCTCGACCCACAACGCCTGCGGCCAAAAACCTTGGTCAATGCTCTGGAAACCAATAACGGCGTGCATCCGGGCTTTCGCCGTAACCATGCCAAGGGCGTATGCGTGGCGGGTTATTTCCAGAGTAGTACCGAGGCCCGTGCCTATTCCAACGCCCAGGTGTTCAGCGAGGCCAAGACTCCGATCATCGGCCGCTTTGCCTTGCCCAGCGGCAACCCCTACGCGCCGGACAGCAGTGTGCCGATTCGCAGTTTCGCCGTGCAGTTCAGCCAGGCCAACGGCCAGCAATGGCGGACGGGGATGAACAGCATGCCGGTGTTCCCAGTGGGCACGCCCGAGGCGTTTTACCAGTTGCTCAAGGCCGGCGCGCCAGACCCGGCCACCGGCAAGCCGAACCCGTCAAGCATGCCGGCGTTTTTTGCCGCACACCCCGAGACAGCGCCATTCCTGGCCTGGGTCAAGACCGCCAAGCCATCGGCCAGTTATGCGACTGAAACCTATAACGGCATCAACGCGTTTTACCTGGTGGCTGCCGATGGTACGCGCCAGGCCGTGCGTTGGGAGGTGGTGCCCCAGAGCCAGGACGCGGCGGGTGATACCGCACCTGCTGGCAGTGACTTCCTCGAGCAGGACTTGGTGCGACGCCTGGCCGCCGGGCCGTTGCGTTGGCAGTTGAACATGACCCTGGCCAACCCCGGCGACCCGCTGGACGACGCAAGCAAGACCTGGACCGGCGCGCACAAGGTCCTCAACGCCGGCACGTTGGTGCTGCAAAGCAGCCAGCCCCAGGCAGACGGTGATTGCCGCGATATCAACTTTGACCCGCTGATTCTGCCCAGTGGTATCCAAGCCTCCAACGACCCCTTGCTGGCCGCCCGTTCGGCCGCGTATGCCAGTTCGTACCTGCGCCGCGCCGGGGAAGTCAGCCCGTTGCACAGCGCCCCTCAGGAGTCGAAGCCATGAATGCTCAACCACGGTTCTTTGCGCCCCTGGCGCGCGTGCTGCACTGGCTGATGGCGTTGATGATCATCGCCATGCTGTTTATCGGCGCGGGTCTGGCGGCGTCGGTGTCGGAGCGCCATGAGTGGCTGATCCACCTGCACAAGCCGCTGGGCATTGCGATTCTGGCGCTGGTGATCGTGCGCCTGGCGGTGCGTTTCTCGACGCGCCAACCGCCGTTGCCAGCGGATTTACCGGTGTGGCAAAGGCTCGCAGCCAAGGCTTCCCATGTGCTGTTGTACGCGTTGATGCTGGTGTTGCCGCTGCTGGGTTGGGCGATGATTTCAGCGGCTGGCGACCCGGTGATGCTCAGCAGTAACCTGCAACTGCCCGCACTGGTGGGGGCGAGTGCGCCGTTGTTCGCGCTGTTGCGCAAGGCCCACGGCTACCTGGCCTATCTGCTGTTTCTCACCGTGCTGGTGCATCTGGCGGCCGCGTTGTTCCACGGTTTGATCCGCCGCGATGGTGTCTTGCAAAGCATGACCGGCAGCAAGGATTGACCGCTCTTGTGGCGAGCGAGCTTGCTCGCGCTGGGCTGCGAAGCAGCCCCAAAACAGCCTGCTCGGTGTGTCAGGTGATCCGGCAGTGATTTTCATGGGGCCGCTATGCGGCCCAGCGCGAGCAAGCTCGCTCGCCACAAAGAGCTCGCCTCGGGGGTTAGCGCAAACGCCCGACGATATCAGCGACGCTGCTCAACACGTCCTTGCCCAACTGTTTTGAACGATCGCCTGACCAGCCAGTTCGCAGGTTGGGCGCGTCGTCGTTGTCCTTGAAGGGCATTTCCAGGGTCAGGGACAGGCAGTCGTATTTTTCTCCTACCGCGTTGCAGGCCAGGGTCATGTTGGCTTGGCCGGGCAGGTCGCGGGTGTAGCCGTGGGTGGTCTGGAAGTCTCGTGTCAGGTGGCTCAAATGGCTGCGGAAGTGTTTTTCCAGGGCTTCGATACGCGGGGTGTAGCCAGGGTTGCCTTCGCAGCCGGCGGTGAACACGTAGGGGGTTTCTTCATCGCCGTGGATGTCGAGGAACATATCCACGCCGTACTTTTCCATCTGTTGCTGGACGAACAGGACTTCGGGGCTGAGTTCGTGGCTGGCGCTCTGCCAGGCGCGGTTCAGGTCCTGGCCCATGGCGTTGGTGCGCAGGTGGCCGTGGAAGGCGCCATCCGGGTTCATGTTTGGTACCAGGTACAGATCGGCGACGGCCAGTAGTTTTTTCAGTTCGTCGTCGCCGTCCTTTTGCAGGCGCTCAATCACGCCCTCCATAAACCATTCGGCCATGTGTTCCCCGGGGTGCTGCTGGGCGATGATCCACACCTTGCGCCGGCCCTCGATTCCTTTGCCTCGGCGCAGCAGTTGAATATCGCGGCCTTCAGCGCTCTTGCCGGTGGCCAGCAGGGTGACCGCGGCGTACTTCAGGGCTTGCTCGATCAGCCAGTCATGGCGTTCACGGCTGTAGGGCTCGAAGTAGGCAAACCAGGCGTGCTTTTCCCGGGTCTGGAGGTTGATGTGCAGGATCTCGCCATCAAAGCGCGTCGGTACCCGGAACCAGTTGATATGGTCGTAGGACGCCACGGCGTTGTAGCCGCTCCAGGCATGCTTGTAGGACGAGCGCCCTGCGTTGCTCAAGCGAAAGGTATGGGTGTGCCCCACGTGCATGCCTTCGGCCTTGAAGTGGAACCATTGGTAGTGATCGCTGCGGGTGTCGGGTTTGATTGCCAGCAACAACTGATAAGCGTCGCTGGCATCCAGGACCTGAATGTTGCCGCTGTCGAAGTCGGTGCTGATCTTGATGGAAGTCAAGGCCACGGTCATAGTCTGGTTGCCTGAATATGAGTGATGTGGCGGCCATCTTACACAGGCGTTCGGTAAAACCTGGATGCAAAAATTGTTGCAAGGGGAGGGGGCGTCATCCGTGACGCCGCCGCAGCTTAGAGTCTATGAGATTGATTCTCAAGCGCTAATTCGCAGAGATACGCGCTAGAGCACTCGGACGACTTTCTTTGGGCGATAGTCTTTTGCTACCATGCGCGCCATCAAGCAACACACAGTCTTCATTAGCCTGAAGCCATGCCAGGAAAACTGGCAAAAAAAAGACCCGGCCAAAGAGCCGGGTCAAAAACCGTGATTAGCCTGATGAGGAGATATTCCAAGAGTCCGACCTAAGGTCTCTTGGTCTATCGACTGATCTCGCGATCAGCTGAGCCCAATAATAATCATTATCATTTGCAAGTCAAATGTTTTTATCCGTGGGATAGAAATATTTTTCTTTCATACCTGCTAAGCGTTTGCCGCCGCTTTTGGCGCTTGCAACGACCGCTCCACCATCGCCTTCGCCATATCGATCAAATACACCACCGAAAACGCCAGGTCGCGCTGGTTGCCCTGATGGCTGCACGCCGACTCGTAGGCGGTTGCCGCTGCACTGCGCAACAGGTCCGAGGCGTGTATCAGGGCCTCCTCCTGGCTGACTTCGGGTTTGATCGCGAACATGGCCCCGTCCGAATCCGGCGTCGACCGATTTTCTTTCAAGTAGTAGTCCAGTGCGCGCTGGGCTGCGCCACTGTTGCACATGTCGTTTACTTCAGTCAGTTCGGATGTGTCGGGCGTTGGGTGTGTGCGGGTCGTCATAAGCGGCAGTACTCCGGTGGGTGTCGAAATCCTTGGGCTTGATGATAGTACGTATCGTATTCCTGTCGTTTTATGGATTACTACAAACTGTTTATTGCCCGCAAAAATGGGGCCCGTATTGTGATGCGCCATGGATAACTGGATAGCGTTGGTCAAAGCCAACATGAAAGACCGCAAGGTCACGCAGGATGAACTGGCGCAGCGCCTGGGGATGTCCCAGGGCGGCATCGGCCATTGGCTCAATAAACGCCGCGTGCCGAGCCTGGCGGACATGAACCGTGTGCTCGCCGAACTGGGGTTGGGGTATTTGGAGGTGGCGCTGGAGATTCGTGAACGGGCCGCGCAAGTGCCTGAACGGGAAGCGCACTACAACCCGTATTTCCGCTACCCGGTCAGCGACTGGAAGCAGGCCTGCGAGCTGCGTGAGGAGCGTGCGCCTTATAGGGCCGAGCGCTACGAATTGAGCGATTACCACGCCCGAGGCGAGGCATTCTGGTTGCCGGTGACGGGAGACGCCATGACCGCCCCCACGGGCATGAGCATTGCGGCTGGCATGATGATCCTGGTTGACCCGGCCATCGCGCCCGAGCCCGGCAGGCTGGTGGTGGCTCAATGGGCCGGTAACCCCCAGGCGACCTTTCGCCAACTGCAGGAAGAAAGCGGCCAGCACTACCTGGTGCCGCTCAACCCCACTTACCCCAAGGTACTGCTCACCGACGGCTGCCGCCTCCTGGGTGTGGTGGTGCAAGCCACGGCGAAGTTCTAGCCGGCCGTTTCAAGCTCCACCAGCGCGCTGCCTTCGGCTACCATTTCACCTTCCTGGCAGAACAGCGCCTTGACCACCCCGGCGTGGGGCGCACGGATGCTGTGTTCCATCTTCATGGCTTCGAGCACCACCAGTTGAGTACCAGCCTCAACGGTTTGGCCCACCTCCACGAGCACCCGCACGATGCTGCCGTTCATGGGGGCGGTGAGGCCGCCCTGATGGGATTGATTGGCCTCGACCGCCGCAATCGGGTCGAACAGGCTGACGGCATGCATCTCGCCTTCCCAACGCAGGTACAGGCTGCCTTCACTGCGCACCGCCAGATGAGCACGGCGCACGCCCAGATGTTCAGTCAGCAACTGTTCGCCGCATAACTGAGACGGTTGCCCGGTCAGTGTCACCAACCGATCCTGCCCATTGCAGCTCAGGTGCAGCGACACCTCGACAGGCAGGCCCACGCGAAAGCCCTGGTGACTTGCCCAAGGCCCGTCACCCATCGGCAAGCTCTGCATAAACGCCGAGCCCGCCGCTTGCCAGAACTCATCGCTCAAGGCTCCTGGCGTCGGCAACAGCTCACCCTGATAGCGCGGGATAAACCCGGTATCCAACTCGGCCGCGGCAAACGCAGGGTGTCCGATGATGCGCCGCAAAAAGCCCAGGTTGGTCTTGAGCCCGCCGACCGCAAACTCATCCAGCATGCTTAATAAGCGCAGGCGCGCCTGTTCGCGGTCTTCCCCCCAGGCAATCAACTTGCCGAGCATCGGGTCGTAGAAGGGCGACACGCTGTCGTCTTGCTCGACGCCGCTATCCACCCGGCGTCCAGGGCCTGGGCTGGACTCGCGGTACAGCGCCAGGTGCCCGGTGGCCGGCAGAAAGTCATTGGCCGGGTCTTCGGCATATAGCCGCACTTCAATTGCATGACCGTTCAACGCGACCTGCTCTTGCGTGATCGGCAGCGCCTCGCCCTGGGCAACCCGGATCTGCCAGGCCACCAGGTCGAGGCCGGTAATCGCTTCGGTCACCGGATGCTCCACTTGCAGCCGCGTGTTCATCTCCATGAAGAAAAACTCGCCACGGGCATCCAGCAAAAACTCCACCGTACCTGCGCCGACATACCCGATGGCCTGGGCAGCGCGCACGGCCGCTTCGCCCATGGCCCGGCGCTGCTCGACACTCAAGCCGGGTGCCGGGGCTTCTTCCACGACCTTTTGATGACGACGCTGGATCGAGCAGTCGCGTTCATTGAGGTACAAGCAATGACCCTGCTGGTCGGCAAACACTTGGATCTCGACATGCCGCGGCTTGAGCAGGTATTTCTCCACCAGCATCTGCCCGTTGCCGAACGACGACAGCGCCTCACGCTGGGCGGAAGCCAGGGCTTCGGCCAGTTGGCTGACGTCCTCGACCACTTTCATGCCCTTGCCACCGCCACCCGCCGTGGCCTTGAGCAGCACCGGGTAGCCGATACGCTCACAGGCGGCGCGGAAGGTCTCCAGGTCCTGGGCCTCGCCGTGATAACCCGGCACAAGGGGTACGCCAGCCGTTTCCATCAAGGCCTTGGCCGCGGATTTGCTGCCCATGGCGTCGATGGCCGAGGCGGGCGGGCCGAGGAAGATCAAGCCTGCCGCCTCGATGGCCCGGGCGAAGCCGGCGTTTTCCGAGAGGAAGCCGTAGCCGGGGTGAATCGCCTGGGCGCCGCTGGCGTGGGCGGCGGCAATCAGCTTGTCGATTTGCAGGTAACTATCGGTGGCCTTGCTGCCGCCCAGGTCGACGCGGATATCGGCTTCACGGCTATGGCGGGCATCGCGGTCGATGGCGCTGTGCACAGCCACGGTGGTCAACCCCATGGCCTTGGCGGTACGCATGACCCGGCAGGCGATTTCGCCACGGTTGGCCACCAGAACGGTGTTGAGTGTGCTCATGAACGCGGCTCCTGGGTTTGCCAACTTGGCGCACGTTTTTGCAGAAATGCACGCAAACCTTCCTGGCCCTCGGCGCTCACCCGGATGCGCGCAATGGCGTTTTCGCAATAGCGGCGCAGCGCGGGGGTGAGGGCACCGTTGCCCACTTCGCGCAGCAAATCCTTACTGGCACGCATGGCCGCCGGGCTGTTTTGCAGCAGGTTGGTGACCCACTGGTCCACCTGTTGATCCAGGCTCTCGGCAGGATAACTTTCCGCCAGCAAGCCGATCTCCCGTGCGCGTTGGCCGCCGAACCGCTCGGCTGTGAGTGCATAACGACGGGCAGCGCGTTCGCCGATGGCCTGCACCACGAACGGGCTGATCACCGCCGGCGCCAGGCCGATACGCACTTCCGACAGGCAGAACTGCGCGTCGTCGGCACCGATGGCCATGTCACAGCAACTGATCAGGCCCAGCGCGCCCCCGTAGGCCGCACCTTGCACCACCGCCAGCGTGGGGATTTTCAGTTTGGACAGGTTGTACATCAGCTCTGCCAGTTCCCGGGCGTCGTCCAGGTTGGTGTGGTAGTCCAGCTCGGCCGATTGCTGCATCCAGGCCAGGTCGGCACCGGCGCTGAAGTGCTTGCCACGCCCGCGCAGTACCAGGAAGCGCAGGGACGGGTCGCCTTGTACGCGGTCAAGAGCCAGGATCAATTCGCGGATCATCTCGGCGTTGAACGCGTTGTTCTTGGCTTCGCGGCTGAGCCACAGCGTGGCAAAGCCACGGCGGTCAGTGATCAGTTCGAGGGTGTTGAAGTCGCTCATGCAAGGAGCTCCATGATAATGAGAGGCCTCCTGTAGGAGCGAGCTTGTTGTGGCGAGCAAGCTTGCTTGCGCTGGGGTGCGCAGCGCCCCCAAAAAAGCCGGGACTGCTGCGCAGTCAGCGGGAGCAAGCTCCCTCGCCACAACAGGCGCGCTCCTACAGGTTACATGCGGAACACGCCGAAGCGGCTCGGCTCGATGGGGGCGTTCAGGGCGGCGGACAAGGCCAGGGCCAGCACGTCACGGGTCTGCAGCGGGTCGATCACGCCGTCATCCCACAAGCGCGCGCTGGAGTAGTAGGGATGGCCCTGGGTTTCATACTGGTCGAGGATCGGCTGCTTGATCGCGGCTTCCTCCTCGGCACTGAAACCGTTGCCGGCGCGCTCAGCCTGTTCGCGCTTGACCTGCGCCAACACCCCGGCGGCCTGTTCGGCCCCCATCACGCCAATGCGTGCGTTGGGCCACATCCACAAAAAGCGCGGGTCGTAGGCGCGGCCACACATCCCATAGTTACCCGCACCAAAGCTGCCACCGATGATCACGGTGAATTTCGGCACCTTGGCGCACGCCACGGCGGTGACCAGCTTGGCGCCGTGCTTGGCAATGCCGCCGGCTTCGTACTTCTGGCCGACCATGAAGCCGGTGATGTTTTGCAGGAACAGCAGTGGAATCCCGCGCTGGCAGGCCAGTTCGATAAAGTGCGCGCCTTTTTGCGCGGCTTCGGCGAAGAGGATGCCGTTGTTGGCCAGGATCGCTATCGGGTAGCCATGCAAGTGCGCAAAGCCGCACACCAGGGTCGTGCCGAACAGGGCCTTGAACTCATCGAACACCGAGCCGTCCACCAGCCGTGCGATGACTTCGCGCACATCAAAGGGTTGCTTGGCATCCGCCGGGATCACGCCGTACAACTCTTCGCTGCTGTACAGCGGCGCCACCGGCGAGCGTTGCAGCAGCTCACCCTGCTTGCGCCAATTGAGGTTGGCCACGCTGCGCCGCGCCAGCGCCAGGGCGTGCTCATCGCTGTCGGCATAGTGGTCGGCCACGCCCGAGACCTTGCAATGCACATCGGCACCGCCCAGGTCTTCGGCGCTCACCACTTCACCGGTGGCGGCCTTCACCAGCGGCGGGCCGGCGAGGAAGATGGTGGCTTGCTGGCGCACCATGATCGCTTCGTCAGCCATGGCCGGCACGTAGGCACCGCCGGCGGTGCACGAGCCCATCACCACGGCAATCTGGGGAATGCCCTGGGCGCTCATATTGGCTTGGTTGAAAAAGATTCGCCCGAAGTGCTCGCGGTCTGGGAACACCTCGTCCTGGCGCGGCAGGTTGGCGCCACCGGAGTCCACCAGGTAGATACACGGCAGGCGGTTCTGCTCGGCGATGGTCTGGGCGCGCAGGTGTTTTTTAACGGTCAGCGGGTAATAGGAGCCGCCTTTGACCGTGGCATCGTTGGCCACAATCATGCATTCGACGCCTTCCACCCGGCCGATGCCGGCAATCACCCCGGCAGCCGGGACGTCTTCGCCATACACCTGGTGGGCGGCCAGTTGGCTCAGCTCGAGAAACGGCGAACCCGGATCGAGCAGACGGTTGATACGCTCGCGGGGCAACAGCTTGCCGCGTGACGTGTGGCGTTCCTGGGCCTTGGCGCCGCCACCTTGATGGACGTGGGCGAGCAGGCTGTGCAGGGCGTCGACCTGTTCAAGCATCGCCGCGCGGTTGGCGGCGAATTCCGCCGAGCGCGGGTTGAGCTGGGTGTGCAAGGTGGCCATGGGCGTGCTCCTTCAGCGGGTTTCGTTGAACAGTTCGCGACCGATCAACATCCGCCGAATCTCACTGGTGCCCGCACCAATTTCGTAGAGCTTGGCGTCACGCAGCAGGCGCCCGGCGGGGAATTCATTGATATAGCCATTGCCGCCCAGAATCTGGATTGCATCCAGGGCCATTTGCGTGGCGCGCTCGGCGCTGTAGAGGATCACGCCCGCAGCGTCCTTGCGCGTGGTCTCGCCGCGTTCACACGCCTGGGCCACCGCGTAGAGGTAAGCGCGGCTGGCGTTGAGCTGGGTGTACATATCGGCGACCTTGCCCTGGATCAACTGGAATTCGCCGATGCTCTGGCCGAACTGCTTGCGGTCGTGGATGTAGGGCACGATCAAGTCCATGCATGCCTGCATGATCCCGGTAGGGCCACCGGAAAGCACCACGCGCTCGTAGTCCAGGCCGCTCATCAACACTTTCACGCCGCCATTGAGCACGCCGAGGATGTTTTCTTCGGGCACCTCGACGTCGTCGAAAAACAGCTCGCAGGTGTTGGAGCCGCGCATGCCCAGCTTGTCGAATTTATTGCTGCGGCTGAAGCCTTTCCAGTCGCGCTCGACGATGAAGGCGGTGATGCCGTGAGGGCCTTTTTCCAGGTCGGTCTTGGCGTAGATCACATAGGTGTTGGCGTCCGGGCCGTTGGTGATCCAGGTCTTGCTGCCATTGAGTACGTAATGGTCGCCGCGCTTGTCGGCGCGCAGTTTCATCGACACCACGTCGGAACCGGCATTCGGCTCGCTCATGGCCAGGGCGCCGATGTGCTCGCCGCTGATCAGCTTGGGCAGGTACTTGAGTTTTTGTGCGTGGTTGCCGTTGCGGTTGATCTGGTTGACGCACAGGTTGGAGTGCGCCCCGTAGGACAACGCCACCGAGGCCGAGCCACGGCTGATTTCTTCCATGCTCACCACATGGGCCAGGTAACCGAGGCCGGCACCGCCGTATTCCTCGGGCACGGTGATGCCCAGCAGGCCCATGTCGCCGAACTTGCGCCACAGGTCGGCGGGGAACAGGTTGTCGATGTCGATCTGGGCCGCGCGCGGTGCGATCTCCTTGGCCACGAAGGACTGCACCTGGTCGCGCAGCATGTCGATGGTCTCGCCGAGGGCGAAGTTCAGGGACGGGTAACTCATGGACAGGCACCTTAATGTGAGCTTTGTTGTTGTGTGGGCAGGGCGCGGGAGGAGGGCGCTCACCTTTACGTTAACGTAAGCTTGCGTTGCGGCGCTGTCAATCGTAGTTTACGTATACGTCAACCTACAAAAAAGATAACAGGGGTCGTTATGGATCAACCGAACCAGAGTTACAGCCGTGGCTCCCAGGACAAGGCCTTGCTGGCCATGACCATTGGCCAGGCATTCGATCGCACCGTCGCTCAGCATCCAGATGGCGAAGCCTTGGTGGTGCGCCACCAGCAGCAGCGCTACACCTGGCGGCAGCTGGCCGAGACGGTTGAGCTGCACGCCCGCGCGTTCCTCGCCTTGGGCATGCAAACCGGCGACCGCCTGGGTATCTGGGCGCCTAACTGTGCCGAGTGGCTGATCTGCCAGGTGGCGAGCGCCAAGCTCGGGGTGATCCTGGTCAATATCAACCCGGCCTATCGCAGCAGTGAATTGGACTACGTGCTCAAACAATCCGGCTGCCAATGGCTGGTATGCGCCGGTTCTTTCAAAAGCTCCGATTACCACGCCATGCTCCAGGCGTTGAAACCCGAGCTGCGCGGCCTCATCAGCCTTGACCCCAGCCCGCCGCCGGAATTCATGCCCTGGTCGCAGTTGGCGGCGCTTGGCGCAGGCGTGCCGCCCGAGCACCTGCACAGCCGCCAGGCCAGCCTGCATTTCGATCAACCCGTGAATATCCAGTACACCTCCGGCACCACCGGCTTCCCCAAGGGCGCCACCCTCAGTCACCACAACATCCTCAATAACGGTTACATGGTCGGTGAAAGCCTGGGCCTGACGGCAGGGGACCGCCTGGTGATCCCGGTGCCGCTGTATCACTGCTTCGGCATGGTCATGGGGAACCTCGGTTGTATCACCCACGGCACCACCATGATCTACCCCAATGACGGCTTCGACCCGTTGCTGACGCTGAACGCCGTCGCCGAAGAACAAGCCACCGGCTTATATGGCGTGCCGACCATGTTTATCGCGCTGCTCGATCACCCACGCCGAGCCGAGTTCGACTTGTCCAGCCTGCGCACCGGGATCATGGCCGGGGCGACATGCCCGATCGAGGTGATGCGTCGGGTCATCCATGAGCTGCACATGGGAGAGGTGCAGATTGCCTATGGCATGACTGAAACCAGCCCGGTGTCGCTACAGACCGGCGCAGATGACGATATCGAGCGGCGTGTTACCACGGTGGGCCGCACCCAACCGCAACTGGAAACCAAGATTGTCGACGAGGCCGGTAACACCGTGGCCCGGGGCGTGATCGGTGAACTGTGTACACGCGGCTACAGCGTGATGCTCGGTTACTGGAACAACCCCGACGGCACTCGCGAGTCCATCGATGAGGCCGGCTGGATGCACACCGGCGACCTGGCGACCATGGATGAGCAGGGTTACGTGTGCATCGCCGGGCGTAACAAGGACATGATCATTCGCGGTGGCGAGAACGTTTACCCGCGGGAGCTGGAAGAGTTTTTCTTTACTCATCCGGCCGTGGCGGACGTGCAGATCGTTGGCATCCCGGATGAACGTTATGGCGAAGAGATTGTTGCCTGGATCAAGTTCCATCCCGGTCAAGTGGCCAACGAGCTGGAGTTGTTGAGCTGGTGCAAGGACCGCATCGCCCATTTCAAGACGCCCAGGCATTTCAAATTCGTGGATGAGTTTCCGATGACAGTCACGGGCAAGATCCAGAAGTTTCGCATGCGCGAGATTTCCATCCAGGAGCTGCAAGCGCGCTGACAACGTCAAACCCCTGTGGGAGCTGGCTTGCCTGCGATGGCGGCCTGGCTGCCGGCCCACATCTACCTGATACCCCGCGAACCTGCTGTGCCACCAAAATAGTGAAACCCAGAAAGCACAAAGGGGACCCGAAGGTCCCCTTTAATTTGTCGTTGCGTGCTCTTTTCTTATTATTGAGGGACGGCCTGTTGTTGTTTTTGGTAGCCGTGGCCCGTACCGCTTTTTTGGCGACCCCCATCCGGGGTCAAGAGCAAACGTATTTTTTTGAACGCTGACCTGCTTCTTCGTAAACGATCCAACCAGTGGGTAGCTACCTAAGGTAGTTTTATTTTTCTCTATCCGGTTGCGGGTTGCGGCATGCCGTACCCTGGGAAGCACATCTTCTCCAAAAAAATCTGTTAGCTGCGTCTCTGCCGTGTTGTTTTTGTTATGTCAGAGTCGTTTCGTCTTATTTTTATTAGGTTTGGCGCTTTTTATTCTTGTTATGCCATAGAGATAGCAGAAGGCGTGCCAACTTTTTAAAAGCCTTTAAAATCAACGAGTTGGTTTTTTTTCAGTATTTTCTTTCAGTTTGCACGGCGGATTTTGTTCCCGCGTTACACGTTATGCCGGTGTGCGGTAACACATTGTCACAGCTGTGCTACTCACCTGCGTTACGCACCTTCGCCACGCGGGAACCCGTAGGCCGTCCCAGCACCTGGCTGATCTGCTGGCCGGCGCCAATCAAGCGTTCCAGGTCGATACCCGTGTCGATACCCAGGCCGTTGAGCAGGTACAGCACGTCCTCGGTGGCGACGTTACCGCTGGCGCCCTTGGCGTAGGGGCAGCCGCCCAGGCCTGCGATAGAGCTGTCGAACACCGTGATGCCCTCCAGCAGGCTGGCATAGATGTTGGCGATGGCCTGCCCGTAGGTGTCGTGGAAGTGCCCGGCCAGCTTGTCCCGTGGCACTTGCGCGCCGACCACTTCGAACAGGCGCCGGGTAGCGCCCGCCGTGCCGGTACCGATCGTGTCGCCCAGGGACACTTCATAGCAGCCCATGGCATACAGCTCGCGGGCGACCGCCGCCACTTGCTCCGGGGCGATATCGCCTTCATAGGGGCAACCCAGTACACAGGACACATAGCCGCGCACGCTGACGCCGTGCTGCTTGGCGGCGGCCATGATCGGTGCGAAGCGCTCCAGGCTCTCGCTGATGGAACAATTGATATTGCGCTGGGAGAACGCCTCGGACGCCGCCGCGAACACCGCGACTTCCTTGACCCCGGCCGCCAGCGCATCCTCGAACCCGCGCAGGTTCGGTGCCAGTGCGCCATAGGTCACGCCGGGCTTGCGCTGGATCTGCGCAAACACTTCGGCTGAACCTGCCATTTGCGGCACCCATTTGGGCGAGACAAAACTACCGACTTCGATATAGCTCAAGCCAGCGGCGCTCAAGGCGTCTACCAATCGGACTTTATCCGCCACGCTGATGGGCTGGGCTTCGTTCTGCAAACCGTCGCGCGGGCCGACTTCAACCAGGCGTACGTGGGAGGGGAGGGACATGGCAGTTACCTTCTGGTCAATGGCCGGCTTGGCTGATGGTCTGCGCCAGGGCCTGGGTGCAACGCTCTTCAGCGGTGTCCAGTTCCAGCTTCATCTGTTCGATATCCAGCAGTTGCTGTTCCAACTGTTCACGGCGTTCGGCGATCTTGGCCAGCATGCTGTTGAGTTGGATCTGGTTGCCGCCGGTGGGGTCGTAGAGTTCGATCAGTTCGCGGCATTCGGCCAGGGAGAAGCCGATGCGCTTGCCACGCAGGATCAGCTTGAGGCTGACCTTGTCCCGCGCCGAGTAAATGCGCTCCTGGCCCCGACGTTCGGGGGCCAGCAGGCCTTGTTCTTCATAGAAACGAATGGCGCGGGTGGTGATGTCGAGCTCGCGGGCGAGGTCGGAGATGCTGTAGGTGGTGCTCATGGCGGTGCTCAAGGAAGTCTTGGCGCTAAGCTAATTGCAGGTTGACGTAAACGTCAAGGCTGCTGGGCTTTCTTTTCCTGGGCCGTCACCTGCTGGCACAACTCGATCATCTGTTCACGCATCCAGCGGTTCGCCGGGTCCTGGTCGGTGCTTTCGTGCCAGTACAAATGGGTTTCCAGCGGCGGCACGCTGTTGACTGGCAGTTGGAACCAGTGCAGTTCATGACGACGGGCGAAACGCTCGGGCACGGTCATCACCATGTCGGTCTGTTGCAACACCTGATAGGCCATCAGGTAGTGCTGGGAACGCAGGGCGATCTTGCGTTGAATGCCCATCTTGCCCAAGGCCAGGTCCACATAGCCCAAACCGTTGCGGCGGCTGGAGATATGGATATGGGTCAGCGACAGGTAATCATCCAGGGTGAATTTATCCTTGCCCGCCATCGGGTGGCCCTTGCGCATGGCGCACACGTAGCGGTCTTCCATCAGCTTGACGTGACGCACCTGCGGGTCGGTGTTGAGCGGCGCATCCACGGCAAAATCCAGGCGCCCGGCGGCCAGTTCCTTGGTGGTTTCGCGACGTTTGGACAGGAAACTCTCGATCATCACGGTAGGCGCCAGGCGACGCAGGCGCTGGAACAGCAGCGGCAGGATCACGGCCTCGGTCAGGTCGGTCATGCTGATACGGTAGGTCTTGGCCGCCTGCTGCGGGTTGAAGATGCGGCTTTCCTGCACGGACACGCGCAGCAACGACAACGCATTGCGCACCGGGCCGATGATGTTCTGCGCCATGGGCGTGGGCACCATGCCTTGGGCGGTACGCACGAACAGCGGGTCGTTGAAGGTCTCGCGCAACCGTGCCAGGGCGTTGGACACCGCCGGCTGGGTGATACCGACGATCTGGCCGGCGCGGGTCAGGTTGGCTTCGGTGTAGATCGCATCAAAGACGATGAAGAGGTTGAGATCGACCTTGCTCAGATTCATTTCGTTGCGCTCTTATTGTGAGGTGCTCATACGCCGATCATATATCGGTGATGAATGTTAATACACGGCGAGAATAGGCTAGGTAAATTATCAGCGCTGTTCTAGCATCGAATGCATGACCTAAACAACCTCTCAAAGAAGGGAGCTGCTCATGGATTTCGCCTATTCGCCCAAGGTTCAGGAACTGCGTGAACGCGTCACTGCGTTCATGGACGCTTATGTCTACCCGGCCGAACCGGTGTTCGAACGCCAAGTCAGCGAAGGTGATCGCTGGCAGCCCACGGCGATCATGGAAGAACTCAAGGCCAAGGCGAAGGCCGAGGGCTTGTGGAACCTGTTTCTGCCGGAATCCGAACTGGGCGCTGGCCTGACCAACCTTGAATACGCACCCTTGGCGGAAATCATGGGCCGCTCGTTGCTGGGCCCGGAGCCATTCAACTGCTCCGCTCCCGACACCGGCAATATGGAAGTGCTGGTGCGCTACGCCAACGAAGAACAGAAACAGCGCTGGCTCGAACCCTTGCTGCGCGGCGAGATTCGTTCCGCCTTTGCCATGACCGAACCGGATGTGGCGTCCTCGGACGCCACCAACATGGCCGCCCGCGCCGAACGCCAGGGCGACGAGTGGGTGATCAACGGCAAGAAGTGGTGGACCTCCGGCGCCTGCGACCCGCGCTGCAAGATCCTGATCTTCATGGGCCTGAGCAACCCCGATGCGCCGCGTCACCAGCAGCACTCGATGATCCTGGTGCCGGTCGATACCCCAGGCGTGAAAATCCTGCGGCCGCTGCCGGTATTCGGCTACGACGATGCGCCCCACGGCCATGCCGAAGTGCTGTTCGACAATGTGCGTGTGCCTTATGAAAACGTGTTGCTGGGCGAAGGCCGTGGCTTCGAGATCGCCCAGGGGCGCCTTGGCCCTGGCCGTATCCACCACTGCATGCGTTCGGTCGGCATGGCCGAACGCGCATTGGAGTTGATGTGCAAACGCTCGGTCAGCCGCACTGCCTTCGGCAAGCCTTTGGCGCGGTTGGGCGGCAATATCGACAAGATCGCCGACTCACGCATGGAAATTGACATGGCCCGCCTGCTGACCTTGAAAGCGGCGTACATGATGGACACCGTGGGTAACAAAGTGGCGAAAAGCGAAATCGCCCAGATCAAGGTGGTGGCACCGAATGTGGCCTTGAAAGTCATCGACCGCGCGATCCAGATGCACGGCGGTGCCGGGGTGTCCAATGACTTCCCGCTGGCCTATATGTACGCCATGCAACGCACCCTGCGCCTGGCCGACGGCCCGGACGAAGTGCACCGTGCGGCGATTGGCAAGTTCGAGATTGGCAAATATGTGCCTCGGGAATTGATGCGCGGCGGGCAGTAACACTGATGATCGTTCCCACGCTCTGCGATCGTTCCCACGCTCTGCGTGGGAACGCCTCCCGTGACGCTCTGCGTCACCCTTTCAAGAGCGGACGCGGAGCGTCCAGAGCGGCATTCCCACGCTGAGCGTGGGAACGATCTTCAACGATCTTCAGTACACCCAAACCTCCACTCGCCGATTCTTGATCCGGCCTTCATCCGCAGTATTGGCCGCCACCGGCATCTGCGCGCCAAACCCGCGAATATCCTTGAGCACCACGCCGCTCTTGACCAGCTCTCGGCGCACTGCCATCGCCCGCAACTTCGATAGCAGCGCCGCACGTTGCGGATCATTCTTGGTGTCGCCAAACCCCACCAGCGTCACCTGCTTATTCAGCTTGCCGTGACTTCTGATATAGGCGACCACCCGCTGCACATCCTGGCGCGCCTTATTGTCGAGGCTGGCGCTGCCCTCGTCGAAGCGAAAATTCACCGTCAGGCGCTGAGCGTCTCGGGCGATGGCCTGGTAATCGTCGGGCATCGACGGGCGCGGCGCCACACCGATCGCTTGCACCTGCTGGGCGATGAAGCCATTGGCAGCCACAATCGCCTGGCCCTTGCTGCCTTGGGAAAACTCCACCAACGCCTTGGCCCATGGGTTGCGGGAAGAGGGCGGCAAGTAGAAGAACAGCCGACGTGACAGCGGGTAATCCTCGGTGGCGATCAGGCTGGTCAGCGGCAACATCGGTTGCGAGTCGCCGTCGACAATCGCCACCGCCTTGGCCTGGCGCACAGAGGGCAGGCCGATAAAACCGACGCCCTGGGGGTCCTGGCTCACCGCATCGGAAAGCTGTTCGCTGGATTCAAAGCGCTTGGCCGACGGCGCGAGCGGTTGGCCGCGGCGGCTCAGCACCAGTTCCCGGAAGGTGTCGAAGGTGCCGGATTGATCATCCCGGGCATATAAATGAATGGTCCCGCCTGTACCTCCCAGTGCCTCCCAGGTGCTGACCTCGCCGTTGAAGATTTGCGCCAATTGCTCGGTGTTGAGGCTATTGAGCGGGTTGCGCGGGTTGACGATGATTGCCAGGCCATCAATGGCGATCACATGCTCGGCGCCTGGGGTTTTCAAGTCCCCCAGGGGGGCGAGGTCCACCAGCTCGCTGTCTTTGATCGGGCGGGACGCTGCGGAGAGGTCGGCGCGATTGTTTTTCAGCGCCGCAAAGCCGGTGCTGGAACCGTGGGCCGCCACCTCGATGGTGACCGTCTGGCCTTGGCGTGTCTTGCCGACCACGCGCTGCTCATTCACCCCGGCACCCGGTTCAGCACGCACATCCTGCAAGCCCTGATACTCCATCAAGCCTTTGACCAGCGCCGGTCCGAGTGCCGCGCCGATGGTGTTGGAGCCCTGGATGCGCAGGGCCGGGCCTTGGTCGGGAATGGACAGAGGGGCCGCCACGGCGGGGAATGCGATTGCAAAACACAGGAACAGAACGCGCAGCATCATGCCGGCACCTTCTTAGGCCAAAGGGAGTGCCGGAAGATTAAGTCAGTCGGATTGCAGCCATATGACCGACACGGGGCTGGCACCCCTGATCTCCTGTAGGAGCGAGCTTGCTCGCGAAAAACGTCAACGATAACGCGGGCTTCCTGAATAAACGCGGCGCCCTCAAGTTCTTCGCGAGCAAGCTCGCTCCTACAATCAGCTCAGTTCCAACCAGATCGGCGCATGGTCCGACGGTTTCTCCAGCCCACGCAAATCATAGTCCACCCCCGCGTCCTTGACCCGAGGCACCAACCCGGTGGACGCCAAGATCACGTCGATGCGCAGCCCGCGCTTGGGCTCGTCCTCAAAGCCACGGCTGCGGTAATCGAACCAGCTGAAGCGGTCGGTCACATCCGGGTTGAGGTGGCGGAAGCTGTCCACCAGGCCCCAGTTCTTCAAGCGTGCCATCCACTCGCGTTCTTCCGGCAGAAAGCTGCACTTGCCGGTTTTCAGCCAGCGCTTGGCGTTGTCGGCGCCGATGCCGATGTCGCAGTCCTCTGGGGAAATGTTCACGTCGCCCATCACCACCAGCGCCTGGTCATTGCTGAACTGGCTTTCCAGCAATTGCTGCAAGTCTTCATAGAAGCGCTGCTTGGCCGGGAACTTGGTTGGGTGGTCGCGGCTTTCGCCTTGGGGGAAGTAGCCGTTCATGATGGTCACTGGGTGGCCGTTTTCGTCGGCGAAGGTGCCCCAGATAAACCGGCGCTGGGCGTCTTCTTCATCGCTGGCAAAGCCTTTGTGCACGCTCAACGCTTCTTTGCGCGAGAGCAGGGCCACGCCGTAGTGGCCTTTCTGCCCGTGGTAGTACACGTGATAACCCAGGGCCTGCACTTCGGCCAACGGGAACTGATCATCGTGGACCTTGGTTTCCTGCAAACCGATCACGTCCGGTTGATGCTTTTCAATCAGCGCCGCCAACTGATGAGGGCGAGCACGCAGCCCGTTGATATTGAAGGAGACGATTTTCATGGTCGGCAGTCCAGTCTGGCAAAAGGGCGATGCTAGCCGACAAGTCGGATGGGGGCCAGCGTGGCGGCAGGATGAATGCGCTGCTAATGTCTGGGAACGACTGGAGCTGTGCAGGTTCGTACCCATAAGAACGCCATGTTTGAGTGGCGCCCAGGGAGATTGACTGTTATGCCAGACACTTCGACGGCCACTGCCGAAATCCGCCTGCTCAATAGCGGCTACTCCCGTGAAGCGCGATCCCTGCTGTACCAGGCGTATCGCCATGAGCCGACCTTTGCCTACATCTTCGAAGCCGAGCGGGCGGGCTATGAACAGCGAGTACGTGCCACTGTGCGCGAACTGGTCAAGCAGCATTTTTTCCAGAAACTCCCGGCCATCGGCCTGTTCGTCAACGACCGGCTGATCGGCATTGCCCTGATTGCACCGCCCCAGCGGCGCCTGGGCATCACCGAAAGCTGGGCCTGGCAAATCCGCATGTGGCTGAGCACCGGCGTGCGCGGTACGCGGCGCTATCTGGAATACCATCATGCCGTCATGGCGTGCCTGCCCAACACGTCTGTGCATGTGCTGCCGCTGCTGGGCATTCACCCGCAGTTCCAGGGCAAGCACCATGGTGAGCAGTTGCTGGAAGCGGTACACAATTGGTGTGCCGACGACCCGCATTCATCCGGCGTGGTGCTCGACACCGGTAACTCCCGTTATTTGGATTTCTACAAGCGACAGGGCTATGAGGAAATCGGCGAAGTCGCCGTAGGGCCGGTGCGCGAGCATGTGTTTTTCCATCCCAATCCCCAGGCGTTACATCCTGCAACGGCTTGAGACAGAATTATTCAGAAGAATCCGGGTTCATAGTTCCTCTCTCGCTCGTGTAGCATCCGCGCCTATGAAGTTTCCAGGAAGATTTACCAGCGGCTTGATTCTGCTGTTCACGAGCTGCGGCGCATTGGCGCAAAGCGAGCTGGACGTGCGGATCAAACCCTCGAACGACGCGCTGAAAGCCAACATCGAAGGCTATATCGGCGGTGTGGGCGATCGTGATGAAGAAGCCTTGCTGCGGTTCAGCCGTGGCGCCGAGGAGCAGGCGCGCAAAGCCGCGCAGGCCCTGGGCTACTATCAGCCACAGATCAACAGCGATGTGAAGGGCGGCAAGAACCCGCGCCTGACGCTCACCATCGACCCCGGCGAACCGGTGCACTTGCGCGACGTCACCATAAGGGTCGACGGCCAGGCCGCGAGTCTCAAGACCTTTCGCGTGCCCGCCAGCGACGACCTCAAGCCCGGCGCCGTGCTCAATCACGGCTATTACGAAGACGCCAAGCGCCTGATCCAGAACCAGGCCTCGCGCTACGGGTTTTTCAGCGGGCGTTTCACCAGCCAGAAACTTGCCGTAGACCCTCAAGCGGGCGTGGCCGACATCGAACTCATTTACGACAGCGGCCCACGCTACAGCATGGGCAAGGTCAGCTTCACCGGCGACACGCCCTTTGATGAAGAGCTGTTGCAGCGCATGGTGCCGTTCAAGCCCGGCACACCCTATGACTCCGAACTGGTCGCCGAACTCAACCAGAACCTGCAAGCCAGTGGCTTCTTCGAAGGCGTGCGCGTCGACGCCAGCCCCACCGCCGCCACCGATGACGTGATCCCGGTGGCGGTGCAACTGGACACCCGCAAGCCGCGCACCATGGGCCTGGGCCTGGGTTATTCCACTGACGTCGGCCCACGGGGCAAAGCCAACTGGACGCGCCATTGGGTCAACCCACAGGGCCACAGTTATGGCTGGGAAGCTGAACTGTCGGCGCCACGGCAGAACGTCGGGCTGTGGTACGACATCCCGCTCGACCCGCCGCTCACCGACAAACTGCGCTTTGCCGGCGGCTACCAGAATGAAGAGATCGCCAACACTGATACCCTGAGCAAGCTGCTCACCATCGGCCCCGAATGGCACAGCAAGTTGCCCAGTGGCTGGACGCGGGTGATCTCACTCAAGTACCAACGCGAGGAATACCGCCTGGGCAATGACTCGGGCCTGAGTAACCTGCTGATGCCTGGCGTGAGCTATTCCTACCTGCGCAGTGACAACCGCATCGACCCGCATCATGGCTACCGCCTGATGTTCGACACCAAGGTCGCCAAAGAGGGGCTGGGGTCTGACACCAACCTGCTTTACGGCACGGCCACCGTCAAAGGCCTGACCACCTTGTGGGACAACCACCGCTTTCTGGGGCGTGCACAATTTGGCGGTAGTGCCACCAACGGCTACAAATCCGTGCCGCCGTCGTTGCGCTTCTTTGCCGGTGGTGACCAGAGCGTGCGCGGTTACGAGTACCAGACCCTGTCGCCAGAGAACGATCGCGGCGATCGCATCGGTGGTCGCTACATGGTGGCCCTGAGCGCTGAGTATCAATATTCCATCACCGATAAATGGCGTATCGCGACCTTTGTCGACCAGGGCAACTCCTTCAACAACCTGGACTTGCCCAGCCTGAAAACCGGCGTGGGTGTCGGCGTGCGCTGGGTGTCGCCGGTGGGGCCGATTCGCCTCGACCTGGCCCATGCCCTCGAAGATCCGGGCGGCGTTCGCTTGCACTTTTCCATGGGGCCTGAGCTGTGATGCGTGGTTTGAAAATAGCGGGGCTGGCGTTGGTTGCCATCCTCGTCTTGCTGTTGTTGGCGCTGTGGTCAGTGCTTGGCACCCAGGCGGGCAGTCGCTGGGCCTTGGGCCAGGTGCCAGGTTTGAGCGTGGAAAATTTCCAGGGGCGCCTGGGCGGGCAGTGGAGTGCCGATCATTTGCTGTGGCAGCAGGATGGCAGCCGCGTCGAGCTGAATGCACCGACGTTTGACTGGTCACCCGGCTGCCTGCTGCGCATGACCCTGTGCATCAACCGACTGGATGTGGAACAGGTCAGCCTGGAATTCGCCCCCAGTGCCGAAGAGAGCGACAGCGGGCCGATTCAACTGCCCGACCTGAAGCTGCCGGTTTCGCTCCAGTTGGGCGATGTTCGCATTGGCAGCCTGCTGTTCAACGGCAATGAAGAACTCAAGGGCCTGCAACTGGTGGCGCACTGGACTACCGCCGGCCTGCAGATCGACTCGGTGCATCTGCAGCGCGACGATCTGGTACTGGACCTCGCCGGTCTGCTGCAACCCAGCGGCGATTGGCCGTTGAATGCCACCGGTAACCTGAGCTTGCCCTATGCGCCGGGCGGCGCGCCCTGGAGCGTTGCTCTCAAGCTCGACGGCGACTTGCTCAAGACCCTCAAGCTCGACGCCGACAGCAGCGGCTATCTGCCGGCCAAGCTCACTGGCGAGCTGCAACCCCTGGTGGAAAACCTGCCGGCGCAGGTGCACATCACCTCCGGGTCGTTCAAACCCAGCGCAGACCTGCCCGATACCCTGCAACTCAACCAACTGGACTTGAACGCTAAAGGCGACCTGAGCAATGGCTACCAGTTGCTGGGCAAGGCTGTGCTACCGGCCGAAAACGGCCCGGTGGATTTACTGCTCAAGGGCAAGGTTGACGCCAAGGGGGCACACATTGCCGGCCTGGACCTTACGGCCGGCGACAAGCAAAGCCTCAAGCTCAGTGCCAACCTGGACTGGCAACAAGGCTTCAGCGCGGACGCCAAGATCGACTGGCTGGACTTCCCCTGGCATCGCCTCTATCCGGTCATCGACGAACCGCAAGTGGCCTTGCGCACCTTCAACGGTGAAATCTCCTATAAAGACGGCAACTACCTGGGCAATCTCAAGGCTGACCTCGACGGCCCGGCGGGCAAGTTCAATGTGGTCACCCCCTTCAGTGGCGACCTCAAGCAGGTCTTCCTACCTGAGCTGAAACTGAGTGCCGGCCAAGGCAAGGCCGAAGGCCACCTGAACCTGCAATTTGCCGACAGCATTGCCTGGGACACCGCGCTGGAGCTGTCGGCGCTGAACCCGGCCTACTGGGTCGCCGAGTTGCCCGGCACCCTGGCCGGACCGCTGCGCAGCAAAGGCGAGTTCAAAAATGAACAGCTCAAGCTCAACGCCGACCTCGACCTCAAGGGCCGCCTGCGCGGCCAAACCGCCGTGCTCGCGGCCAAGGCCGAAGGCGCCGGCGAACAATGGACCCTCGCCAACCTGGACATCCGCCTGGGCGACAACCGCATCAACGGCAGCGGCAGCCTGCAACAGCGTCTGGCCGGGCAGATCGACATCAAGCTGGCGCGCCTGGCCCAGCTCTGGCCGCAACTGCGTGGGCAAGTCAACGGGCGTGTCGAAGTGGCTGGCACCTTGAAAGCCCCTCAAGGCAAGCTCGACCTCAAGGGTCAGCAACTGGCCTTTGCCGACAACCGTCTGCAAACCCTCAACCTGGACGCCAACCTCGATAGCGTCCAGCGCGCCAAGCTCGACCTCAAGGCCAACGGCATTCAAAGCGGCGAGACGCAAGTCGGCAATCTTACTGCCAGCGCCCAGGGCGATATCAAAAGCCAGAAAGTCCAGCTGGCTCTGACTGGCCCGCTGGTCAAACTGGCCCTGGCCCTGGACGGCAACCTCGACAAAGACAACTGGCGCGGGCGCCTGGCCAGTGGCGACGTGCAAGCCGGTGGCCAGGACTGGCGGCTGCAAGCCCCGGCGAAGATCGAACGCCTGGCCGATGGCAAGCTGACCTTTGGCGCGCATTGTTGGGTCTCCGGCGGCGCCAGCCTGTGTGGCGAAGACCAGCGCCTGATGCCCGAGCCGAAGCTGCGCTACCACCTCAAGCAATTTCCCCTCGACAGCCTCGCGGCCTTCTTGCCCAAAGACTTCGCCTGGCAGGGCAGGCTCAACGCCGATGTGCAACTGGATCTGCCCCAGAGCGGCCCCAAAGGCGTGGTCGCGGTGGACGCCAGTGGCGGCACCCTGCGCGTGCGCGACAAGGGCCAGTGGCTGGATTTCCCCTACGACACCCTGAAACTGGAAACCACCCTTAACCCCAAGCGCATCGACACTCAACTGAATTTCCGTGGCGGCAAGCTCGGCGAGTTGTTGCTGCAGGCGCAGATCAACCCGCTGCCGAACAACAAGCCGATCACTGGCACCTTCAGCCTCGCCGGCCTGGACCTCTCCGTAGCGCGGCCGTTTGTGCCCATGGTGGAAAAACTCAGCGGCAAGCTCAACGGCAGCGGCCGCATCTCTGGCGGCTTGCTTGCGCCTTTGGTCAACGGCAACCTGAACCTGGTGGACGGCGAAGTCTCCGGGCCGGAACTGCCCATCAGCCTCGAAGGCCTGAACTTGCAGGCGCAAATCGCCGGCGAAAGCGTGCAGCTCAACGGCGGCTGGCGCAGCGGCAAGGCCGGCCAGGGTAGCCTTACGGGCCAGATCGACTGGGGCCGCGCCCTGGTGGTCGACCTCAGCCTCAAAGGCTCGCAACTTCCGGTCACCGTGGAGCCCTACGCCAAGCTGGAAGTGGCGCCCGACCTGAAGATCAGCCTCAAGGACGACAAACTGGCGATTGCCGGCAAAGTCCACATCCCCCGTGGCGATATCACCGTGCGCGAGCTGCCGCCTTCGACGGTCAAGGTGTCCGACGACACCGTGATCATTGGCAGCCAGACCGAAGAGGGCAAACCGCCGATGGCCATGGCCATGGATATCGACGTGGAGGTGGGCGAGGACCAGCTCAACTTCGCCGGCTTCGGCCTCACCGCCAAGGTCCAGGGCCACGTGCACATCGGCGACAACATGGACACCCGTGGCGAGCTGTGGCTCAACGACGGCCGCTACCGCGCCTACGGCCAGCGCCTCAACGTACGTCGCGCACGCCTGTTGTTCGCCGGGCCGCTGGATCAACCGTTCCTGGATATCGAGGCGGTGCGCGTGGTGGTCGAATCGTCCCGCACCGTGACCGCCGGTATTCGCCTGAGCGGCAGCGCTGAACAACCGACCACGCAAATTTTCTCCGAGCCGGCCATGGCCCAGGAAGATGCGTTGTCATACCTGGTGCTGGGCCGTTCGCGCACCAACACTGGCGAAGACAACAACATGCTCGCCGAAGCCGCCCTGGGCCTGGGCTTGATGGGCAGCGCTGGCGTGACTTCGGATATTGCCAATAAGCTGGGGATTCAGGATTTTGATCTGGACACCCAGGGTACGGGTAACAGCACCGCCGTGGTGGCCAGCGGCAAGATCAACGAGAAGCTCAGCTTGCGTTATGGGGTAGGGGTGTTCGAGCCGGCTAACACCATTGCCTTGCGCTACCTGCTGAGCAAGAAGGTGTACTTGGAAGTGGCCACGGGCGTAGCGAGTTCCCTGGATATCTTCTACAAGCGCGATTTCTAAACCTTGCCCGATCAAAAAATGTAGGAGCGAGCTTGCTCGCGAAAAACGTCAACGATA
Organism: Pseudomonas sp. PA-1-3F; assembly: GCF_021609665.1. NCBI lineage: Bacteria > Pseudomonadati > Pseudomonadota > Gammaproteobacteria > Pseudomonadales > Pseudomonadaceae > Pseudomonas > Pseudomonas sp. PA-1-3F. Next base: position 165,632 of record NZ_WJZD01000003.1, on the reverse strand, counting down.
ACGCGTGCATCCTGAATGCACGCGGTGCCCGTGAGTTTTTTCGCGAGCAAGCTCGCTCCTACAAAAAGCCTTAACTGGACTCTCGCTGATTTGATTGCTGTCCAAGGCTCTAAGTTACTCAACTACCAAGCAACCTAATTATTCCATTTGACATTCGCTGCCTAAGCAGTAACATCTCGTCACACATTCACTGCCTAGGCAGTAATAAGGTGACTTTCAATGCCTCACTTCACCCCTGACAACTTTCACAACTGCCACCTCGGGCTGTTGCTGGGCCGCGCCGCGATCCTCAAGGACCGCATCATCGACACCCATATGGAACCCCACGGCATCACCGCCGCGCAGTTCAAGGTGTTGATCATCATGGCCCAGTTCGGCGTCGATACCCCGGCGGAGTTGTGCCGCAACCTGTCCCTGGACAGCGGTTCGATGACGCGCATGCTCGACCGACTGGAGCAAAAAGACCTGCTCAGCCGCAAGCGTTCCGAGCTGGACCGGCGCCAGGTGCAGTTGGTGCTGACCGCCGAGGGCCAGCGCCTGGCGGACATGCTGCCGCACATCGGCGCCAAGGCTCTCAACCAGTTGGCCGGTGTGCTTGAGCCGGGCGAGCTGGAAACCCTGGAGCGGATCCTGAAGAAAATGCTGATCGCTGCGGGTGACCCCATTACGATCCAGCGGGTAGGTAGATCATGAACACTCGCGCACTCAGCCTGGTGCTGGCGGCGATGACGTTGGCCGGTTGCGCCAATTACAGCGGCCTCGACACCCAGGGCCAGCGCCTCGACGCCAATACCTTGCACACCGGTAAATCCCTCAGCGGCGTGACGCTGTCGAGCGCCGCCTGGCCGGCCGCCGACTGGTGGAAAAGCCTGGGCGACCCACAGCTTGACGGCCTGATCCAGGAAGCCCTGCAAAACAGCCCCGACATGCAAGTGGCCGACGCTCGTGCGCATCAGGCCGAAGCCGCCGCCTATGCCGCCAACGCCGCGCGTATGCCGACCGTGGATGCCAGCGCCGGCGTGAGCCGTTCGCGCCTGGCCAAGGACCAGGATCCACGCGGGCAGGGCGATGCCTATTCGACGGTGCGCAACATCGGCGCCAGTTTCAACTACAACTTCGACCTGTGGGGCGGCCAGCGCGCCGCCTGGGAAGCGGCGTTGGGCGAGGCCCGTGCTGCCGAAGTCGACCAGCAGGCCGCGCGCCTGACCCTGGCCGCCAACGTGGCCAAGGCCTACAGCGACCTGGGCCAGGCCCATATCGTGCGTGACCTGGCCGTCGATGACCTCAAGCGTACCCGCCAGATGCTCGACCTGAGCAAGCGCCGCCTGAGTTCCGGTATCGACAGCGAGTACCAGTTCCAGCAGACCGAGAGCCTGGAAGCCAGTTCTCAGTCGCAACTGATTGACGCGGAAAAACAACTGCAAAGCGCCAAGATCGCGTTGGCTGTGTTGCTCGGCAAAGGCCCGGACCGCGGTGACGAGTTGGCGCGCCCAGCGGTGCTCAAACCCAGCGCCGTGGCCGTGCCGGCGGTGTTGCCTGCCGAGTTGCTTGGCCGTCGCCCGGACCTGGTCGCCGCACGTTGGCGCGTAGAGGCCGCGAGCAAGAACATCGATGCCAGCAAGACCCGCTTCTACCCCAACCTCAACCTGAGCGCGAGCGCAGGTGCCGAGTCGTTGCTGGGCGATGCGATGTTCGGTTCGGCCAGCCGCTTCTTCAACATTGCGCCGACGATTTCGCTGCCGATCTTTGACGGCGGCCGTCTGCGTGCTGATCTCGATGCCCGCGACGCCGACTACGACCTGGCCGTGGCCCAGTACAACAAAACCCTGGTGCAAGCCTTGGGCGATATCGGCAACAGCCTGTCCCAACTGCGCGACACCGGGCGGCAGATCCAGGCCCAGCAACATGCCGCCGACATCGCGCAGCAGTCCTACGACACCGGGGTGCAACGCTACAGCTCAGGCATCGGTAACTACCTGGATGTGCTCAGCATCGAGCAGCAATTGCTGCAGGCCCAGCGTCAGCTGGCCACCCTGAATGCGGCGCAGATCGACCTGTCGATTCAATTGATGCAGGCCCTGGGTGGCGGGTACCACGTCAACAGCGTGGCCGCGACCACCCCAGCTACACGCACGGAATAATTTGAGGTATTTGTCATGGCCACTGCCGACAGCAACAACGCAACCGAACAACCCAAAGACACCAACCCCCGCAAACGCAAAGTGATGCTGATCGGCCTGGCGCTGATCGTCATCCTGAGTGTGGTGGGCGTGTGGGCCTGGTATGAGTTCTACGGGCGCTTCAATGAAAGCACCGACGACGCCTATGTGAACGGCAACGTGGTGGAAATCACCCCGCTGGTCACCGGCACCGTGGTCAGCATTGGCGCCGACGATGGCGACCTGGTCCATGAAGGCCAGGTGCTGATCAACTTCGACCCCAACGACGCCGCCGTCGGCCTGCAGAGTGCCCAGGCCAACCTGGCCCGCACCGTGCGCCAAGTACGCGGCCTGTACAGCAACGTCGATGGCATGAAAGCCCAGGTCAATGCGCAGAAAGCCGATGTGCAAACCGCCCAGGACAACTACAACCGCCGCAAGACCCTGGCCCAGGGCGGCGCGATTTCCCAGGAAGAACTGTCTCACGCTCGCGACAGCCTGACCGCCGCCAAGAACGCCTTGACCAACCTTGAGCAACAACTGAAAACCACCAATGCCCTGGTGGATGACACCGTGATTTCGTCCCACCCCGATGTGCAAGCGGCCGCCGCGCAACTGCGCCAGGCGTACCTGACCAATGCGCGCAGCACCTTGATCGCGCCGGTCACCGGCTATGTGGCCAAGCGCACCGTGCAACTGGGCCAGCGCGTCCAACCGGGCACCGCGCTGATGGCGGTGATCCCGCTGGACCAGCTGTGGATCGACGCCAACTTCAAGGAAACCCAACTGCGAGATATGCGCATCGGCCAGCCGGTGGATATCGAGTCGGACATCTACGGCAGCGACGTCAAGTACAGCGGCACCGTCGACAGCCTTGGCGCCGGCACGGGCAGCGCGTTCGCCTTGCTGCCCGCGCAGAACGCCACCGGCAACTGGATCAAGATCGTGCAGCGGGTACCGGTGCGCATCCATATCAACGCCGAAGAGCTGGCCAAACACCCGCTGCGAGTGGGCTTGAGCACCGTGGTCAACGTAGACCTGCACGACCAGAGCGGCCCGGTGCTGGCGCAACAGGCGCCGCAAAAAGCCTCGTTCACCACCAACGTGTATGACCGCCAATTGGCCGAGGCCGATGCCATGATCAACCAGTTGATCCATGACAACAGCGTCGCCGCTCCCAAGGCTGCGCAACGCTGATGAGCAATAACGCCTCGTTCACGCCACCCAGCCTGTTGATGGCCACTATTGGCCTGTCGCTGGCGACCTTCATGCAGGTGCTCGACACCACCATCGCCAACGTGGCGTTGCCGACTATCTCCGGCAACCTGGGGGTGAGTTCGGAGCAGGGCACCTGGGTGATCACCTCGTTTGCGGTGAGCAACGCCATCGCCTTGCCGCTCACCGGTTGGTTGAGCCGGCGCTTTGGCGAGGTGAAGCTGTTTTTGTGGGCGACCCTGCTGTTTGTGCTGGCGTCGTTCCTGTGCGGTATTTCCACCTCGATGCCTGAGTTGATCGGCTTTCGGGTTCTGCAAGGTTTGGTGGCAGGGCCGCTGTACCCGATGACCCAGACCTTGCTGATTGCGGTCTACCCACCGGCCAAGCGCGGCATGGCCCTGGCGTTATTGGCGATGGTCACGGTGGTCGCGCCGATTGCCGGGCCCATCCTCGGCGGCTGGATCACCGACAGCTACAGTTGGCCGTGGATCTTTTTCATCAACGTGCCCATCGGTATCTTTGCGGTGATGGTGGTGCGTTCGCAGTTGAAGAAGCGTCCGGTGGTCACCAGTTATCAGCCGATGGATTACGTTGGGCTGCTGAGCCTGATCGTCGGCGTGGGCGCCTTGCAGATCATCCTCGACAAGGGCAATGACCTGGACTGGTTCGAGTCCAACTTCATCATCATTGGTGCGGCCATTTCGGTGATTGCCCTGGCGGTGTTCGTGATCTGGGAGATGACCGACAAGCACCCGGTGGTCAACCTGCGGCTGTTCGCGCACCGTAACTTCCGGATCGGCACCATCGTGTTGATCCTGGGTTATGCGGGCTTTTTCGGCATCAACCTGATCCTGCCGCAGTGGCTGCAAACCCAGATGGGCTACACCGCCACCTGGGCCGGGCTGGCGGTGGCGCCCATCGGCATTTTGCCGGTGCTGATGTCGCCGTTCGTGGGCAAGTACGCGCACAAGTTCGACCTGCGCCTGCTGGCGGGCCTGGCGTTCCTGGCGATTGGCTTGAGCTGCTTCATGCGCGCCGGCTTCACCAACGAAGTGGACTTCACCCACATCGCCATGGTGCAGCTGTTCATGGGCATCGGCGTGGCGCTGTTCTTCATGCCGACCTTGAGCATCCTGATGTCCGACCTGCCGCCGCACCAGATTGCCGACGGCGCGGGGCTTGCGACCTTCCTGCGCACCTTGGGCGGCAGCTTCGCGGCCTCGCTGACAACCTGGATCTGGATTCGCCGGGCCGACCAGCACCATGCCTACATGAGCGAGAACATGACCGTCTACGACTCGACCACCCGCGATGCGTTGCAGGCGCTGGGTGGGGCGGGGCAGAAGGCCTATACCCAACTGGACCAGATTCTCACCAGCCAGGCGTACATGATGTCCACCGTGGACTACTTCACGTTGCTGGGGTGGATGTTCATGGGCTTGATGTTGCTGGTGTGGCTGGCCAAACCACCGTTCACGGCGAAGGCCGGGCCTGCGGCTTCGGGGCACTGATTGTAAGGTCAGCGCGGTCCCTGTGGGAGCTGGCTTGTGTGGGAGCTGGCTTGCCTGCGATAGCATCACCTCGGTGCATCTGATACACCGAGGTGTCTGCATCGCAGGCAAGCCAGCTCCCACAGGTTGAACGGTGTTGTGTCAGAGGTTCAGGCGCCAGGCAACGCCAACTGCGGGTTGACGAAGTCAAACGCCGCCAGCTGAAACCCTTGCTCATCCACCTGCAGCGCCCACCCTTGCTTGTCCCAGTCCCCCAGCACAATGCGCTTGGCCGCCTGGTCGCCGATCTGCAACTTATGGATGGCGGGGCGGTGGGTATGGCCGTGGACCAGGGTGCGCACGCCGAACTGCTGCATCACCCGTGGCACTTCTTCAGGGGTGACATCGACAATGTCGTTGGCCTTCATGCGCACTTGAGCGCTGCTCTCACTGCGCAACTTGCGCGCCAGTTTGTGACGCGTGCCCAAGGGCAGGTGGCTCAGGATAAACAGTACAACCGGGTTACGCAGGATGCGCCGCAGCTTCATATAGCCGAGGTCGCGGGTGCAGAGGCTGTCGCCGTGCATCAACAGCACTGGCTCGCCATACAACTGCACGACCGTCGGGTCCTTGAGCAAGGTAGCGCCTGCCGCTTTGCAGAACGCCTTGCCGATCAGGAAATCACGGTTGCCGTGCATGATGAAAATCGGGGTGCCGCTGTCGCTCAGCTCACGCAGAGCCGCGCAGATGGAACGCTGGAAGGGGGTCATGCCATCGTCGCCAATCCAGGCTTCGAAGAAGTCCCCCAGAATGTACAACGCCTGGGCGCCACGGGCGCGGCCGTGGAGCAGATCCAGAAACGCCCGGGTGATGTCCGGGCGCTCCTCTTCCAGATGCAAATCTGAAATCAGCAATATCACCCAACGATCTCGGCTTTCTCGACGATCACGTCTTCGGCTGGAACGTCCTGGTGACCGGCCTTGGAGGTGGTCGAGACGCCTTTGATCTTGTCGACAACGTCGGTGCCTTCGGTGACTTTACCGAACACCGCGTAGCCCCAACCCTGCACGTTCTTGCCGCTGTGGTTCAGGAAGGCGTTGTCGGCGACGTTGATGAAGAACTGCGCGGAGGCCGAATGCGGCTCCATGGTACGGGCCATGGCGACGGTGTACTTGTCGTTGGAAAGGCCGTTGTCCGCTTCGTTCTGGATGCTTGGACGCTTGTCTTTCTTCTCTTTCATGCCCGGCTCGAAACCGCCGCCCTGGATCATGAAGTTACCGATGACACGGTGGAAAACAGTGTTTTCGTAGTGGCCGGCTTTGACGTATTCGATGAAGTTGGCGACGGTGATCGGCGCTTTCTCGGCGTTCAGCTCGATAACGATGTCACCGTGGTTGGTGGTCAGTTTGACTTGAGTCATGTTCGCTACTCTTTTCAGGGAATTCGTGGGTGTGGGCGCCTGGGCACCTTACCTGTCTGGCTAAACGACGGCCAAGGCGCGCAGTTTAGCGTGCCCTGCGGGAATTTCGAGGTGGTTTTTTACCGCCCGGGCAATTAATTGGCCGCGCTCTGTATGTGTCTTGACTGCTTCGGCTATTATGAGCCCTTTGTTTTATCTGGCCCCACCTGGCCACGCACCTGTCTGTTCAAGGATCCTATGAGCAAGCCCACTGTCGACCCTACCTCGAATACCAAGGCCGGACCTGCCGTCCCGGTCAATTTCCTGCGCCCGATCATCCAGGCGGACCTGGATTCGGGCAAGCACACGCAGATCGTCACCCGTTTCCCACCTGAGCCCAACGGCTACCTGCACATCGGCCACGCCAAGTCGATCTGTGTGAACTTCGGCCTGGCCCAGGAGTTCGGTGGCGTCACGCACCTGCGTTTCGACGACACCAACCCGGCCAAGGAAGACCAGGAATACATCGACGCCATCGAAAGCGACATCAAGTGGCTGGGCTTCGAATGGTCCGGTGAAGTGCGCTATGCCTCCAAGTATTTCGACCAGTTGTTCGACTGGGCTGTCGAGCTGATCAAGGCCGGCAAGGCCTATGTGGACGACCTGACCCCCGAGCAGGCCAAGGAGTACCGTGGCACGCTGACCGAGCCGGGCAAGAACAGCCCGTTCCGCGACCGTTCGGTGGAAGAGAACCTGGACTGGTTCAACCGTATGCGCGCCGGCGAGTTCCCGGACGGCGCCCGCGTGCTGCGCGCCAAGATCGACATGGCCTCGCCGAACATGAACCTGCGCGACCCGATCATGTACCGCATCCGCCATGCCCATCACCACCAGACCGGTGACAAGTGGTGCATCTACCCCAACTACGACTTCACCCACGGTCAGTCGGACGCCATCGAAGGCATCACCCACTCCATCTGCACCCTGGAGTTCGAAAGCCATCGCCCACTGTATGAATGGTTCCTGGACAGCCTGCCGGTCCCGGCGCACCCACGTCAGTACGAGTTCAGCCGCCTGAACCTGAACTACACCATCACCAGCAAGCGCAAGCTCAAGCAACTGGTCGATGAAAAGCACGTGCATGGCTGGGATGACCCGCGCATGTCGACTCTGTCGGGCTTCCGCCGTCGCGGCTACACCCCGGCGTCGATCCGCAACTTCTGCGATATGGTCGGCACCAACCGCTCCGACGGCGTGGTCGATTTCGGCATGCTGGAATTCAGCATCCGTCAGGACCTCGACGCCAACGCCCCGCGCGCCATGTGCGTGCTGCGCCCGTTGAAAGTCGTGATTACCAACTACCCGGAAGGCCAGGTCGAGAACCTCGAACTGCCGCGTCATCCGCAGAAAGAAGAGCTGGGCGTGCGCAAGTTGCCATTCGCCCGCGAGATCTACATCGACCGTGACGACTTCATGGAAGAGCCGCCAAAAGGCTACAAGCGCCTGGAGCCGAACGGCGAGGTGCGCCTGCGCGGCAGTTACGTGATCCGTGCGGACGAAGCGATCAAGGACGCCGACGGCAACATCGTCGAGCTGCGCTGCTCGTACGATCCGGACACCCTGGGCAAGAACCCTGAAGGCCGCAAGGTCAAGGGTGTGGTCCACTGGGTGCCGGCCGCTGCCAGCATCGAATGCGAAGTGCGCCTGTACGATCGTCTGTTCCGCTCGCCAAACCCTGAGAAGGCTGAAGACAGCGCGAGTTTCCTCGACAACATCAACCCTGATTCCCTGCAAGTACTCACTGGTTGTCGTGCCGAGCCATCGCTTGGCGACGCACAGCCGGAAGACCGTTTCCAGTTCGAGCGCGAAGGCTACTTCTGCGCGGATATCAAGGACTCGAAACCAGGCGCTCCGGTATTCAACCGTACCGTGACCTTGCGAGATTCGTGGGGCCAGTGATTTAAGGGAAACATCGTGCTAACGATCTACAACACGCTCAGCAAGACCAAAGAAGTCTTCAAGCCGCTGGACGGCAACAAGGTGCGCATGTACGTGTGCGGCATGACCGTGTACGACTACTGCCACATCGGCCACGGCCGCAGCATGGTTGCCTTCGACCTGGTGACCCGCTGGTTGCGTTTCAGCGGCTATGACTTGACGTACGTGCGCAACATCACCGACATCGACGACAAGATCATCAACCGTGCCAACGAAAACGGCGAGTCGTTCGACGCGCTGACCGAGCGCATGATCGCCGCCATGCACGAGGACGAGGCGCGCCTCAACATCCTCAAGCCGGACATGGAACCGCGTGCCACGGACCACATCCCGGGCATGCACGCGATGATCCAGACCTTGATCGACAAGGGCTACGCCTACGCCCCAGGCAACGGCGACGTGTACTACCGCGTCGCCAAGTTCATGGGCTACGGCAAGCTGTCGCGTAAAAAGATCGAAGACCTGCGCATCGGCGCGCGTATCGAAGTCGACGAAGCCAAGCAGGACCCGCTCGACTTCGTACTGTGGAAAGCCACCAAGCCGGGCGAACCGAGCTGGGAGTCGCCCTGGGGCGCCGGGCGTCCGGGCTGGCACATCGAATGCTCGGTGATGTCCACCTGCTGCCTGGGCGAGACCTTCGACATTCATGGCGGCGGCAGCGACCTTGAGTTCCCGCACCACGAAAACGAAATCGCCCAGAGCGAAGCCGCCACAGGCAAGACCTACGCCAACGCCTGGATGCACTGCGGCATGATCCGCATCAATGGCGAGAAGATGTCCAAGTCCTTGAACAACTTCTTCACCATCCGCGACGTGCTGGAAAAGTACCACCCGGAAGTGGTGCGTTACCTGCTGGTGTCCAGCCACTACCGCAGCGCCATCAACTACTCGGAAGACAACCTCAAGGACGCCAAGGGCGCCCTGGAGCGTTTCTACCACGCGTTGAAAGGTTTGCCTGCGGTGGCGCCGGCAGGCGGCGAAGCCTTCGTGGCACGCTTCACCGAAGTGATGAACGACGACTTCGGTACCCCGGAAGCCTGCGCCGTGCTGTTCGAGATGGTGCGCGAGATCAACCGCTTGCGCGAGACCGATATCGACGCAGCGGCGGGCCTGGCGGCGCGTCTGAAAGAACTGGCCAGCGTGCTGGGCGTGTTGCAGATGGAGGCCGATGACTTCCTCCAAGCCGGCGCTGAAGGGCGTGTGGATGCCGCTGAGGTAGATGCACTGATCCAGGCGCGTCTGGCGGCTCGCACCAATAAAGACTGGGCGGAATCCGACCGTATCCGCGACCAACTGACCGCGATGGGTGTGGTGTTGGAAGACGGCAAGGGTGGGACGACGTGGCGGTTGGCTGACTGACCGTTGATAGCTGCACGCTGAATGAAAAACGCCCTGACTGGTTCGGGGCGTTTTTTTACAAAAAATAGCGATGTCACTTAGCGTTTCCACCACCAGTTCAAGTCGCGTTTAACTGGGAGTGCGAGTGCATGCAGTATGAAGAACGCTAGTGCGATCCAGCCAATGATTGGATAGTTTTCGATGACTTCTGGATGAGTACCGAAGTATAAGTATTTGTCAAATTGAGCGATTTCCATATGTGTCATCATAAAGAAAATATTGACTGCTAAGCTGATATAGATTTTTGTATATCCAAGTCCTTTGCCGGAGAAGATAACTCTAAGCCAGTAAGCGAATAACAGCCCCAGTGGCGAGAGTATCAGAAAAGCCATAATAATCACTTTTTAGACTCTTCATGTAGTTGCTTTAATGTGATTGCATCTGTTGCGGCCTCCGCTGTCAGCGAAGTTGGTGTCATGGTTTTATAGGCTCGTATCCGGTCTGAATCCAAATACCTAAATAAACGCCAAGCATCTGGTTTGTATATATGTCTTACAGTGCTGTAGATAGATAGGCTAATATCAACGGCGCCGTAGGCCATGTTTGCTTCCCGCTCTCCGTGACCGACGGCGGATGCAACTGATTGATATGCTGTACGAACCGGACCGACGGTATCGGATCTACCTGTTACTAGGTTGTGTCCACCTTCATATAAATTATTAGCGCCATGTGCCATTAATGGCACTCCTGCGACGAGGCACAGGGTACCCACCGATGCGTAGCAAATTCCGGCACCAGTAGCTATTTGAAGCTCGCCTGCAACGGCTCCAATTCCATTTCTCCCAATTGCTATTGACTGATCCAGCAAACTACGCTGCTCTTTTTTTATCTCGATCAGCCCCTCTGCGACGGTCTTTTTTCCCTGCTCCACATCGTTAACAATACTGCGAGCGTAATAGGCCACTTCCCGATTGAATATCGAGCGAGTCACACCGTCCTGCAGATGACGAGCGCTGATTGTGCAAGCCTGGCTGGTCAGGTTGCCTGCGGCTTGGCTGACGACCCATAAGTCATAAAAGCTCGGTGTTTGATTTTTGTTCTTTGATTTCATCGCCCGGTTTCCCATGAGCCATAGCCGCTGGTCCCCGCGATGTGATGTGTCCAGATAATTTCCCGATAACGAATCGACAGATGTTCTTGTGCGTCTACATCATTCAGGAGTACGGAATGGGGAACGTCCACGGTCAGGCTGGCAATGATGCAGCCCCTTATATCGACGGTGTAGTATTTTTCGTGCCGACCAAACTGTGAAATTCGATAGAAGTTGATGACGCAGTTCAGTTCTTCTCTGTTGGATAACGCCACGGCCAACAAGGGCGAGGATTTATCAATGTTTTTTGTGATGACCACCGGGCCGTGAGTGGAAGCTCTGACATTGCCGGTGTTGAGCATATTGTGATTGAAGGACATCACCATGATTTCGTCTCGGTGCCCCTCCTGGCACTTGTTGCCGATGGAGTCTTGGGTTGAGCAACCAGCCGAGATCAGGCCTTGAGATTTTCCGTTAATGGACATGTAGCCGTGGTTAGCCATGGACGTTGGCATCCTGATTTATTCGCCATAAACATACAAAAGAATGTAAATAGGAAATATCGGATGTTTCGCCTTTTATCGTGCGAGTAGGATGTAGGATTATTCGATTTTTGTCTGGGATTTCGACTTGGTGCGGGCCGATGATGCTGAGCTGGCGCAATTGGCGGCGCGTATCCGCTCTTTTGCCTGGCGCCAAACCAAATGGTGGGAGCTGGCTTGCCTGCGATAGCGCAGTTTCAGTCAATGATGCTGTAACTGATAAACCGCTATCGCAGGCAAGCCAGCTCCCACATTTTTACTGAATTCGCCTGAAGAGTCAGCGGCGGCTGCTGACTTCGGCGGGCACGTCATCACCGGCCATGCGTTTGCGGAACAGCGCGGTTCGCGCCAGCAGCAGTGTGGTGACCGGCACGGTGATCGCGAGCAAAATCGGAATCAACCAGCCATGCAATACCGGCCCGGACTTGAGCACCGAAAAGTAGATGATCGACGCCAGCGCCACGCTCCACGCCCCCAACGTCGAGGCTAGTGCTGGCGGGTGCATGCGTTGGAAAAATTCTTTCATTCGCAGCAAGCCAATCGCGCCAATCAAGGCAAACAGGCCGCTGAGCAACAGCAACGCCGCCACGATAATTTCAACCCATAACGGCATCATTCAATCACCTCGCCACGCAGCAGGAATTTGGCCAGGGCGAACGAGCCGACGAAGCCGAACAGCGCGATCAATAGCGCCGCTTCAAAGTAAGTGTCGCTGGCATAGCGAATACCCAGGGTCAGCATCATCAGCATCGCCAGGATGTACAGGTAGTCCAGCGCCAGTACCCGGTCCTGGGCCGAGGGGCCTTTGAACAGGCGCACCAGGGTCAGCACCATGGCCAGGGAGAACAGGAACAGGCTGAACAGGATCGCATTGGCGAGCAGGGCGCTCATTCGAAGATCTCCATCAGGGGCCGTTCGTAGGCGTGCTTGAATTGCTGGATAAACGAGGCTTCGTCATCCAGGTCGAAAACGTGCAGCAGCAGGATGCTGCGGTCCAGGGCCAGCTCCGACCAGACGGTGCCGGGGGTCACGCTGGTGATCATCGCCAGCACAGCCAGGCCGTTGGCGTCGCGCAGGTCCAGGGGGATCTTGATAAAGCGCGAGCGCGGTGGGCGGGAGCCGCAGGTGAGTACGCCCCATGCCACGTGCAGGTTGGAGATGATCACATCGAGGCCGACCCGGAAAAACAGGCGGATGATCACCCCAGGGCGGCGGATGCGGATCGGCAGCGGGCGCAGCGGCGCCATCATCAGCGGCGCAAGAAAGCCCAACAGTGCGCCCAGCAGCAGGTTGCCGGGGCTGATCGACAAGTTCAGCACCAGCCACAATACCCACAACGCCAACGACAGCCAGGGAGCCGGGAACAGACGCTTCATGGCTGCACCTCCAGGGCGGCGGCCTTGGCTTCAGGGCTCGGCACTGGCCGGGTCGCGAGCACTGCCATCACGTAGTGTTCCGGGTTGTTCAGGCTTTCGGCAGTGGCCTGGGTGTAGCGCATCAGCGCCTCGGCCTTGAAGGTCAGCGCGATGCTCAACCCCAGCAGCAGGAAGATCGGCACACACTCGTAGCGGCGCAGCAGCGGTGATGGGCGTTCTTCCGGGGTCCAGAAGCGCTGGATGCCGAGGCGGGCGAAAGCGATGAGCGAGGCCAGGCCAGAGAGAATCAGCAGCGCCACCAGGCCCCAGGCCGCCGGGCGGATGGACTCGTCCACGGCGTTGCCCAAGCCCAGTGGGTTGATCAGCGCGCTCAACAGGCTGAGCTTGCCGATAAACCCGGACAGCGGCGGCATGCCGATAATCAGCAGCGCGCAGGCGATAAAGCTCAGGCCCAGGAAGGCCATGGTCCAAGGGATGACCTGGCCGATCACTGCTTTTTGCTCATCGTCCAGGTTCACGCCCGGGCGCGGATGCAGCGATTCCATGGCTTTGGGCAGCGCATCAATCTCCTCATCCAGCGGCAGGTCGTTGGCCGAACGCGAACGCTCGATCAACTCCGCCAGCAAAAACAGCGCACTCAGTGCCAGGGTAGAACTGACGAGATAGAACAGCGCCCCCGCGGTCAGGCTCGGCTGGGCAAACCCTACCGCTGACAGCAGGATACCCGCCGACACCAGGATACTCAGGCTGGCCATGCGCTCCAGGCGCTGCGCCGCCACCATCGCCAGTGCCGCGCAAATGATGGTCGCCATGCCGCCATACACCAGCCAATCGCCGCCAAACAGTGCCGAAGCCCCGGCCTGGCCGGAGAACAGCAGGGTCCACAGGCGCAGCACGGTGTACACGCCGACCTTGGTCATGATCGCGAACATTGCCGCCACCGGCGCGCTGGCCGAGGAGTAGGCGGGCGCCAGCCAGAAGTTCAGCGGCCACATGCCGGCCTTGGCCAGGAACGCCGTAGCCAGGATCGCTGCACCAGCATGCAGCAGGCCTCGATCGGCCTCCGGTACCAGCGGGATCTTCAGCGCCAGGTCGGCGAAGTTCAGCGTGCCGGTGACGCCGTAGATCATCGCCGCGCCAATCAGGAACAGCGACGACGCCAGCAGGTTGATCGCAATGTAATGCAGCCCCGACGACACCCGCGCACGGCCGGAACCGTGCAGCATCAGGCCGTAGGAGGCGGCCAGCAGCACCTCGAAGAACACGAACAGGTTGAACAGGTCGGCGGTGAGGAAGGCGCCATACAGCCCCATCAGTTGGATCTGGAACAGGGCATGGAAGCTGGTGCCCGCACGGTCCCAGCGGGCCATGGCGAACAGCAGCGCACTGACGCCGATAACCCCGGTCAGCACCAGCATCATCGCCGACAGTTGGTCCACCACCAGGACGATGCCGAACGGCACCTGCCAGTTGCCCGGCAGGTACACGCCAATGGAGCCGGGGCCGCCTTGTTGCGTCCAGTACAACAGCAGGATAGCAACGCCCAGTCCGACGATGCTGGAGCACAGATTGATCTGGGCTTTGAGCGGGCGGCGTTTCTCGCCCAGCATCAGCATCAGCCCGGCGGTGAGCAGCGGCAGCAGGATCGGCGCGACGATCAGTTGATTCATCCACGTCATTCCTTGGGCTCCCGGCCGTCTACATGGTCAGTGCCGGTGAGGCCCCGGGATGCCAGCAGCACCACCAGGAACAGCGCGGTCATGGCGAAGCTGATCACAATGGCTGTGAGCACCAGGGCCTGGGGCAGTGGGTCGGTGTAGTTGAGCAGGTCTTGGGGCACGCCGTCCTTGATGATCGGCTCCTTGCCGATAAACAGGCTGCCCATGCTGAAGATGAACAGGTTGACGCCGTAGGACAGCAGGCACAAACCCATGACCACCTGGAACGTTCGTGGCCGCAGGATCAACCAGACGCCGGAGGCCGCCAGGACCCCAATGGCTATTGCGATGACTTCTTCCATCAGGCGGCTCCTTCGGTTGCAGCAACCACTTTGGGCTGGTTGCTCGGTTTATGCGCGCGCACCGACTGGTGGCCGAGGGCGGTGAGCATCAACAGGGTCGAGCCCACGACCATGGCGTACACGCCGACGTCAAAGAACAGCGCACTGGCGATATGAATATCGCCCAGTAACGGCAGGCTGAAATGCCAGGTATGCGTAGTGAGGAACGGGTACCCGGCGAACAGCGCACCCAGCCCGGTCAAGGTGGCTGACAGCAGGCCGAAGCCCATCCAGCGCATAGGCCGCAGGCTCATCTGCGCCTCGACCCACTGGGTGCCGGCGACCATGTATTGCAGGATAAACGCCACCGACATCACCAGCCCGGCGACGAAACCACCCCCAGGTTGGTTGTGGCCACGCATGAACAGATAAAACGACACCACCAGCGCAATCGGCAGCAGCAGGCGCACCAGCACCGCCGGCACCATCATAAAGCCCAGGGCGGTGTCGCTGGCCTGGCGCGGGTTGACCAGGTCGGTGGCCACGTCCGGCGCCAGTTGGCGCTGTTGGGGTGGCAACTCCATGCTTTCCTTGGACGGGCGGAAGCGACGGAGCAAGGCGTACACGGTCAAGGCCACAGCGCCCAGTACGGTGATTTCGCCCAGGGTGTCGAAACCACGGAAGTCCACCAGCATCACGTTCACCACATTGCTGCCACCGCCTTCGGGCAAGGCACGGCTTAAGTAGAACGAGGAGATATCGTTGGGCGTCTGGCGGGTCAGCATCGCGTAGGACAACAGCGCCATGCCGCCGCCCACCACAGTGGAGAGCAGCAAGTCACGCAGGCGGCGGATACGCGCCTTGCGTAGTGAGCTGGGCAGGGGTGAGACCTCTTCGATCCGCCTTGGCAGCCAGCGCAGGCCGAGCAGGATCAGCACGGTGGTGACCACTTCCACCACCAATTGGGTGAGGGCCAGGTCCGGCGCCGAGAACCACACGAAGGTGACGCAGGTCATCAGGCCGCACACGCTGACCATGGTCAGGGCCGCCAGCCGGTGGTACTTGGCTTGCCAGGCGGCGCCGAGGGCGCAGGCAATCGCCAGCAACCACAGGGTGACGAAGACGATGGAACCCGGGATTTTCGGGCGGTCGCCCCAGCTGAGGCCACTGTTGATCATCGGGATCATCGCGCCGATCACTGCCAGCAGCACCAACAGGAACAACTGGGTTTGCAGGCGCTTGGTGCTGATGCGTTTCTCGATGCGGCGCACGCCGCGCATCATCACCACCAGGCAGCGCTCGAAACCGCGCTTGCCGTTGAAGTAGCCGATCAGCGGTGGGTATTCGAAGCGGCCACGCTTGAGTTGCTTGCGCAGCATCAGGTACAGCACCACGCCGCCGGTCATCGCCACCAGGCTCATGATCATCGGCGCGTTCCAGCCGTGCCAGATCGCCAGGCTATATTCCGGTAGCGTACCGCCCACCACCGGCAGGGCGGCAGCGGCGAGGATCGAGCCGACCACCTGGGCCGGGAAAATCCCCACCAGCAGACAGGTGAACACCAACAGCTCGACGGGTGCGCGCATCCAGCGCGGCGGCTCGTGGGGCGTATGCGGCAAGTCGGTGGCGGGCGGGCCGAAGAACACGTCCACGGTAAAACGCAGGGCATAGGCCACGCTGAATGTACCGGCAATGGTCGCGATCACCGGCAGGGCGATTTCCACCCATTGGGTCGACGAGATAAACACGGTTTCGGCAAAGAACATCTCTTTGGACAGGAAGCCATTGAGCAACGGCACCCCGGCCATGGACGCGCTGGCGACCATCGCCAGGGTCGCGGTAAACGGGATCAGGCGCACCAGCCCACTGAGCTTGCGGATATCCCGCGTACCGCTTTCGTGGTCGATGATGCCCGCCGCCATGAACAGCGAAGCCTTGAAGGTGGCGTGGTTGAGAATGTGGAATACTGCGGCAACTGCGGCCAGTGGGCTGTTGAGGCCCAGCAGCAGGGTGATCAGCCCGAGGTGGCTGATGGTGGAATAGGCCAGCAGGCCCTTGAGATCGTTTTGAAACATGGCGCAGTAAGCGCCGAGGAGGAGAGTGAGGGCGCCGGCACCGCCGACGATCCAGAACCATTCTTCGCTGCCGGACAGCGACGGCCACAGGCGGGCCAGCAGGAACACGCCGGCCTTCACCATCGTCGCCGAGTGCAGGTAAGCCGAAACCGGGGTGGGCGCCG
Source organism: Pseudomonas sp. PA-1-3F (assembly GCF_021609665.1). Taxonomy (NCBI): domain Bacteria; kingdom Pseudomonadati; phylum Pseudomonadota; class Gammaproteobacteria; order Pseudomonadales; family Pseudomonadaceae; genus Pseudomonas; species Pseudomonas sp. PA-1-3F. The sequence goes on along the minus strand of NZ_WJZD01000003.1, from coordinate 148,787 downwards.
CCATGGCATGGGGCAGCCAGAAATGGAAGGGGAACTGCGCGCTTTTGCTCAAGGCGCCGATCAGCACCAGGGCGAGCATGACCGGGTACAGCGAATGCGCGCGAATCTGATCGCCCGCCGCCAGCACCTGGTCCAAGTCATAGCTGCCGACGATATGCCCCAGCAGCATCACTCCCGCCAACAGGCACAGCCCACCTGCGCCAGTGACCATCAGCGCCATATACGCACCACGTCGCGCATCTGCACGGTGGTGCCAATAGCCGATCAACAGGAACGAGAACAGGCTGGTCAGTTCCCAGAAGAATACGATCTGGATCAGGTTGCCGGAGATCACCAAACCCAGCATGGCGCCCATGAACGCCAGGAAAAATGCAAAGAAACGCGGCACCGGGTCGTCCGGCGACATGTAGTAGCGCGCATACAGCGACACCAGCGTGCCGATGCCCAGCACCAGCATCGAGAACAGCCAGGCAAACCCATCCATGCGCAACACGAAGTTGAGCCCCAGGCTGGGCAACCACATGAATTCTTCGCGGATCACGCCACCGTGGGCGATCTGAGGGTAGAGCAGGGCGACTTGAATAGTACCGACCAGCGCCACAAGGCCGGCCAACAGCGATTCGGTGTTACGTGCGTTATGCGGCAGCAAGGCCGCCAGACAGCTGCCGATAAAAGGCAGAAGCAGTAGAACTATCAGGGACATAGGCTTCTAATCTGCGGGAGTTTGGGATGCATCATACGTGCCGCTTTCACGATCACCAAACGGCAAGATGTGGCAGGATCCTACAAGGTAGGCTGAAACCTCCCTTTTGGCACTGTTTCAACCTGCCCTTGAATTAAAATGCAGACCTCTGTGGGAGCCGTTATCTGCAGCGACGCCGTACCTGTGGCGAGGGAGCTTGCTCCCGTGACGGGCTGACAGTCGACGCTTATCTCCCTGACACCCCACGATCCAATTGTGGGAGCTGGCTTGCCTGCGAAGACGGCCTGACAGCCGACACCTATCTCCCTGACACCCCGCGATCAAACTGTGGGAGAGGGCTTGCTCGTGAAGGCGGTCTGGCAGTCTAGACGGTTGGATTGTGTACATATCCATTGCTGCGGTAACGGCTACTTAGGGTTCCGCCTGACGGCGGGTCACTTTGGAAAAGAGCCGGAATGCCGGCCCAGCCCAAAGTAACCAAAGGGCTCTTGCCCCACCACTCGGCACCTCGCCTAGGCTCGGTGTGCCCGAACACAGTCTTGAATCCTTGGGCCGCCGCCACGCGCCATCCATGGCGCGGGGCGGCTAACCCGGCGTCTTGCCGGGTTACCCACGAATTCAAGCCTGCGTTCGGCCAGCGTGGTTTAACGGGGCGCCTGAGATCAAGATCACAAGCAGATCAAGAGCAAGATCAAGAGCGGCTCGCTTCGCATCGTGGTTACCGTTGATCGCAAACTACCCCTGCCGCTCCTCCTCCAACGCCTCTGCCAACTCAACGGCCTTCTGCCCCTTGGTCTTCAACTCACTCACAATCACCGCCAGCACAATCAACACGGCCCCCAACATCGCAATCGGCGGGAACCGTTCGCCGGCGATTCGCCCCACAACGCCTGCCCACACCGGCTCACCGGCATAAATCAACGTCGCCCGCGTTGGCGAGACACTCTGCTGTGCCCAGTTCATCGCCACCTGGATCACCGCACTGGTCAAGCCCAGGCCCACGGCACTGAACAGCAGCAGCCAGGAAAAGCCCGGCAACGCCTCGCCCATGGGCACCACCATCATGAAGGACAGCACCGAAGCGGTGGCCAGTTGCACCACGGTCACCCGACGAATATCCACCTGGCCGGCAAATGCGCTGATCAAGATGATCTCGGCCGCTATGGCCACTGCACCGATCAAGGTGGCGATTTCACCCGCGCTGAAATTCAGCGAGGCCCCCGCCGGGCCGGTCAACAGCATCAACCCCGCAAACGCCAACATGATGCCGATGCTGGGCATCAAGCCGGGGCGACGGCCAAGCACCAGCCACTGCAACAGCGGCACGAACGGCACATACAAGGCGGTGATAAACGCCGATTGGCTGCTCAAGATGGTTTGCAGGCCAATGGTCTGCAAACCGTAGCCGAACATGATCGCCACCCCGATAAACACCCCGGCCTTCAATTCGAAAAGGGTCAGGTCGCGCAGGGTGCGCAAGGAAAAGAACCCCACCACAATCGTCGCTGCCGCGAAGCGCAGCCCCACAAAAAACATCGGCCCGCTGACCGCCATGGCGTGCTGCACCAGCAAAAAGGTGCCGCCCCAGATCATGGTGATCACCACCAGGATGCATTCGGCTTTACTGAAACGGTTGAAACGCGAAGGGGAGTTCGGGGCGGTCATGGCGGCTCGGTCTTGCAAGGGGAAAGCACGGACCGCACAATGCGCCGCACGCTGGGCAGTATACTGCGCACACCCACCTATTGAGCAATATAGTGCACAAAGAAAATCCGCAACGGGCTTCGGTCCTGCAGCACGTCAGCCAGAACGTTCGTCGCCTGCGCCATGCCGCCGACTTGAGCCAGAGCGCGCTCTCGGAAAAATCCGGTGTCAGCCGGCGCATGCTGGTGGCGATAGAAGCGGGAGAGAAGAACGTCAGCCTGTCGACCCTGGACCGTGTCGCCGAAGCGTTGGACGTGGCGTTCAGTGATCTGATTCAGGCGCCGGATGTGCGCGACCACAGCCGTATCAATGAGCTGGCCTGGGCGGGCGAGATTGTCGGCAGTAAGGCGGTGTTGCTGGCCAAGGCTACGGCACGGCGTGAGGTCGAATTATGGGAGTGGCGGCTGGAGCCCGGTGACCGTTATTGCCCGGACCCTGACTTGGAAGGGTGGAGCGAACAACTGTTTGTGTTCGAGGGCAGCCTGACGCTGGTGATAGGTGATCAGGAAAATCTCATCGAGGCTGGAGAGTTCTTTATGTTCGCCAGCCACCAGCCCCATGCTTATCGCAATGATGGAAATGCGGCGGTACGGTTTGTTCGAAATGTGGTGATTTGAGCAACAATAAGGGCGAACTGGCATGAGTGAATCCACCCGCGTTGCAGATGTACTGATCATCGGTGGTGGCCTGAGCGGCACGATGCTGGCCGTGCAACTGCTTCGCCTGCCGGGCACGCGGCGTATCCTGATAGTCGAACCCCGTGCTGAGTTGGGGCGCGGCGAAGCCTACAGCGCGGTCGAATTGGGCCATACGCTGAACGGCAATGCGGCGCGTATGAGCGTTGACCCGGACAACGCCGACGACCTGACCCAATGGCTCACCGACTACATCAGCGCCGGCGGATGGCCCGAGTCGAACCAACAGCATGTGCCTATCAGCGAACTGTTCCCGCCACGGGGGCTTTTCGGCCTGTACGCGCAGCAGCGTCTGGCGCAAGCCAAGGCGCTTTCTACATCGAGCGTCGAGCACATCCGCGCCGAAGGGGTAGACCTGCAAGTCCCACCTCGGCGTTGTTGACTCTCGATACTGGCGAGCAACTGCGCGGCGTCTGTGCGGTATTGGCCACCGGCATGTTCCCGGCGGCGCGCACTCCGCAGACCGAGTCCACAGGATTGAATGCCGCCGCGCTGGACCCCTGGGATGTCCCCGCGATGACTCGTCTCGACCCACAATCGACCGTACTGATCATCGGCTCGGGCCTGACCATGGTCGATGCCGTGGTCTCCCTGGAGCAGGCCGGCCATCGCGGGCCTATCGAGGTTTTTTCGCGCCACGGCTTGTTGCCCCATGTACGCCGGCAACCGCCGAGCTGGGACGACTTCCTCGCCGCTGACCACAGCCTGAGCAGCCCCCGACAATTGCTGCGTGAGGTGCGACGCCAATGCCAGCTCGCGTTGGGGCAAGGCACAGACTGGCAGGCGCCGCTGGACACGGTGCGCGGGCATATCGCGCGGCTGTGGAGCCAGGCCAGTGAGGCCCAGAAGCGCCAGTTCGTGCGGCATGTACGGCCTTGGTGGGAAAGCCATCACCACCGTTCGCCGCCCTTGAGTGCGCAGTTGGTAGCGCGGTTGCAGGGGCAAGGGCGGTTGCGGATTCAGGCGGCGTCGTTCAAGGGCTTGGTGCCTTCGCAGAAGGGGGTTGCCATTGCGGTGCGCTACCGTGGCGAGGATGTGATCACCAAGATGTTGGGCGCTGCGCTGATCAATTCCAGCGGCATCGAATACGACTGGCGCCGCGTGGCCCGTCCTTTACCGCAGCAACTGCTCAAGCGCGGGTTGATCCAACCTGGGCCGCTGGCGCTGGGGATTGCGGCGGATTCAACGGGGGCGGTGCTGGATGCTCGCGGCGAGGTCAGCCAGCGACTGTTCGCCATGGGGCCGCCGTTGCGGGGCATGTGGTGGGAGAGTACGGCGGTGACCGATGTGGCGCTGCAGGCCAAGGCACTGGCCGCCAGGCTGACACAGCGCTGAATGTTGGAGTTGGTATTGATTGCCCCAATGCAAGTAACCGGTAATCTTGTGGCGAGGGAGCTTGCTCCCGCTGGAGTGCGAAGCGCTCCCAGGATCTTGGGGCCACTGCGCAGCCCAGCGGGAGCAAGCTCCCTCGCCACAGTGTAGCGCTCCCACATCTGGATCGAGGGTCAGTGATTGATTCCCCCGATCCTCACCAACCCCGCTTCAAGCCCAAACACCTCAACCCCCTGCGGCGTCGATTGCCCGGTGGTGACCTTCACTCGCTCTACCGGTTTATCCATCGCCGCCCGATACTCCACCGTCATGTCCGCGTGGATCGCCTGGCTGGGAATCACGATCGCCTGGTCATTGTTATAAGTGACAATCGTCAACCTCGCACTCATGCCCAGGCGCACCCGTTGTAACTGCTGGGGCGTCAGGGTGGGGATCGACAAGGTCACCGGAAACTGCGCACTGCCCTGGCTGTCGCTGGCGATGGCCAGGCCGCTGACCACGCTGACTGAACCTGTCAGCCGCTCGCCATCAAAGCCATCGCCCATGACTTCAACGGTCTGGCCCTGACGCAGCTGGTTGATATCCAGCTCTGAGACCTTGGCCACGATTTTCAAGCGTTCGATATTGGCCAGCCCGAACAGCACCTGGCCCTGGCTGACCTTGCTGCCGGCCTGCACCGGCGCGTTGTTATTGCCGCCACCTTGAGCGGTACTGGTGCCACCGGGCGCCGGTACCACAATGCCGGAGAAGGGCGCCTTGACCTCCTTGCCTTCGAGCAGTGTTTGCAAGGCTTCGTACTTCACCGTGGCATTGGTCAGCTCCATTTCGGCGATCTGCCGATATTCGCCCTGGCCTTGGTCCAGGGCTTGTTGCAGCTCACTGCGCGCCGCCGCCAAGTCCAATTGCTGTTGCTGGGTTTGCTGCTTGAGGTCGTCAAGTTCGTTACGAGGGATGATGCCGCGTTTGAACAGGTTTTCGCTCTCGGTAAGTTTGCGTTGGGTGTTGCCCGCGGTCATTTCAGCGGTGCGTAAACTGCGACGGGCGCGGCTGACGGTGGGGCTGCTGCCCCAGTCCTGCATTTCCTGCACGGTGCGTCGGGCCTTGAGTTGCGCGGAGAGGGCGTCGCGCAGCTGTACTTCAAGCGTCGCCGGGTCCATGCGCAACAGGACTTGGCCGGCCTCAACGCGCTGGCCTTGTTCGACCAGGTTGGCCAGCACATTGCCGTCGAATGGCGCCGTCAGGACGACGGTGGTGTCAGGCTCGATCTTGCCCACCAGCCCGATCTGGTGCACCAACGGGTCGGGCTTTACGGCCAGCCACTGTTCGCCTGTACCCGCCTGCTCAGCCCCGCTGCGTTGACTGAGCAGGGCGCCGGCCGCGCCGGCCAACAGCAGGAACAAGGCAACGGCCAGCAGGGATTTTTTATTAGTAGTCATTAAGGGCAATTTCCCAACTTTCCAGCGTCATGCCCAGGGTCAGGTCAAGCTGAGTCTGGGCGTTCAAATAAGCGATCAGCGCATTGAGCTGGGCGTTTTCGGTGTTGCGCAGGTCGGTCTCGAAGCTCAGCACCTGAAAGTTGGTGGAGCGCCCGGCGCTGAGCTTTTCCCGCTCGATCTCGATCTTGCGCCGCGACAACTCCACGGCGCGCTTGGATATTTCATATTGGCGCCAGCGGGTGCCAAGGTCGCGCACCACATTGTTGACGTTGCGCTCCAGCTCCTGGCGGGCGTCGGTAATGCGGATTTCCTGGTCTTCTACATTTACCCGTGCACGCACTTCGGCCTGGCGCGTGCTGATATCGCCAATAGGGATTTGCACTTGCACCCCGGCGTAACTGTCCCAGGTGCGGTTATTGTTATGGCCGTTGTCGTTATCGGTGGCGGCGCGTATCTGGTTGGCGCCGGCGACCAGGTCCACCTGCCAGCGCCCGGAATCCTTGGCGATCACCAGGTCGAGGTCGGCCTGTTGGCTACCGAGCAGGGCAGCGAGGTATTCCGGTTGCTGGTTTTGCGCGAGGTTGAAGGCCTGCCGCTTATCGATCTCCATGGGGGTGGCTTCCAGTGCCTCGGTGGCGCGCACCGGTGTCGACAAGTCCAGGGCCAGCAGGCGCAGCAACGCCAGGCGGCTGGTGTCGAGTTGGTTGCGCGCTTCTTCCACGCCTAATTGCTGGGTGGCGATATCGGCTTCGGTCTGCACGATCTCGAATTCGGCCATGCGCCCGGCGCTGATCAGCGCTTTGTTCACCTCCAGTAAAGTATTGGAGCGTTTGAGCGCTTCCTGGACGATCACCAACTGTTCCTGGGCGCGCAACAATTCGCGGTAGGTGGCGATGATCTGGCTGATGGTCTGCGCCACGGTGGCCTTGAGGTTCAGGCGGTTGGCCTGCTCGGCCAGGCGCGACAGGCGCAGCGGTGCGGTGGTGGCATCCCAGCCGGCCCCGCGCATCAGCGGTTGGATGATCGCAAGGTCCAGGCCGTCGCTGCGGTAGCGGCCGGCGCGGTTGGCGTTGTTCAACTGCTGGGTCCAGGCCATGCTCAAGCGCGTGCCGTATTCGCCGAGCAGGCTGCTGGTGGGCGCGACGTTGGCGTTGCGCGCATTGTCTTGGGAGCCACGGGTGCTGCGGTAATAGCTGTTGAGGGTGAGTTTGGGGTTGAACACGTCTTCGGCCACGCGCAGGTCGAATTTCTGCGCCACCCGTTGCAGGTAGGCGCTGCGGATCGCCGGGTTATTACGCAGGCCCAGGTACACCGCGTCCCCCAGGGTCATGGTGGTGGCCTGGGCATTCAGCGAGACGCTACGCTCGTAGCCGCTGCGGGTAGTGCTGGGTGCCTGAGGGTTGATCACTACGTCGGCGGCCATGCCCGGCAGGCTGGTCAGCATGAGCAGTGCCATGTACTTATTCATCGCGCAGGGCCTCGACCGGCTGCAAGCGTGAGGCCGACACCGCCGGGTAAATGCCAAAGAACAAACCCACCAGCAACGTGCTGCCCACGCCCAGGGGCAGGGCAGCCACTGCCAACGCAAAGGCCCAGCCCGACAGCCACGCATACAGCCAGGCAGCGGTCATGCCCAGGACTGCGCCGCACAGCGCACCCACGGCGGTGAGAGTGACCGCTTCGAGCAAAAACAGGTTGCGGATATCCCGCTGGCGCGCGCCCAGGGCCATGCGGATGCCGATCTCACGGCGACGTTCCGAGACGTTCATCAGCATCACGTTCATCACCCCGACACCGCCGCCCACCAGGGAGATCGCGCCGAGGGCCAGGAGTAGATAGGCAAAGGTGCGGCTTTGGCGGGTCATGCCATCGATCATTTGCTGGGGCACCGTGATGTCGACGCTATGGTCGCTGAGCTGGGGTTGCAGCGCGGTGGCGGCGTCCCTGGCGATACGTTCCATGTCCTGTCCCGGCGCTGCGCGAATGATCAGGTTGTTGATCTGCGGGTTGGCGTAGATGCGGCGCATGCCCTCGGCGGGAATAAACAACGATTCGTTGGCTTGCACCGGCATCAGCATGGCCCTGGGCTGGTTGTGCAGGATACCCACCACCAGAAACAGGTAATCGTTGATACGCACACGGTCGCCCAGTTGCAGCGGGTCACCTGGCGCGCCAAGGGCCTGGGCGAGTTGGTCGCCGATCACTCCGTAGGTTTCGTTGGCGTCGAAGGGTGACAAGAAGCGCCCCTCACGCAGCGCCAGGCGCATGGCGTCCTGGATATCCGCAGTACTGCCGACAAAGTTGGCATTGGCGGTCCGCCCATGAAACACAATGGGCCCGCTGAACAGGCTGAGCGCGCCGATATGGGCAATGCCCGGCACTGCCCGCCGTACCGCATCCAGATCGAGCTGGGTGCGCATCGGCACATTGCTGCTGCCCTTGGGCGGGAACTGGGCGATGAGGGTATCGGTACCCATGTCCTTGAAAATCATCGCCGCATCCACCGCCGCGTTGTGGCCGATATTGATCAGCGCCACCACCGAGGAACTGCCGATGACGATCCCCAAGAGCGCCAGGATCGAACGCTTGCCCAGGGTACGCAGGCTGATAAAGGCTTCATGCAGCAGTTGGCTGAGGCTCTGCTCGACCCGCAGGCTCATGGGCGCCCAGCCTCATGCACCACGCCGTTGCGCACCAGGATCTTGCGCTCCAGGCGCTCGGCAATGTGGGGGTCGTGGGTGACGATGATCAGCGTCACCTGTTGCTCGCGGTTGAGGTTCAACAGCAGGTCCATGATCTCTTGGGCGGTAGTGCTGTCGAGGTTGCCGGTGGGTTCGTCGGCCAGGATCACCGAGGGCTTGCCGACCAAGGCGCGGGCAATGGCCACACGTTGGCGCTGCCCACCGGAGAGGTCGGCGGGGCGATGTTGGGCGCGTTCGGCGAGGCCGACTTGTGCGAGCATGCGCTGGGCGTGTTCCACCGATTCATGCCGCGACACGCCTCGATAACTCAAGGGCAGCGCGACGTTGTCCAGGGCACTGAGGCGTGGCAGCAGGTTGAAGCTCTGGAACACGAAACCGATCTGCTGGTTGCGGATCGCCGCCAGCTCATCGGGGGTGGCGTTGAAAATATCGTGGCCGGCAAAGTGGTACTGGCCGCAGTTGGGCAGGTCCAGCAGGCCGAGGATATTGAGCAGGGTGCTTTTGCCGGAGCCAGAGGCACCGAGAATGCCGCAGCTGTCACCGCTGGCGATGGACAGGCACACGTCATTGAGAATGCTCAATTCTTGCCCGGCGAGCTGATAGCGCTTACCGATGCCTTGCAGGGAAATCAAGCCGGGTTGCGCGGGGGTCTGTGTCATCATGACTACGCCTGCAGTCTCGACGGTACCGCCTTGCTCCCCGAAACTCCTTGTAACAAGTTCAGAAGCTGCCTGTAGCCGTCACGGACTGGTTTTATTTCTTGTTTTTAAAATATTGTTTGAATAGTAACTGCCTTCCTGACGCTTCGCCAGCCGTCGAGGTAGAGCGGTTTTACCGGTTGAAACGATTTTCTCAGCGGGTGTAAGAGGTGGGTAAAAACTCTACGATTTGCCTCAAAAGCCCGGATATAAGGGCTTTGCACGATATGGCGGAGTGTCACTACTTGATTTCGACGGGCCGCCCCGGTATAAAAAATCAAATTATTTTTTAAAACAATATTTCCGCCGTGGAACCCATATGGTCGCGAAGAAACTCAGCGCTCCAAACGTTACCAAGACTCGACTGCTGGATGCGACAGAGGCTCTTTTCATCAAGTACGGCTATGACGCCGTGTTGCTACGGCAGATAACCGAGCGTGCCCAGGTCAACCTGGCGGCGGTGAACTACCACTTCGGGGACAAGGACTCCCTGATGAAAACCTTGCTGATGCAGCGCCTGGAGCCCCTCAACGAGCAACGCCTGGAACTCCTGGCGCGCTGTGAAGCCGAATCCGATGGCCCGCTCGATTGCGACACACTCCTGGGCGTGCTGTTTGCCCCGGCCATGGGCCTGGAGCGCAGCGACCCGGCCAGCGGGGAAGGGCGTTCGTTCATTCGCTTCCTGGGCCGGGTCTACAGCGACACCTCGCCGTTTATCCAGGAATACCTCAAGGTCCATTACCAGCCGGTGTTCCAGCGTTTCTTCGAAGCCTTCGCCCTGGCCCTGCCGGATTTGCCACGTAATGAACTGGGGGTGCGCCTGCAATTTGCCCTCAAGGCCATTTCCGGGGTCATGGCCGGCACCGAACTGCGCCTGCTGATGAACTCCATGAGCCTGGGCCGCCCGGCCACGGATGCCGAGGTGATGGCCAAGCTGATCACGCTGGTGTCGGCGGCGATTCGGGTGCCGCAGCAAAGCCAGGAAGCCGAAACGGCACTGGCCAAGGTGCTGGAAACCCAGCGCGCCCTACGCGAACACCACGCCCTGTAGGAGCGAGCTTGCTCGCGAAAAACGTCAACGATAACGCGAGCATTCTGGCTAACCGCGGCGTCATTGCGTTCTTCGCGAGCAAGCTCGCTGCTACAGAGGTTGGCCCTTTTTTCGGAGCCAAAAAACAGGTAAAAAAAAGCCCGCTGGGGCGGCGGGCTTGATATGCAACGTTTGTAACGGATGAGGCTTCACACTACGTCTCGGCTTGTGAATAAAACGTGAAAAATATGTAAGAGAAAGTGCGAATGTGTCGATGTACGTAAAGCTGCTCTCCAGCTGTCGCTAAATCTTCCAGCGTGCGGCACTTTTGCCAAGCCGTTGACGCATCTGATCGACGTTCGCCGCCAGTTGCAGGGTCAACAGGCGATACCCATCCAGCGCACTGTACACCGGTGCATCCAGCGCAGGCTCACTGGCATGGGCGTGACCGGTACGCTCCAACCGCTCCGTCACCCCCGATTTCAACGCGCGCGCCATCCCCACCAACTGCACCCGAATTTGCCGATGCTCGGCTTTCAACATGACTTGCATCCGCGCCGTGGCCTGCTCGTCGCGCGGGTCCGGCCGGGTATTGCCCAGAATCTCCAGGGTGCTGATGCACAGGCGCAGGTGCCGCTGGATCGCGTCCAGTTCAGTCATGGAAATCCGCACTTCCTTGGACACCGACGGCATCAACGAACGCAGTTGCACCATCGCCCCATTCAAACGGTTGAGCAGCTTGAGGTGTTCATCGTCAGTCACGGACTGGCCATTGATGATCCGGCTATAAATCTGCGCGCAGTCACGCAGGGCGCTGGCCAGGTTGTAGCGCCACGAATACACGGCGTACAACGGCAAGGCAAAGGAAAACGCCAGGGCCAGCACAATGCCGATGAGGATATCGACGGTGCGCCACAGGCCATCGGAGATCGGGTTGTCGCCATGGCCGGCGACGATAAACACCGTGATCGCCGACAGCAGCGCGATATAACCGCCCTTGCCGATGGCGTGATAGGAAAAGAACCCGCACACCACGGACATCAACAGATAGGTGAGCAACGGCAGGCCGAAGTAAGCCTGTTGTACCACCAGCAGCAAGCCGACGCTGGCGCCGATCAAGGTGCCGTAGGCGCGCTCGACGGCTTTTTTGCCGATATTGCCGTGGTGCTGCAACCCGCCGATGACGATCAGCATGGTCACCGACGCCCATTCACCGTGGGGCAGGTTGAGGCCGGTGGTCAGTAGGATGGTTGCCAGCAAACCCACCGATACGCGCGCGGCGTGGATCAGCTTGGCATGGCGAAAGCGGCGGTAGGGGTCGAGCAAGGGGCGCAGCAGGCGCCGGGCAAAGAAGGGCAGGTTCATCAGTCTTAAAATGGCCTCAAATGTATGAATGTGCTCGATTAAATGTGGGAGCTGGCTTGCCTGCGATAGCATCACCGCGACCTGACTGAAAGACCGAGGTGCTGGCATCGCAGGCAAGCCAGCTCCCACACTGACCTGTCTGCACATTGGAACGGGGTTGGCTTCAGAAGATGTAGTCGGTGGTCAGGAAGCTCGAATCGCGGTTGCGCAAAATATCGCTGACCAACGCCTTGTTACTCTCCTGGAACTTGGTCGCCACCAAGGTGCGGATCGAGAACACGCGCAAGGCGTCATGCACCGACAACGTGCCCTCGGCCGAGTTCTTGCGCCCGTTGAAGGGGAAGGTGTCCGGCCCGCGCTGGCATTGGGCGTTGATATTGATACGGCCCACCTGGTTGGCGAAGGTGTCCACCAGGCGTCCCACTGCCACGGGGTCGGTGCCGAAGAGGCTCAACTGCTGGCCGAAGTCCGAGTCCAGCACGTAGTCGATCACGGTCTCCAGGTCGCGATAGGGCACGATCGGCACCACGGGGCCGAATTGCTCTTCGTGGTAGACGCGCATCTGCGGGTTCACCGGGTACAGCACTGCCGGGTAGAAGAACGAACCACGGCTGCTGCCGCCCTCGGGGTTCATGACCTTGGCGCCATGGCGCGCCGCATCGGCCACCAGTTCGCTGAGGTAATCGACCTTGCCCACTTCCGGCAGTGGCGTCAGCGCCACGCCATCCTCCCACGGCATGCCGGGCTTGAGCGTCGCCAGCTTGGCGTTGAATTTCTCTATAAAGCGCTCGACCACGTCTTCATGCACGAACAGGATCTTCAACGCGGTGCAACGCTGGCCGTTGAACGACAGCGAGCCGGTGACCGCTTCGTTCACCGCATTGTCCAGGTCCACTTCGGGCAGCACGATCCCCGGGTTTTTGGCGTCCAGGCCCAGCGCAGCACGCAAACGGTGTGGCTTGGGGTGCAGTTTTTTCAAATCACTGGCGGCCTTGTTGGTGCCGATAAATGCAAAGATATCGATCTTGCCGCTGGCCATCAGCGCGCTCACGGTCTCGCGGCCGCTGCCGTAGATCACGTTGATCACCCCGGCCGGGAAGCTGTCGCGGAAGGCTTCCAGCAAAGGGCGGATCAACAGCACACCCAGCTTGGCCGGCTTGAACACCACGGTATTGCCCATGATCAAGGCCGGGATCAGCGTGGTGAAGGTCTCGTTCAACGGGTAGTTGTAAGGCCCCATGCACAACGCCACGCCTAGGGGGACGCGGCGGATCTGGCCGAGGGTGTCCTGCTCCAGTTCAAAACGACTGCTACGGCGGTCGAGTTCCTTGAGGGCATTGATGGTGTCGGTGATGTAGTCGCAGGTACGGTCGAATTCTTTCTGCGAGTCCTTGAGGTTCTTGCCGATCTCCCACATCAGCAGCTTGACTACCGCATCGCGCTGTTCGCGCATGCGCCGCAAAAACGCTTCGACGTGCTGGATACGCTCGACCACGCGCATCGTCGGCCATGCACCCTGGCCACGGTCGTAGGCGCGCACGGCAGCATCCAGGGCGGTGAGGGCGGTGTCGGCATCCAGCAACGGCGTGCTGCCGATGTGTACACGCTCATCACTCAGTTGCACGGGGCTTTGCACGCGGGCGAGCGGGCCGTTCCACACCTGCAACTGGCCATCGACCAGGTATTCACGTTGTTCAATGGGCGCCGCCAGGCGAAATTGCTCGGGAATCTGCGCGGTGGAGGTGGGAAACAGCTGGGCGAGCAGGTTGCTGGTGGTCATGTCGCTACCCTGGAATAGTTGCAAAACATGACTAGAGAGTCACCCAACAAGCGGCTCTAACGCAAGGCTTGCGCGCATTCTTGTTCGCAGGGTCGTGTACGCCGGGTAAACTGCGCGGCTTTTCAGAAGGAGTTCACATGAGTCAGTACCAGCCGGGCATTCTTGCCGCACCGGTGCCTTTGCAGGCCCGCCATCTGTTTTTTGCCCTGGATTCGTTGCAAGCCGTGCCCGCTGCGCTGGACGCGCTGGTGCAGTTGACGGATGCGGCGGCCGTGGTGGGGTTCGGTGAGCCGCTGGTGAAAGCGCTGGGCGCCCAGATCCCAGGGCTGCGCTCATTCCCGGCCGTTAGCGGCCCTGGCGCGCACAACCCGTCGACTCAGCAGGCGCTGTGGGTGTGGTTGCATGGGGTGGATCGCGGTGAGTTGTTGCTGCGCAGCCGTGCCGTGGAAAAAGCGCTGGCTCCGGCGTTTCGCCCGGTGCAATCGACTGAAGGTTTCCGCTACAAGACCGGCTTTGACCTGACCGACTACGAAGACGGCACCGAAAACCCCCACGACGATGCCGCCGTGCAAGCCGCGCTGACCGACACCGGCGCCAGCTTCGCCGCGATCCAGCAATGGCAGCACGACCTTGACGGTTTCGCCGCGCTGCCTGCCCAGGAGCGTGACCACATCATTGGCCGCCGCCATAGCGATAATGAAGAGCTCGACGATGCCCCCGAGTCAGCTCACACCAAGCGCACCGCCCAGGAAAGCTTTACCCCGGAAGCCTTCGTGGTGCGCCGCTCGATGCCCTGGGCCGAGAATGGCCAGGCTGGGTTGATGTTTCTCGCCTTCGGGCATTCCTTCGAGGCGTTTGAGGCCCAGCTTCGGCGTATGAGCGGGTTGGAGGATGGGATCGTCGATGGCCTGTATCGCATCAGTAAGCCGTTGACCGGTGGCTATTACTGGTGTCCGCCTGTCAGGGAAGGGCGCCTGGACCTGAGTCTGGTTTTTTAACCGCCTTTTTGCCTGCTCCCTCAAGCGCTTTTGAGCGCTTCCAGCCACGCGGGATCGAGCCGGGTTTGTTCGGTGTCGATCCCCAGTGCGTGCATCTTCGCCTCGTGTGCTTCGATTTCGCCGACCAGTTGCGCCTGGGCGCTGGAGTTGGCGTCCAGCTCGTGCATCTGCGTCAGCCCCAAGTGATAGAAGCGCAACAGCTTGATGGCTGCCGGGTCGTTGGCCTGCACCCGCTCGGTGACCTTGTGCATGACATTGGTCACGCTCATCAGGCTGCGCTTGAGTTGCCAGCCATACACCGCTGGCGCCAACCAGGCCTGGCTCCAGAACGGGCCACGCACCAGCGCGACCGTGATCAACACGCCGGCGAAGACGCCGCCGACGTTGAAGCGAAAATTGTCACCGCCAGGCTCACCGAACAGCATCACCGCCAGGCTCGACAGCAGCATGGCCAAGGCCAGGAACAGCGCCGCTACGATCAACGTGCTACGGCGGGTCTGTTGGCGATAGGCAGTGGGGTCGCAGGGTTTGAGTTCGAACATCCGGGCAGGTCTCCAAAAAGGGCGGTCATCTTCTCACGCCTGGCGTAATGAAGTTGAACGATGGCGCGGGGCGGTTTCTCTAAAATGGTGAACCCCTCATGAGGTCAGTCATCATGTCTGAACACAAGCAGCCACCCCCAGGTACATCGGATCCGAACCGTACGCCGGGTGAGGAGGAGCGTGATAACGATGCGTTGCGCCCCAACGATCCCAAAGAGCGTGGTCCGGACAACGATGTCGAGCGCGTCGAAGAAGACCTGGAAAACCTCCACGACAGAGCCCGCCCGCTTTAGCAGGAGAATATGATGAACAAACCTACCGATGGTCCCTCTTCCAACGAACACGCCAGTGGCAAGGATGAACTGGGCTTCGACCCGGACTCGCCGGATGTAGCCGACCCACAGGTCGATCCCATCGGCCCGGCTATTGCGCCGTTGGACAAAAAGGACGACGAGACAGCGAAAAAAAAGCCGCCCTACGATCCGTTGGGCGACTTGAAGCAATGAACCGAGCCCCGCCGTTGTGCGGGGCTTTGTTTACCTGGGCGGCGACCAGCTGACGTCGCTGATACCGTATTTTTCCGCCCAGGGCCGGGTGGTCTTTTTCACCTGTTCGTGACCTACGCGGCCGATGCGGCTGACATGGGCAATGTCGGCATCGACGGCCGCCCAATGCCAGGCCTCGGCGTTGTTCATCACTTCGGCGCGCACCACGAAAGACTTGGGTTTACCGTGTAGCTGATAGTGGACGGTGTAGATTTTTGCGGTACTCATGCTGCCTCCCAATCTTGTTATAGATGGATAGGCCGGCGCTCCAAAAGGTTCATTCAAAATGACAACGCAGGCAGAGGCGCGGCATAGTGACGCTCTTGCCCTGCGCCCAAGGATCGCGCCATGCACACACTCACCGATAGCCGCCTGTACCTGCAACGCCTGGGCTATGCATCGCCACCGCCGCCCACCCTGCAAACCCTGCGAGACTTGCAACTGCGCCATGTGTGCAGCTTTGCCTTTGAAAGCCTGTCGACCTTGATGCATGCACCGGTACCCATCGACCTGCCCAGCGTTGAGCGCAAGGTGCTGCACGAGGGGCGCGGCGGCTATTGCTACGAGTTGAACCAGCTGTTCCTGGCACTCTTGCAGGAACTGGGCTTCGAGGCCCGTGGCATCACCGGGCGTGTGGTGATCGGCGGCCCACCAGACGCCCACACTGGGCGAACCCATCGCTTGAGCCTGGTGACCCTCGACGGCGTGCGCTATATCACCGATGTCGGTTTTGGCGGCATGGTGCCCAGCAGCCCGTTGCAACTGGACAACGACGCACCCCAGGCCACCGCTCATGAGCCTTATCGCCTGACGCTCAAACACGGCAGCTACACGCTGTGGGCGCAGGTGGGCGAGGAGTGGCGTGGCCTGTACGTGTTCGATCTGCAAACCCAGGCCGACATCGACTATGAAATCGGCAACTGGTACGTCTCCACGCACCCAGGCTCCCCGTTTGTAGGGCAGTTGAAAGCCGCGTTGCTTGCGCCTGGCAGGCGCCATACGTTGGCCAACGCCCGCTATGCGGTTCATTACCTGGACCGGCCCAGCGAGAAGCGCAAGCTGGAGAGTGCTGATGAGTTGCTGACGTTATTGCGCGACACCTTCGGCATTTGTTTGCCGGCTCAGCCGCAACTTCGCGAAGCGGTTGAGCACCTAATCAGGGCCGATCTCGAAGAGTATTGAGATAGAGCCTTCGCTGAACCGTTTTTTCTCCATTTTGGTGCAAATCAGTTCGAACTTTTTGCAAACGCCAAGGTTCGAACCGATTCCTGAATACTTTGCCCACCTTAAAATGGAGATGTAAAACGATGTCCAAACTATTCGGAAAATTCCTCAAGAACACCTCGTTGCTGGCCCTGGTGGCCGCGCCTGGCGTGGTGTTCGCAGCACCTTCCACCGACCCGATTTCCACGTTCGGGATCATGGGCAGCTACAACGACTTCAAACTTGAAGGCGGTAGTGAAAGCGACAAGGACCACATGCCCGAAGCCGGCCTGTTCTATAACTTCGGCAACAAGCTCACCGCCGAATCCGGCTTCATTTACCAGGCCGGTATCGAAGCCAAGTACGGCGAGAAGAGCGATAACAAGCTCAAGGAAGGCCAGGCCGACCTCGACCTCGGCTGGCGTGCCGCGCTGGATGCGCGCAACTTCGTCGATGTGATCGTGGGCGGTGGCTACACCTGGACCCGCTACGAGCCGGACACCAATGGCTACGACATGAAGCTCACCAACAAGTCGCCGTTTGCCAAGGCAGCCCTGGGCTACAACCACCAGTTCGATGACATGACCCTGCGCGTTGAAGCCGGCGCCCGTCACACCATCGACGGCCGCGCCAAACTCAAGGTTGACGGTGTTGGCAGCGACAGCGTGGACCTCAAGGACCGCACCAACCCTTACGCCGAAGTCAGCCTGCTGATGAACCAGAAGGGCGACCTGCCAGTGATGGCGGGCTTGTACTACACGCGTACCGAGTACAAGCTCGACGACGACTCCTATGTGGCCGATAACACCAAGCTCAAGCGTGATGAGTATGGTTTCAAGGTGGGTATCGCGTTCTGACGCTGTTGCACTGAAAAAACGCCCCGAACTGCCGGGGCGTTTTTTTTCGGTTTGCAGGTCAGCCCAGTGCGGCCAGTTGCGCCACGGTTTCCGGAAAGCGCGCCACCAGGCGGATCAGGGTGACGGCCTGGGCGTTGGGTTTGGCCCGGCCTTGTTCCCAGTTCTCCAGGGTGCGGGTGTTGGTACGCAGATACATGGCGAATACCGACCGGGAGAGGTTGAGTTGCTGGCGCACAGCGATCACCTCGTCTGCGGTAAGCGGCGCCAGCTTGTTGAGGTGCACTTTGTGGTTGCGCAGGGTGATTTTACCCTGGCGTTCATCGGCCAAGGCGTCGAAGCCTTCGACCAGTTCGGAAAAGATGTCACGTTTCATCGTGCATTCTCGCTTTGATTTCCCTGTCCAGCATGTGTTTAAGGGCTTTCTTGTGTTGCGGTGCCAGGTCGTTTTGTTCGTGTTTGCCGTACAAGGTGAATAACCAGAATTGCGTACCGCCTGACCACCAGTAATAAATGACCCGCAGGCCACCGCGCTTGCCTTTGTTTCGTCGTTCATCGATGAAGCGAACCTTCCTCAACCCGCCCGTCCCTTCGATCACGTCTCCTGCTTCGGGGTTTTTCATTAACTCCTGTTGAAAACCCTGGAAAAGCTCGTCACTCAGATAGTCTTTGCGATACCGCTCGAATGCCGGCAGTTCGATAAATAGAGCATCCATGTTCTGTACGTTGCCTGCGTAGAGTTTGGTGGCCCACCCGCGTTGGGTCAAGTGACCTTGCTGTGGGAACTTTCTTAAAACGCAGACACCATACGGCCGGCTTCAGCGGGTAGATGCCAGATGAAGAGGTAGATCGAGGAGGAAAATTCAGCGAGTCGAGGAGGGAAAAGCAAGTTTCTGGGAAATGCAAAACGGCGCCCAAAGGCGCCGTTCTGTTTACTGCATCAACCTAAACGATCAAACGCCCAGCACCGCGTGCTGCACCAGGGTGAGCAACGGTTGTGGGTACACGCCCAGGAAGAACGCGAGCAGGGCGATAGCCAGCAGCATGACGCCGCCTGCCTTCTGTTCCCAATGCAGCTCGGCATCCACACGGCGCAGGTTTGGCTCGATCAGGTACAGGGTGACCATCACGCGCAGGTAGTAGAACACGCCGATGGCGCTGCCCAGTACCAGCGAGGCAACCAGCCACCATTCGTGGGCTTCGACACCGGTCGCGACGATGTAGAACTTGCCGATAAAGCCCGCTGTCAGCGGAATACCGGCCAACGACAGCATCATCACGGTGAGCACGGCGGTCAGGTACGGACGGCGCCAGAACAGGCCGCGGTATTCGTACAGGGCGTCGGCGTCACGGCCTTTGTACGGCGACGACATCAAGGTGATGACGCCGAACGCACCCAGGCTGGTGATCACGTAGGTGACCAAGTACACGCCGATGGCTTCTACAGCCAGGCCTTTGCTCGCCACCAGGGCGATCAGCAGGTAGCCGAAGTGGGCGATGGACGAATAACCCAGCAGGCGCTTGAGGTTGTTCTGGGTCAGGGCCAGCAGGTTACCGAACAGGATCGACGCAATGGCGATCACCGTCAGCACGTTGCTCAGCACGCCGGTGTTGGCGGCAGGGGAGATCTGGAACAGACGCACCATCACTGCAAACACGGCCACTTTCGACGCAGTCGCCAGGAACGCGGCCACCGGCGCCGGGGCGCCTTCGTACACGTCCGGGGTCCACAGGTGGAACGGCACCAGCGACAGCTTGAACGCCAGGCCGATCAGCATCATCGCCAGGCCCAGTTGGGCAATCGGCGCCGGGCTGTTGGTGGCGGCCAGCGCGTGGCCGATACCGGTGAAGCTCAGGCTGCCGGCTTCGGCGTAGAGCAGGGCCATACCGAACAACAGGAACGCGGAACCGGCGGCCGACAGCACCATGTACTTGATGCCGGCTTCCAGGGAGCGCTTGTTGAAGAAGGCGTAGGCCACCAGGCCGTAGGTCGGGATCGACAGCAGTTCCAGGCCGATGAACAGGCCCGCCAGGTGCTGCGCGCTGACCAGCACGATACCGCCGGCCGCAGCCAGCAGGATCAGCAGGTACAGCTCTTCGCGGTTGCCCGGGTAGCCGGTGCCGCCTTCGCCGAGGTAGGCGTGGGCGAGGGTGACGCAGGCCAGGGTCGCCACCAGGATCAGAGCGATGTACAGCAGCGCGAAGTCATCGACCATCATCAATGGCGTGACTGCCAGTGGCGCGACCTTGAGGGCCGGGATGATCGACAGCAGGGCCAGGTTCAACCCGGCGCAGGACAGCAGGAACGTTTGCGAGTGATTGCGGCGCCAGGCGATTGCCAGCATCACCACTACGATGGTGAGGCTGGTAATCAGCAGCGGCGCAAGCGCGATAAAGTGTTGGATCGTGAATTCCATAGCGCTCTTACCGGGCCGAAGCGAGTTGAGAGAAGGCGGTGCCGAACCACTGCTGCACGCCATGCATCGTTGCGGCAGAAGTGTCCAGGAACGGTTGCGGGTACACGCCGATGAAGATCAGCAACACCGCAAGGCCGAGCACCATGATCAGTTCGCGCGCATCCATCCCTTGCAGGACGGTGTCGGACTTGGCCGGGCCGAAATAGGCGCGGTGGATCATGATCAGCGAGTAGACCGAACCGAACACCAGGCCGGAGGTGGCGATGGCGCTGATCCACGGCGTCTGCACAAAGGCACCCATCAGGATCAGGAACTCGCCGATGAAGTTACCGGTACCCGGCAAGCCCAGCGAGGCGGCGGCAAAGAACAGGCTGATCGCCGGCAGGTAAGCGATGCGCGACCACACGCCACCCATTTCACGCATGTCACGGGTGTGCAGGCGCTCGTACAGCTGGCCACTCAGGATAAACAGCGCAGCGGCAGAAACACCGTGGGCCAACATCTGGATCACTGCGCCTTGCAACGCCAGCTGGCTGCCGGAGTAGATGCCGATCAGTACGAAACCCATGTGGGAAACGGACGAGAAGGCAATCAGGCGCTTGATGTCGGTTTGGGCGAAGGCCAGGAACGCACCGTAGAAAATCCCGATCAGACCCAGGGTCATGGCAATCGGCGCGAATTCGGCCGAAGCATTCGGGAACAGCGGCAGGGCGAAACGCAGCAGGCCGTAGGCAGCGGTCTTCAACAGGATACCGGCCAGGTCCACGGAACCGGCAGTCGGCGCCTGGGCGTGAGCGTCAGGCAACCAGGAGTGGAACGGCACCACCGGCAGCTTCACCGCGAAGGCGATGAAGAAGCCCAGCATCAGCACGTACTCGGTGGTCAACGACATCTTGGTCTTCAACAGATCGGCGTAGTTGAAGGTAATCACGCCGGTGTTGTTGAAGTTCACCAGTACCAAGCCCAGGATCGCCACCAACATGATCAGGCCGGAAGCCTGAGTGAAGATGAAGAACTTGGTCGCCGCGTAGATCCGGGTTTTCTTGCCGTCCGAAGAACTGTGACCCCAGAGCGCGATGAGGAAGTACATCGGCACCAGCATCATTTCCCAGAAGAAGAAGAACATGAACAGGTCCAGCGCCAGGAACACGCCGACAACGCCGCCCAGGATCCACATCAGGTTCAGGTGGAAGAAGCCCACGTGACGCTGGATCTCTTTCCAGGAGCAGAGTACCGAGAGGATACCCAGCAGGCCGGTCAGCAGGATCATCAACAGCGACAGGCCGTCGAGGGCCAGGTGCACGTTGATGCCGAAGCGCTGGATCCACACGTGCTTGAATTCAAGCGCGAAGGTGGGATCGACGCCCGGTGCCGGAGCGAATGAATAGTCACCATGGGCCCACAGCCAGAGGCCGAGCGCGAGTTCCAGGGACATGGTCAGCAACGCAATCCAGCGGGGGAGGGTGGCGCCGAAGCGTTCACCCATCCAGCAGAGCAGGCCGCCGATAAAGGGGATCAGGATTAGCCAGGGCAGAATCATGACGGGCTCGTTTCCTTTCGCAAGTTCGCAAAGTACGCAGTGCACTTAAACATAGTCAGACCGCTACCACGACGATGGCGCCGATCACCAGAACGGCACCCGCCGCCATGGACGCTGCATACCAACGCAATTGGCCGGTCTCGCTGCGGCTCAGGGCGGTGTGACCGGCCTTGGCGGCACGCGGGATCAAACCGATGGTCTGGTCGAGCGGGTCTTTGCGCAGCACGTGGCTGATCGCAAGGTAAGGTTTGACGAACAGTTTGTCGTAGATCCAATCGAAGCCCCAGGCAGCGAACCACCAGGCCGACAGGAAGCGACCAATGCCACTGTTGGCCACGGCAGTCACGAAGCGACGCTTGCCGAGGAACAGCAGAGCCGCCAGCAGGATACCGGCGATGGCGATGGCGCCCGAGGCGATTTCCAGGCTGTGCTGGGCTTCGCCGCCGGCATGGCCGACGCTTTGTGGCAATACACCGTGCAGTGGCGGGGTGATCATCGCACCGACGAAGGTCGACAGGATGATCAGCACCGACAGTGGCAACCAATGGGAGATGCCGTGGCCTGCGTGCGCTTCGGTCTTGGCTTCACCGTGGAAGGTGATGAAGATCAGGCGGAAGGTGTACAGCGAGGTCATGAACGCACCTACCAGGCCTGCGTACAGCAGGTTCTGGTTACCGCTGGCGAAAGCTTCCCAGAGGATTTCGTCCTTGGAGTAGAAGCCTGCGGTTACCAGCGGCAGGGCCGCCAGGGCGGCACCACCGACGATGAAGCTGGCGTACGCCAGTGGCAATTTCTTCCACAGGCCGCCCATCTTGAAGATGTTCTGCTCGTGGTGGCAGGCCACGATCACGGCGCCGGAGGCGAGGAACAGCAGGGCCTTGAAGAACGCGTGGGTCATCAGGTGGAAGATCGCCGCGTCCCAGGCGCCGACGCCCAGGGCCAGGAACATGTAGCCGATCTGGCTCATGGTCGAGTAGGCGAGGATACGCTTGATGTCGGTCTGCACCAGCGCGGCGAAGCCGGCCAGTACCAGGGTCACGCCGCCGACGATACCCACCAGGTGCAGGATGTCCGGCGCCAGGGTGAACAGGCCGTGGGTACGGGCGATCAGGTAGACACCGGCGGTTACCATGGTGGCGGCGTGGATCAGTGCCGATACCGGGGTAGGACCGGCCATTGCATCCGCCAGCCAGGTTTGCAGCGGCAGTTGCGCAGATTTACCCACGGCGCCACCCAGCAGCATCAGGGTAGCCAGGGTGATCCAGAAGTCGCCGACCTGGAATTTCTGCGGTGCCAGCACCAGCAGTTCCTGGATGTTCAGCGTGCCCACCTGTTGGAACAGGATGAACAGGCCGATGGCCATGAACACGTCGCCGATGCGGGTGACGATAAACGCCTTGAGTGCTGCGTTACCGTTGTTGCGATTGCTGTAGTAGAAACCGATCAACAGGTACGAGCACAGGCCCACGCCTTCCCAGCCGAAGTACAGGAACAACAGGTTATCGCCCAGCACCAGGAACAGCATGCTGGCGATAAACAGGTTGGTGTACGAGAAGAAGCGCGAGTAGCCCGCTTCACCGCGCATGTACCAGGACGCGAACAGGTGGATCAGGAAGCCCACACCCACCACCACGCCGAGCATGGTGATCGACAGGCCGTCGATGTAGAGGGCGAAGTTGGGCTTGAAGCCCTCGACCGCCATCCACTGCCACAGCACCAGGGTGTAGTGACCACCTTCGGGCGGCGCCACGTTGAATTGCCAGATGACGTAGGCGGCCACGATGGCCGACAGGCCGATGGAGCCCACGCCGATCAGGGCCGAGAGGTTCTCCGACCAGCGCCCGCGAGAGAACGACAGCAGCAGGAAACCGATCAGGGGGAATACGAAAGTCAGAAAGATCATGTTCATCCGCGCATCTCACTGGCAGCGTCGATATCAAGCGTGTGGAAGCGACGATACAGCTGCAGCAGGATCGCCAGGCCAATACTGGCTTCGGCGGCTGCCAGGCTGATCACCAGGATGAACATCACTTGCCCATCCGGCTGGCCCCAACGTGCGCCTGCCACGATGAACGCCAGTGCCGCAGCGTTCATCATGATTTCCAGGCTCATCAACACGAACAGAATGTTACGGCGAACCATCAGGCCGACCAGGCCAAGGCAGAACAGGATGCCGGCGACCGCCAGACCATGCTCCAAAGGGATAGCAGGCATCGTCATTGCTCCTTGGCTTCGTTGCGGCCCAAGTGGAAGGCAGTGATGGCTGCGGCGAGCAGCAGCATCGAAGCCAGTTCGACCACCAGCAGGTACGGGCCGAACAGGCTGATGCCCACGGCTTTCGCGTCTACGGTGGTGTGGCCGATGGCCTGGCCGCTCTGGTGAGCGAACAGCACATACAGCAGTTCACCCAGCAGCAGGGCTGCGAGGACAACCGGGCCGAGCCAGATGCCGGGCTTGAGCCAGACGCGCTCCTGGGCGACCGAAGCCGGCCCCAGGTTGAGCATCATCACCACAAACACGAACAGCACCATGATGGCGCCGGCGTAGGCGATCACTTCCAGCACACCGGCGAACGGTGCGCCGAGGCTGAAAAAGGTCATGGCCACGGCGATCAGCGAAATGATCAGGTAGAGCAGGGCGTGCACGGGGTTAGTGTTGGTGATCACGCGAAGCGTGGACACCACTGCAATACCCGATGCGAAATAGAAAGCGAATTCCATCTTTCTTCCTTAAGGCAGCAAGCTCTTCACGTTGATCGGCTCGGCTTCGTTTTGTGCGGCGCCTTTTGGCTTACCGGCAACGGCCATACCTGCAACACGATAGAAGTTGTAATCAGGGTTTTTACCGGGACCAGAGATCAAAAGATCTTCTTTCTCGTACACCAGGTCCTGACGTTTGAACTCGGCCATCTCGAAATCCGGCGTCAGCTGGATCGCGGTGGTCGGGCAAGCTTCCTCGCAGAGGCCGCAGAAAATGCAGCGCGAGAAGTTGATGCGGAAGAAGTCCGGGTACCAGCGACCATCTTCGGTTTCAGCTTTCTGCAGGGAAATGCAACCCACCGGGCACGCCACGGCGCACAGGTTGCAGGCTACGCAACGCTCTTCGCCGTCGGGGTCGCGGGTCAGTACGATGCGGCCGCGATAGCGCGGCGGCAGGTACACCGCTTCTTCGGGGTATTGCAGGGTGTCGCGTTTGCGAAAGCCGTGACCGAACACCATCACCAGGCTTCGCAACTGGGTACCGGTACCCTTAACGATGTCGCCAATATATTTGAACATGGGTCAAATCCTCACTGAACCGCGGCAGCGGGCGTGTTCAACAACACGACGGCAGCCGTCACCAGCAAATTGATCAGGGTCAGCGGCAGGCAGAATCTCCAGCTGAAATCCATCACCTGGTCATAGCGCGGGCGCGGAATCGAGGCGCGCAGCAGGATGAACAGCATGATGAAGAACGCGGTCTTCAGGAAGAACCAGAAGAAGGCCAACTGCGGCAGGATGCCGAACGGACCGTGCCAGCCGCCGAAGAACAGCGTGACCAGCAGGGCCGAGATCAAGATGATGCCGATGTACTCACCGACGAAGAACATGCCCCACTTCATGCCGGCATATTCAATGTGGTAACCGTCGGCCAGTTCCTGTTCCGCTTCCGGCTGGTCGAAGGGGTGACGGTGAGTCACGGCCACGCCAGCGATGAAGAAGGTGCAGAAGCCGAAGAACTGCGGAATGATGAACCACAGGTTCTGCGCCTGGTACTCGACGATGTCGCGCATGTTGAACGAGCCAACCTGCACCACGATGCCCATCAGTGCCAACCCCATGAACACTTCATAGGATACGGTTTGGGCCGAGGCACGCAAGCTGCCCAGCAGGGCGAACTTGTTGTTGCTCGACCAACCGGCGAACAGCACCGCGTATACCGACAAACCGGCCATGGCGAAGAAGAACAGCAAACCGATGTTCAGGTCCGCCACGCCCCAGGTCGGGGTGATCGGGATGATCGCAAACGCAATCAGCAAGGCGCTCATGGCTACCACCGGTGCCAGGGTGAAGATCACCTTGTCGGCAAACGGCGGGGTCCAGTCTTCCTTGAAGAACATTTTCAGCATGTCGGCAGCGATCTGGAACATGCCGAACGGGCCAACGCGGTTCGGACCGTAACGGTCCTGCCACCAGCCCAGCAGGCGACGTTCGACGAAGCTGAGCAGGGCGCCCGCGACGACCACGGCCAACAGGATCACGATGGCCTTGACCACCGAGATGATCACGTCAATTACTTCCGGCGTGAACCAAGTCATTGCGCTGCCTCCTGCAGACCGTCAACGGTTTTGCCGAAAATGGCTGGCGGAATACCGGCGATGCCTTTAGGCAGTGCAACCAGGCCGGCACCCAACTCATCGTTGATACGCAGCGGCAGACGCAAGGTCTGGCCGGCCACGTTGAGGCTGAGCAAGGCACCGTCGTTGACGCCCAGGCGGTCGGCTTCGGACTTGGCCACGGACACATAGGCGGCGGGAATGCGCTCTTGAACCGGCGCGGCCTTGGAAGAAGTTTCTTCGCTGCCGAACAGGTGGAAGAACGGCACGACTTGCCAGGTGCCCGGCGCCGGGTTGAACGGACGCGGTACCGCAGCGAACCAGTTCAGCGAGTCACCGCTGGTTTCGATCAGGCGAGTGCCCGGGTCGCCAGCGCGGATGTGACCACCGACTTCGTCCTGGAACTTGTTCCAGGCTTGCGGCGAGTTCCAGCCCGGCGACCAGGCAAACGGCACCTGCTGACGGGGTTCGGCCGAACCCGAATAACCTTCCATGGAGAAGGCAAACGCGGTGTCGTTGTCTTGCGGGGTACGTGGCTCGTGCACGCTGATGTCAGCACGCATGGCGGTACGACCGGAGTAACGCAGCGGCTCACGTGCCAGTTTCAGGCCCTTGATGCGGAACGCGGCAGACGGCGCGGCATCGACGATACGAGCAAGCTGCGGCGCGCTGGCGGCGGTGGCAGCGGTCACGTGGTCGAGTTGGGTCCAGTCGATCGGCTGGTTCAGCAGGGTGGCGCGCAGGGCATGCAGCCAGCGCCAGCCTTCGTGCACCAGGATGCTGGCGTCCATGTACTTCGGATCGAACACCTGGAAGAAGCGCTGGGCGCGGCCTTCCTGGCTGACCAGGGTGCCGTCGCCTTCGGCGAAGGTGGCGGCTGGCAGTACCAGGTCGGCGCGGTCGCTGGTGGCGGTCTTCTGGTGGTCGGCGACGATCAGCACCTTGGCAGCATCCAGTGCAGCGTCAACCTTGGCGGCAGCGGTGCGGGTGTACAGGTCGTTTTCCAGCACCACGATGGCGTCGGCGTTGCCGTCGATCACCGCTTGCAGCGCCGCGTCCACGGACTCGCCACCGAGCATTGCCAAGCCCAGGCTGTTGGCTTCCGGCACCACCAGGCTGATGGAGCCATTTTTGTCGCGCAGCTTAAGGGCCTTGGCGATGTTGGCGGCGGCTTCGATCAGCGCCTTGGAACCCAACGAGGTACCGGCAATGATCAGCGGGCGCTTGGCCGCCAGCAGGGCGTCGGCAATGCGCTGAGCCAACTCGACAGCTTCAGCGTCCAGGCCTTCAACGGCGGGTGCGCTGGCGTCGAGGGCGTGGGCCACGGCGAAACCGAGGCGCGCCAGGTCGTCCGGCGCGGCGTGTACGCATTCTTCAGCGATGTCGTCGAGCTTGGTTTCAGCCAGGGAAGCGATAAACAGAGGGTTCAGCGCGTGCTGGCCGATGTTCTTCACGGCGGCGTCAAGCCAAGGCTGTACGCGCATGGCGTCGGCCATTTCTTCGGCCTTGCCTTTGACCGACTGACGCAGCGACAGCGCGATGCGTGCAGCGGTCTGGGTCAGGTCTTCACCAAGTACGAAGATCGCATCGTGGTCTTCGATGTCGCGCATGTTCGGCACTGGCAGCGGGCTGTCGTTCAGCACTTGCAGGACCAGGCGGATGCGCTCCAGTTCACCGGCTTCGATGCCGCTGTAGAAATGCTCTGCACCCACCAGTTCACGCAAGGCGAAGTTGCTTTCGAGGCTGGCGCGTGGCGAACCGATACCGACGATAGTGCGCCCGCGCAACAGGTCGGCGGCTTTATCCAGCGCGGCGTCCAGGCTCAGCTTGGCGCCATCGGCCAGCAGCGGCTGGCGCGGACGGTCTTCGCGGTTTACGTAGCCATAGCCGAAGCGGCCACGGTCGCACAGGAAGTACTGGTTGACCGAACCGTTGAAGCGGTTTTCGATACGGCGCAATTCACCGTAGCGCTCGCCCGGCGAGATGTTGCAACCGCTGGAGCAGCCATGGCAGATGCTAGGTGCGAACTGCATGTCCCACTTGCGGTTGTAGCGCTCGGAGTGGGTCTTGTCGGTGAACACACCGGTGGGGCAGACCTCGGTGAGGTTGCCGGAGAATTCGCTTTCGAGCACGCCGTCTTCAACGCGACCGAAGTACACGTTGTCGTGGGCGCCGAATACGCCGAGGTCGGTGCCGCCGGCGTAGTCCTTGTAGAAGCGCACGCAGCGGTAGCAGGCGATGCAGCGGTTCATTTCGTGGGAAATGAACGGGCCGAGGTCCTGGTTCTGGTGGGTACGCTTGGTGAAGCGATAGCGGCGCTCGTTGTGGCCGGTCATCACCGTCATGTCTTGCAGGTGGCAGTGACCGCCTTCCTCACAGACCGGGCAGTCGTGGGGGTGGTTAGTCATCAGCCATTCGACAACGCTGGCGCGGAACGCCTTGGACTCTTCATCGTCGATGGAGATCCAGGTGTTGTCGGTGGCTGGGGTCATGCAGGACATGACGATACGACCACGGGTGTCGTTTTCGTCGGTGTATTGCTTTACCGCACACTGGCGACAGGCACCGACGCTACCGAGAGCGGGGTGCCAGCAGAAATACGGGATGTCGAGGCCGAGTGACAGACATGCCTGTAACAGGTTGTCCGCCCCATCGACTTCGAGCGCTTTGCCGTCTACGTGGATAGTGGCCATGGTTCAAAGTTCTTCGTTGGCCCGTTGTCAGCGGGCGTGGCTAATGGAATCTTGTTATTCATGTGCATCTACACAGCCTTTGCGGCGTCAGCACATGAGAAAAGCGAAGGGCACGGACCCTTCGCTTCTTTAAAGCTCTACGCACCGACCATGGTCGGTGATACCACCTGAGTGAGTTCGCCCGCGCGTGTTGGCGCGATGCCGGCTTCGAATTCAGGGCGGAAGTATTTGATTGCGCTGCCCAATGGCTCCACGGCGCCCGGTGCGTGAGCACAGAAAGTCTTGCCTGGGCCGAGGAAACCGACCAGGCCGAGCAGGGTTTCGATGTCACCCTCGCGGCCTTCGCCATTTTCCAGGGCCATCAGCAGCTTGACGCTCCACGGCAAACCGTCGCGGCATGGGGTGCAGAAACCGCAGGACTCGCGGGCAAAGAACTGCTCCATGTTGCGCAGCAACGAGACCATGTTCACCGTATTGTCCACCGCCATCGCCAGGCCAGTACCCATCCGGGTGCCCACCTTGCCGATGCCGCCGGCATACATCTGTGCGTCGAGGTGCTCGGGCAGCAGGAAACCGGTGCCGGCGCCGCCTGGCTGCCAGGCTTTCAAGGTGTAACCGTCGCGCATACCGCCGGCGTAGTCCTCGAACAGCTCCCGTGCAGTCACGCCGAAGGGCAGCTCCCACAGGCCAGGGTTCTTGACCTTGCCGGAGAAACCCATGAGCTTGGTGCCCATGTCTTCGCTGCCCTCGCGGGCCAGGGATTTGTACCAGTCCACGCCGTCGGCGATGATCGCCGGCACGTTGCACAGGGTCTCGACGTTGTTCACGCAAGTCGGCTTGCCCCACACGCCCACGGCGGCAGGGAAGGGCGGCTTGGAACGCGGGTTGGCGCGGCGGCCTTCGAGGGAGTTGATCAGTGCGGTTTCTTCACCGCAGATATAACGCCCGGCGCCGGTGTGCACGAACAGTTCGAAGTCGAAACCGGAGCCGAGGATGTTCTTGCCCAGCAGGCCGGCTGCCTTGGCTTCTTCCACGGCACGGTTGAGGTGCTTGGCGGCGGTGGTGTACTCGCCACGCAGGAAGATATAGCCACGGTAGGTCTTGAGCGCACGGGCGCTGATCAACATGCCTTCGATCAGCAGATGGGGCAGTTGCTCCATCAACATGCGGTCTTTCCAGGTGTTGGGCTCCATCTCATCCGCGTTGCACAGCAGGTAGCGGATGTTGATGGATTCGTCTTTGGGCATCAGGCCCCATTTCACGCCGGTGGGGAAACCCGCACCGCCGCGACCTTTGAGGCCGGCGTCCTTCACGGTCTGGACGATATCGTCCTGGGCCATGTCGGCGAAGGCTTTGCGCGCTGCGGCGTAACCGTTCTTGGCCTGGTATTCGTCAAGCCATACCGGCTCGCCGTCGTCACGCAGGCGCCAAGTCAGCGGGTGAGTCTCGGCCGAACGCTTGATCAGGTTGGCCGGGCCGAAGGAAGTCAGGGTCATGGGTAGCCCTCGAGCAATTGGGTCACGCCAGCAGGCTGCACGTCACCGAATGTGTCGTCGTCGATCATCAACGCCGGCGCCTTGTCGCAGTTGCCCAGGCAGCACACCGGCAGCAGCGTGAAGCGGCCGTCCGGGGTGGTCTGGCCGAGGCCGATGCCCAGCTTGTTCTGGATCTCGCTGACCACCGATTCGTGGCCGCCGATGTAGCAGACCATGCTGTCGCACACGCGAATGATGTGGCGGCCAACCGGCTGGCGGAAGATCTGGCTGTAGAACGTCGCCACGCCTTCAACGTCACTGGCGGGGATGCCGAGGATCTCGCCGATGGCGTAGAGGGCGCCGTCTGGCACCCAGCCACGTTCCTTCTGGACGATCTTCAGGGCTTCGATCGACGCCGCGCGCGGGTCTTCGTAGTGATGCAGCTCGTGCTCGATGGCCGAGCGCTCGGTTTCACTCAAGGTGAAACGGTCTGTCTGGATAAGCGTGCTGTTCATGCTTAGCGGTCCACGTCGGCCATAACGAAATCGATACTACCCAGGTACGCAATCAAGTCCGCGACCATCTCGCCTTTGATCACCGAAGGGATCTGCTGCAAGTGGGCAAAACTTGGGGTACGAATCCGGGTGCGGTAGCTCATGGTGCCGCCATCGCTCGTCAGGTAATAACTGTTGATACCCTTGGTCGCTTCGATCATCTGGAAGGATTCGTTGGCCGGCATGACCGGACCCCACGAAACCTGCAGGAAGTGCGTGATCAGGGTTTCGATGTGCTGCAGCGTGCGCTCTTTGGGCGGCGGCGTGGTCAGCGGGTGATCCGCCTTGTACGGGCCGGCCGGCATGTTGCGCATGCACTGCTCGATGATCTTCAGGCTCTGGCGCATTTCTTCGACGCGCACGATGCAACGGTCGTAGGCATCGCCATTGGCCGCCAGCGGTACTTCGAACTCGAAGTTCTCGTAGCCGGAGTACGGGCGCGCTTTACGCAGGTCGAAGTCGCAACCGGTGGAACGCAGGCCAGCACCGGTGACGCCCCATTCCAGGGCCTCTTTGGTGTTGTACTGCGCGACGCCGATGGTGCGGCCTTTGAGGATGCTGTTGTCGAGGGCGGCTTTCTGGTACTCGTCCAGGCGCTTGGGCATCCAGTCGATGAATTCCTTGACCAGGCGTTCCCAGCCGTTCGGCAGGTCGTGGGCCACGCCGCCGATGCGGTACCAGGCCGGGTGCAGGCGGAAACCGGTGATGGCTTCGATGACCTTGTAGGCGCGCTGACGGTCGGTGAAGGTGAAGAACACCGGGGTCATGGCGCCGACGTCCTGGATATAGGTACCCAGGAACAGCAGGTGGCTGGTGATGCGGAAGAACTCGGCCATCATGATGCGGATGGTGTCGACGCGGTCCGGTACCTTGATGCCGGCCAGCT
Source organism: Pseudomonas sp. PA-1-3F (assembly GCF_021609665.1). NCBI lineage: Bacteria > Pseudomonadati > Pseudomonadota > Gammaproteobacteria > Pseudomonadales > Pseudomonadaceae > Pseudomonas > Pseudomonas sp. PA-1-3F. The sequence goes on along the minus strand of NZ_WJZD01000003.1, from coordinate 117,320 downwards.
TCTCGACCGAGAGCACGTACGGCAGGTTGTTCATCACGCCGCCGAGGTAGTCGATACGGTCGGTGTACGGGATGAAGCTGTGCCAGGACTGGCGCTCGGCCATCTTCTCGGCGCCACGGTGGTGGTAGCCGATGTCCGGGACGCAGTCGACGATCTCTTCGCCGTCCAGTTGCAGGATGATACGGAAGGCACCGTGAGCCGAAGGGTGGTTCGGGCCCAGGTTGAGGAACATGTAGTCCTCGTTGGTGCCGGAACGCTTCATGCCCCAGTCTTCGGGGCGGAAGCGCGCCGCCTCTTCTTCTAGCTGCTGCTTGGCCAGGTTGAGGCTGAACGGGTCGAATTCGGTGGCGCGGGCAGGGAAGTCCTTGCGCAGCGGGTGACCTTCCCAGGTCGGCGGCATCATGATGCGCGTCAGGTGCGGGTGGCCCGGGAAGTCGATACCGAACATGTCCCAGACTTCACGCTCGTACCAGCTGGCGTTCGGCCAGATACCGGTGACGGTCGGGATGCTCAGGTCGCTCTCGCTCAGCGCGACCTTGATCATCACGTCGCTGTTACGTTCCAGCGACATCAGGTGGTAGAACACGGTGAAATCGGCGCCGCTCGGCAGGCCCTGGCGCTTGGTGCGCAGACGCTCGTCCACGCCATGCAGGTCATAGAGCATGACGTACGGCTTGGGCAGGTTGCGCAGGAAGGTCAGGACTTCGACGAGCCTGGCACGCGCCACCCACAGCACCGGCATACCGGTGCGTGTGGCCTGGGCGGTGAAGGCGTCAGGGCCAAAACGGTTATTGAGTTCGACAACCACATCCTGGTCGTCTGCCTTGTAAGGCGGGATGTACAGAGCACTGCCTGTAGTCATGGTTTTTTATCGCTTTCGGTCAACGTAAAGAATGAAGCCAGGTTTTCGTTCTATAAAAGAAGCGGTGCTGGATCAGACTTCGTCGGGGCTGCGCAGGTTGGTGACTGCGATTCGCTGTTCGCGGCGCTGTTCCTTTTGAGACGGCATCTCGGCGCGATAAACGCCTTGATCACCGACCACCCAGGACAGTGGGCGACGCTCCTTGCCAATCGATTCCTGCAACAGCATCAAGCCTTGCAGGAACGCTTCGGGACGGGGCGGGCAGCCAGGCACGTAGACGTCCACGGGCAGGAACTTGTCCACCCCTTGAACGACCGAGTAGATGTCGTACATGCCACCGGAGTTGGCGCACGAACCCATGGAGATAACCCATTTCGGCTCGAGCATTTGCTCATAGAGACGCTGGATGATCGGCGCCATCTTGATAAAGCAGGTCCCGGCGATAACCATGAAATCCGCCTGGCGCGGCGAGGCCCGGATAACTTCGGCGCCGAAGCGTGCGATGTCGTGGGGCGCCGTGAAGGCGGTGGTCATTTCCACGTAGCAGCACGAAAGGCCGAAGTTGTACGGCCACAGGGAGTTTTTACGCCCCCAGTTGACCGCGCCACTCAGCACGTCTTCCAGCTTGCCCATGTAGATGTTTTTGTGGACTTGGTCTTCTAACGGGTCGGAAACGGTTTCTCGTTCGCCGATGGGGTACTGCTCGTTAGGAGCATCCGGGTCGATCCTGGTGAGATTGTATTGCATTGCCAAAGCCTCATTGTTTCAGCTTCGCTTGCCGCTTGCGACGAGCTTCCGGAGCCCAGTCAAGGGCGCCCACTCGGAACAGGTAGACAAGACCTGCCAACAGAATTGCTATGAAAACGAGAGCTTCGACGAATCCGGTCCAGCCGCTTTCGCGGACGGACACAGACCATGCAAAGAGAAAGAGGGCTTCGATATCGAAGATCACGAACAACATCGCGACCAGATAGAATTTGGCTGAGAGCCGCAAGCGGGCGCCACCTGTAGGCAGCATGCCGGATTCGAACGGTTCGTTTTTGCTGCGGCCCCAGGCTTTTGACCCGAGGAGGCTGGACACGCCGAGCATGAAGGCGCAGAGGCCTACAACACCGAGAAGGAAAATGGCAAAGCCCCAGTTGTGGGCCATGAGTCCTGTCGCGTCGGTCATGCTGGAAATCCTTAACAGAGAGCAAAGGTCTCTGAGCTCGAAAAAGTAACGATGCAGTGACGATATGTCGCACTGCAATCAATCGCGGTGATTTTATGGCTAAACACCGGGCAAGTAAAATTCCCAGGGCGAAATTATTCGGTGGAATAAGCACATAGTGCACCTTCTTGGGGCTGTAGCCCTTGTGGTGTGGGCATTAGCGGGCTTTTCATCAATTATGTTTTGTTTAAGCTGTAACGAAGTTTTCGGGTGCCAAATGATAATGAATATTGTTTGCGAGGGGTGTAAGCGAGTGTTTCTCATGTGGCGCGGGAAGTTACCGTTACTTGCTTGAGTGTCGCTTAGTTGTCGCAACGGTTCTTTTAACCGATCAGATGTGCGCGGATACCGCTCTGGATCAATGTTTTTAGCAAAAAACTATGGATAGGGCGCGGTCAATGTGGGAGCTGGCTTGCCTGCGATGGCGGCGGATCAGCTGAAACACCTGCCTCTGACCCACCGCCATCGCAGGCAAGCCAGCTCCCACCATTGATTTTCGGTGATTCCTAGGCAAAAAAAACGCCCCGAACCAGTCGGGGCGTGATTGTTGCGCGGCACTGCGGTTAGGTCTTCCGTGGGGCCGCAGTGGCCGTGTACGCGGTACTTAGTGGAACTGCTCTTCTTCGGTCGAACCGGTCAGCGCGGTCACGGACGAGGTGCCGCCCTGGATCACGGTGGTCATGTCGTCGAAGTAACCGGTGCCCACTTCCTGCTGGTGCGCCACGAAGGTGTAGCCTTTGGCGGCGTCAGCGAATTCCTGCTCCTGCAGCTTCACGTAGGCTGTCATGTCGTTGCGGGCGTAGTCGTGCGCCAGGTTGAACATGCTGTGCCACATGTTGTGAATGCCGGCCAGGGTGATGAACTGGTGCTTGTAGCCCATTGCCGACAGTTCGCGCTGGAACTTGGCGATGGTCGCGTCGTCCAGGTTCTTCTTCCAGTTGAAGGAAGGCGAGCAGTTGTAGGACAGCAGTTGGTCCGGGTATTCCTTCTTGATCGCTTCGGCGAAGCGACGGGCTTCGTCCAGGTCCGGCTTGGCGGTTTCGCACCAGATCAGGTCGGCGTACGGCGCGTAGGCCAGGCCGCGGGCGATTGCCTGGTCGAGGCCGGCGCGCACTTTATAGAAGCCTTCCTGGGTACGCTCGCCGGTAACGAATGGTTGGTCGTACGGGTCGCAGTCCGAGGTCAGCAAGTCTGCCGCGTTGGCGTCGGTACGGGCCAGGATGATGGTCGGTGTGCCGGCAACGTCAGCGGCCAGGCGGGCAGCGGTCAGCTTCTGCACGGCTTCCTGGGTCGGTACCAGTACCTTGCCGCCCATGTGGCCGCATTTTTTCACCGAAGCCAGCTGGTCTTCGAAGTGCACGCCGGCAGCGCCTGCTTCGATCATGCTCTTCATCAGCTCGTAGGCGTTGAGTACGCCGCCGAAACCGGCCTCGGCATCAGCCACGATTGGCGCGAAGTAGTCGATGTAGCCTTCATCGCCTGGGTTCTTGCCGGCTTTCCACTGGATCTGGTCGGCACGACGGAACGAGTTGTTGATGCGCTTGACCACGGTTGGCACCGAGTCCACCGGGTACAGCGATTGGTCGGGGTACATGGATTCAGCGGAGTTGTTGTCCGCTGCCACTTGCCAGCCGGACAGGTAGATCGCCTGGATACCGGCTTTTACCTGCTGGACTGCCTGACCGCCAGTGAGGGCGCCCATGCAGTTGACGAAATCTTTGTCGGGACGGAAAGAAGGCTTGGCACCTTGGGTGACCAGGTTCCACAGCTTCTCGGCGCCGAGTTTTGCAAAGGTGTGCTCAGGTTGGACCGAGCCACGCAGGCGGACGACGTCAGCAGCGGAATAAGCGCGGGTCACGCCTTTCCAGCGTGGGTTTTCAGCCCAGTCTTTTTCAAGGGCTGCAATTTGCTGTTCGCGTGTCAGTGCCATGGGGAAAAACCTCGTCGCGTCTTGTTTGAAGTATCCGTTTGCCAGCCCGGCATTCGTTGCCTGGGTAGGGTTGCTCGCTGACCAGAAGCTTTGGTGTTCAAGTCAAATCTGACGGAGGTAGGCGACGGTATGAACGATGGGGCTCAAGGGGGAGTTGAGCAGGTAAGGGCAAACTGCGAACGGTCTTCGGGCGTCGTGGGCCTTTGTACGATCCATCAGTGTGTAGCCGGGTTACCTGGTTGGCTTCCGTCCCTCGGGACAACTTCGTTCCAGTCGCAACCAACGTCAAACACACCTTGTGGGCGGTACAGACACGAATCGGCTCAGGTGGGTAGCTTAGAGCGGCGATCCGAAGGCCCTTGCCAGGGCCCCTGATTAGCGGGAGCGAGGCCATCATGCCCATGCTTTTTTGGCTCGTCAAATGCTTTGTAGTGCTTTTTTTAAGGCACTACATCTTTAGTCTAATGCGACTTGCCAGTCAGTTTTTGGTGCCTCAGTTCAGGGTGTCGACCTTGACCCGCAAAGTCAGGTCATCGCGGCCCTGAGTAGAGTAGCTGCGGGTTGTAGAGGATTTGTCCGCCTGGGTTTCACGATTGATGCCGGCCAGGGGGATCCATTCGCCCAGGCGGCCGCTGACGGTTGTGTCGGTGCTTTGCACGTTCACTACATCGGGACGTTCCTGGCTCATGCGGTCACGGTTGGTACTGATGGTCAAGTGGACGGTCTCGCCGGTGACGCTGGCGGTCACGTAAAAACCCTGGGTGACGTTGCGATACTGGGTCTGGTTTTGCAGGCGGCCATAGCTATCCTGTTGCGTGGTGGTCAGCGGTACACTCTGGCCGACCTGGATCAGCGCGGGCACGCCTTCGCTGGCCTGGATCTGCTGCACGCCACCGTCGCGGCTGGCAGTGCCGTAGCTGATGATGCGGGTCTGGCTGTCACCGCTGTTCTGTTGGTTGTTCTCGTTGGTATCGACGGTGATCAGCAGGCGTTTGGCCGGTGTATCCAATTGGCCGAGCAGTGCGCGCAAGCCCTCGATCCTGGCGGGCTCAGCGTTAACGATAAGCTGGTTGCCGTAGGCGCTGACGGTGCCGTCCTTGCCAATGAAGTTCTGCGCCACGGGCAGCAGGTCGGCGCTGGTGCGGTTGTTCAGGTTGACGACTTCAGTGGCGGCCATGGCGCAAGCGCTGACGGTCATCACGAGGGCGGTGAGCAGGGTGCGTAGGGACATGTCCGTTATCTCTGCGAGTCATTTGCTTGATAGTGCCAGTTTGTCGGCCTGGTGGGTCGCCAGTTGAATCGTAGACGGCAAAATGCCCTGGCAGGCAGGGCATTTTGTGGTGTTGCTGAAATAGCTATCGCAGGCAAGCCAGCTCCCACACTTGAGCGTATTCCAGGGATGTGCTCGGTCAGCTGTGGGAGCTGGCTTGCCTGCGATAAAGGCGATGCGGGCTTGAATCAGCCCTCGCGCACCATATCCACATGCGGAATCCCGACCTCAAGAAACTCATCGCTGACGATCTTGAAACCCAGTCGCTCATAGAACGGTGCCGCATACACCTGCGCACTCAGGAATTGCCTGGTCTGGCCGCGTTTCACGGCCTCGCCAATTACTGCTTCCATCAGCTTGTCGCCGACTTTCAGTCCGCGCCAGTCCTTGAGCACCGATACCCGACCGATCTCGCCGCTGGGCAGCAATCGAGCGGTGCCAATCGGGAAGTCGCCTTCGTATGCAAGAAAATGCATGGCGCCGGCATCGTCCGCGTCCCACTCCAATTCAGGCGGGACCGATTGTTCAGCGATGAATACCGCTTCACGAATGCGCCGAATCTCGTCGATATCCTTTCGCCAGTCCGCGACACTTACGTGAATTTTATTCATCCGCGAACCCCAGGCTGCCTTGCTTGACCAGTTCGCACAGTAGGTCGCGACCGTCTTCGTCGGCCAGCCACTCGCCCAGGTTTTCGCTGTGCAGTGCATCGGCCGAGCACACCAGCTTCAACAGTTCACGCAGTTTGCCCGGCAGGTAACGGCTCTGGCCGCTGGCGAACAGCAGTACGTCGTCATCCACTTCGGACCAGGCCAGGCGTGCGCTCGGGTTGCGCACCAGGATCGCGCCGTCTTGCAGGCTGTTGATGAAGTCTTCTTCGCCCAACTCTTCGCCGGCCACCAGTTCCGGGTAGCGTGGCTCGGTCATGAACTGGCCGAACCAGGTCAGCAGCATGCGTTCATCGCTCATGTGCTCGGCGAGCAGGCCCTTGAGGCGGTCCAGTGCGTCGCCCTGGATCTGGTGCGGGTCGCTGACCGGCTGGGCGTCGGCGTCGGTGTAGCGCTCTTCGTCGGTCAGGTACTGGCTGAGGAAGTCGGTGAAGTGGGTCAGCACTTCAGCGGCGCTCGGTGCACGGAAACCTACGGAATAGGTCATGCAGTCGTCTTCGGCAATACCGAAATGGGCCAGGCGCGGGGGCAGGTAGAGCATGTCGCCCGGTTCGAGCACCCATTCGGCGCTTTCTTCGAATTCGGCGAGGATGCGCAGGTCGGCGTGTTGCAGCAACGGGCTTTCGGAATTGCACATCTGGCCGATCTTCCAGTTGCGCTTACCCTGGGCTTGCAGCAGGAACACATCGTAGTTATCGAAATGCGGACCGACGCTGCCACCCGGCGCAGCGAAGCTGATCATCACATCATCGATACGCCAGCTCGGCAGGAAGCGGAAGTGCTCCAGCAGCTCAGCCACCTCCGGCACGAACTGGTCGACTGCCTGCACCAGCAGGGTCCACTCGCGCTCGGGCAGGGTGCTGAAAGCGTCTTCGGCGAACGGGCCGCGACGCAGTTCCCACGGGCGCTCGCCGTGTTCGATCACCAGGCGCGACTCGACTTCTTCTTCCAGGGCCAGGCCTGCCAGTTCGTCGGCGTCGATCGGGCTTTCGAAGTCAGGGATGGCCTGGCGGATCAGCAGCGGTTTTTTCTGCCAGTAGTCGCGCAGGAATTCCCGTGCCGTGATGCCGCCCAGAAGTTGAAGAGGGATATCAGGATTCATGTGTAACCTATTGAAAAAAAGCACTTTTAAGACGGGAATAAAAACGCCCGGCGCGGCCGGGCGTCTCAAAGGAGCTTGCTTGGATCAGATGCGCTTGGCTTGTTCTACAGCGTTGCCGATGTAGTTGGCCGGGGTGAGCAGTTTCAGCTCGGCCTTGGCTGCGGCTGGCATGTCCAGGCCGTCGATGAAAGTTTGCAGCGCTTCGGGGCTGATGCCCTTGCCGCGCGTCAATTCTTTCAGCTTCTCGTAGGGGTTTTCGATGTTGTAGCGGCGCATCACGGTCTGGATCGGCTCGGCCAATACTTCCCAGCACGCGTCCAGGTCAGCGGCAATTTTCTGCTCGTTGAGCTCCAGCTTGCTGATGCCTTTGAGGCTGGCTTCGTACGCGATCACGCTGTGGGCAAAGCCGACACCGAGGTTGCGCAGTACGGTGGAGTCGGTCAGGTCGCGCTGCCAGCGGGAGATCGGCAACTTGCTGGCCAGGTGCTGGAACAGGGCGTTGGCGATACCCAGGTTGCCTTCGGAGTTTTCGAAGTCGATCGGGTTGACCTTGTGCGGCATGGTCGACGAACCGATTTCGCCTGCAATGGTGCGCTGCTTGAAGTAGCCCAGGGAGATGTAGCCCCAGATATCGCGATCGAAATCGATCAGGATGGTGTTGAAGCGTGCAATCGCGTCGAACAGCTCGGCGATGTAGTCGTGGGGTTCGATCTGCGTGGTGTAGGGGTTGAAGCCCAGGCCCAATTCGTCTTCGATGAAGGCGCGGGCGTTGGCTTCCCAGTCGATCTCAGGGTAGGCCGAGAGGTGGGCGTTGTAGTTGCCTACGGCGCCGTTGATCTTGCCCAGCAATGGCACGGCGGCGACTTGGGCGATCTGACGCTCCAGGCGGTACACCACGTTGGCCAGTTCTTTGCCCAGGGTGGTCGGCGAGGCCGGCTGGCCGTGGGTGCGCGACAGCATCGGCACGGCGGCGAAACGGATCGCCAGCTCGCGGATGGCTTCGGCGGTCTGGCGCATCAGCGGCAGCATCACGTCATCACGGCCTTCGCGCAGCATCAGGGCGTGGGACAGGTTGTTGATGTCCTCGCTGGTGCAGGCAAAGTGGATGAACTCGCTGACCTGGGCCAGTTCCGGCAGTTGGGCCGCTTGCTCTTTGAGCAGGTATTCGATGGCTTTGACGTCGTGGTTGGTGGTGCGCTCGATCTCTTTCACACGCTCGGCGTGCTCCAGGGAGAAGTTTTCCGCCAGGGTGTTCAATACAGCGTTGGCCTCGGCGGAAAACGCCGGCACTTCGCTGATGGCGGGGTGAGCGGCCAGGCGCTGGAGCCAGCGCACTTCAACCAGGACACGGGCACGGATCAGGCCGTACTCGCTGAAAATAGGGCGCAGGGCCTGGGTTTTGCCGGCGTAGCGGCCGTCAACAGGGGAAACCGCAGTGAGCGAAGAGAGCTGCATGGGGTGTTCTCGGACAGTCGGGCAACGAAATGGGGCGCGTATCATACATGAAAAAATCCGCCGGTCCGTCGCCAACTGACCGGCGTATTACGCGTAATGGCTTGAAAACAGCCTGCTGGTGCGACTTATTCGTTGCGCATCAACGGGTAAAGCTCTTTGAGCAATTTGCGTCGGCTGATCACCAACTGCCAGCGATGACCGCCCAGTTGGCGCCACAAGCGTGCTGAACGAATACCGGCCAGGAGCAGGGCGCGGATTTTCGACGCGTTGTTGGGTTGCTGCAGGTTGCGCATGTCGCCATGCACCTGGATGCGCTGGCGCAGGGTGCTCAAGGTGTCCTGGTACAGCGCACCACAGGCGGCGATCACGTTTTCGTGGGCCGGGCCGAAGTGTTCTACCTGGGACTGGATCTGCGGCAGGCGCTTGCCGATGGTGTCCAGCAGGTCGTCGCGCTTGGCCAACTGGCGCTCAAGGCCGAGCATCGACAGGGCATAACGTAGCGGCTCGCGCTGCAAAGTACTGGGGTCGCGCTCCAGGGCGCCGATCAGGGCGCGATAGCCTTCACGCAGGGCCAGGTCGTCGCCGCCGTAAACCTCAAGGGTGTCCTTGGGGTCGCGGATCAGCAGGCTGCCGAGCATGCAGGTCAGGCCGGCTTCAGTGACCTGGCCGGTCTTGGCGATCTTGTCCACCAGTACCGCAGCGAGAAAGACACCGCCAAGGGCTGTCAACTGCTCCTGGGTCGGGCTCATGCCGGGTTGCTCCAGGCTTGCGCGACTTCAATCACGCCGCCGCCCAGGCAGATCTCGCCGTCATAGAACACCACGGACTGGCCAGGGGTGACCGCGCGTTGCGGGTCATCGAAGGTGGCACGGTAGCCGGTGGCGGTCTTTTCCAGGGTGCAGGGCTGGTCGCTCTGGCGATAACGCACTTTGGCGGTCAGGCGGCGCGGGGTGCTCAGGTCGATAGGGTTGACCCAATAAATCTCGGAAGCGAGCAGGGCGCCGGAGAACAGCAGCGGGTGCTCGTTGCCCTGGCCGACCACCAGCACGTTGTTTTCCAGGTCTTTGACCAGCACGTACCACGGCTCTTCACCTGCGTCTTTCAAGCCGCCGATGCCCAGGCCCTGGCGCTGGCCGATGGTGTGGTACATCAGGCCGTGGTGGCGGCCGATCACTTCACCCTCGGTGGTCTTGATCTCGCCCGGTTGCGCCGGCAGGTATTGCTTGAGGAAATCGCTGAAGCGTCGCTCGCCGATAAAGCAGATACCGGTGGAGTCTTTCTTCTTGGCGGTGGCCAGGCCGTGCTTCTCGGCAATCTTGCGCACTTCGGGTTTTTCCAGCTCGCCGACCGGGAACAGAGTCTTGGCGATCTGTTCACCGCCCACGGCGTGCAGGAAGTAGCTCTGGTCCTTGTTCGGGTCCAGGCCCTTGAGCAATTCGGTGCGGCCATCGATATCGCGACGGCGCACGTAGTGGCCGGTAGCTATCAGGTCGGCGCCGAGCATCATGGCGTAGTCGAGGAAGGCCTTGAACTTGATTTCGCGGTTACACAGGATGTCCGGGTTCGGCGTGCGGCCGGCCTTGTATTCGGCCAGGAAGTGCTCGAACACGTTGTCCCAGTACTCGGCGGCGAAGTTGGCGGTGTGCAGCTTGATGCCGATCTTGTCGCACACGGCCTGGGCGTCGGCCAGGTCGTCCATGGCGGTGCAATATTCCGTTCCATCGTCTTCTTCCCAGTTCTTCATGAACAGGCCTTCCACCTCATAACCCTGCTCCATGAGCAGAACGGCGGAAACGGAAGAATCCACGCCGCCGGACATACCGACGATGACGCGCTTCTTTTGTGTGTCAGAAGGGGCTGGATCACGCATAGGGTTTCAACGGGTGTCTTGAAAAAGGACGCGATTCTAACAGGCTCACGCCCGCAAGGCTAAAGAGAAGGGCGGATCAATTCGAGGCTATGGCGCTGGCCGGCCAGATAATCATCGATGCAGCGGATGATCAGCTCGCTGCGCCAGTCGTCGCGCACGGCCATCAGCTCGTCACGGGTCAGCCAGCGGGCGCGCAGGATGCCTTCGTCGAGTTGATATTCCGGGTGGTGTTTCAGTGCCTTGGCGATAAAACAGACCCGTTGGTAGGTCACGCCATTGCTCGGGGCGGTATACAGGTAGATGCCGACGATGCCGGTGGCTTCCACGTCCCAGCCGGTTTCTTCCAGGGTTTCACGCACGGCGGCTTCGGTAAGGGTTTCATCCGGGTCGAGGTGGCCTGCCGGCTGGTTGAGCACGGCGCGGCCACCCTTGAGTTCTTCGACCATCAGGAACTTGCCGTTGTCTTCGACGATGGTGGCGACGGTGATGTGGGGGAGCCAGGTCATTGCAAACCTCGGTATCTGGAAGGTGGCATGCTCAATGTGGGAGCTGGCTTGCCTGCGATGGCGGTGGGTCAGCTACGCCTGTATGAACTGACAGACTGCAATCGCAGGCAAGCCAGCTCCCACATTGGATTGGGTTTCTTCAATGAAGTCCCTACAAGCAGAAACCCCGGCACTTGGCCGGGGCTTCTTTGCATCCTTACAACCTTACTTCAACTTGGCAATCGCCGCATTGAGCGTGCTGCTCGGGCGCATGGCTTTGCTGGTCAGCTCAGGGTTCGGCGCGTAGTAGCCGCCGATGTCCACTGGCTTGCCCTGTACGGCGTTGAGTTCGGCAACGATGGTTGCTTCGTTCTCGGCCAGGGTTTTGGCCAGTTCGCCAAACTGCGCTTGCAGTGCAGTGTCTTCTGTCTGGGCGGCCAGGGCTTGTGCCCAGTACAGCGCCAGGTAGAAGTGGCTGCCGCGGTTGTCGATGTTGCCGACTTTGCGCGATGGCGACTTGTTGTTGTCCAGGAACTGGCCGGTGGCCTGGTCCAGGGTCTTGGACAGTACCAGGGCTTTCGGGTTGTTGTATGTCACACCCAAATGCTCAAGGGACGCGGCCAGGGCCAGGAACTCGCCCAGGGAATCCCAGCGCAGGAAGTTTTCTTCCAGCAGTTGCTGCACGTGCTTTGGAGCCGAACCGCCAGCGCCGGTTTCGAACAGGCCACCGCCATTCATCAGCGGCACGATCGACAGCATCTTGGCGCTGGTGCCCAGTTCCATGATCGGGAACAGGTCGGTCAGGTAGTCGCGCAGTACGTTGCCGGTCACCGAGATGGTGTCCAGGCCCTTGCGGGTGCGCTCCAGGGTGAACTTCATCGCATCGACCGGGGCCATGATGCGGATGTCCAGGCCTTCGGTGTTGTGGTCTTTCAGGTAAGCCTGAACTTTCTCGACGACTACGCCATCGTGGGCGCGCTGGGGGTCCAGCCAGAAGATGGCCGGGGTGTTGCTGGCGCGGGCACGGTTGACGGCGAGCTTGACCCAGTCCTGGATCGGAGCGTCTTTGGTCTGGCACATGCGGAAGATGTCGCCAGCTTCGACGTTCTGTTCCATCAGCAGGTTGCCCTGGCTGTCGGTGACGCGGACAACGCCGTCAGCCTTGATCTGGAAGGTCTTGTCGTGGGAGCCGTACTCTTCGGCTTTCTTAGCCATCAGGCCAACGTTTGGCACGCTGCCCATGGTGGTTGGGTCGAAGGCGCCATTGGCCTTGCAGTCTTCGATGACCGCCTGGTAGATGGTGGCGTAGCAGCGATCCGGGATCACAGCCTTGGTGTCGTGCAACTGGCCGTCGGTGCCCCACATCTTGCCGGAGTCACGGATCATCGCTGGCATCGAGGCGTCGACGATGACGTCGCTTGGCACGTGCAGGTTGGTGATGCCTTTGTCGGAGTTGACCATCGCCAGGGCAGGGCGAACGGCGTAGACCGCCTGGATGTCGGCTTCGATCTGCGCTTGCTGGTCGGCCGGCAGGGCCTTGATGCGAGCGTACAAGTCGCCGATGCCGTTGTTCAGGTTGAAGCCGATCTGTTCCAGCACGGTCGCGTGCTTGGCCAGGGCGTCTTTATAGAACTCGGCAACGATCTGGCCGAACATGATCGGGTCGGAGACCTTCATCATGGTGGCTTTCAAGTGAACCGACAACAGCACGCCTTGCTTCTTGGCGTCTTCGATTTCAGCGGCGATGAAGCTGCGCAGGGCTTTCTTGCTCAGCACGGCGGTGTCGATGATTTCGCCGGCCTGAACGCTGGTCTTTTCCTTCAGGACGGTGGTGGTGCCGTCCTTTGCGACCAGCGCAATTTTGACCGCGTCAGCGGTTTCGATCTGCACGGCTTTTTCGCTGCCGTAGAAGTCGCCGTTGTTCATGTGGGCAATGTGCGACTTGGAGTCGGCAGCCCAGGCGCCCATCTTGTGCGGGTGCTTGCGTGCATAGTTCTTGACCGACAGCGGTGCGCGACGGTCGGAGTTGCCTTCGCGCAGTACCGGGTTCACGGCGCTGCCCTTGACCTTGTCGTAACGTGCACGGGTTTCTTTTTCCGCGTCGGTGGTTACGGTTTCAGGGTAGTCCGGCATGGCGTAGCCCTGGGCCTGCAGTTCCTTGATCGCGGCTTGCAGCTGCGGGGTCGAGGCGCTGATGTTGGGAAGCTTGATGATGTTGGCTTCAGGCGTAACGGCCAGGTTGCCCAGTTCGGCGAGGTGGTCCGGGATGGCCTTGGTGCCCAGTTGCTCGGGAAAGCTTGCGAGGATGCGCCCGGCGAGGGAAATGTCGCGGGTTTCCACGGCAATATCAGCGGAAGCGGTGAAGGCCTCTACGATAGGCAGCAGTGAATAGGTGGCGAGGGCTGGGGCTTCGTCGGTGAAGGTGTAGATGATCTTCGAGCGGGTGGGCATATTCGGATTAACTCTCTTCTTTGCTGAAAGCGTGCGCAGAAACTCGAGATGCGCCGGGTAGAGCGCGTTCGTTCAAAGTCATCCATGAGCGAAATGTCGAAGTTTCTTCGCGGTGATGTTGGTTTGCATCAGTCGAGCGTCAAGCGGGTGGGCTATGGTAATAGTCCGGCTTTCTGGCGAAAGGCTACGTTCTAGAGCGGTCCGCCGTCGTGACTCTTTGGTCAGCGGCGGCATTATACATAGGTCGCTATGCTTACGCTGAGCCTTCATACAAAAGGGGGCTCGTCCATTGGTCTAAAGGTCGCAGGTGCGTGGGGTGGTGAGATGTGCTCAAGATTGGCGCTTTTCCCTTTGCTTTCAGGCTTGTAGGCCACCAAATGTGCTGTTTTCGATGCAAATGAGCATGGCGTGAGGTTTCAGTCGCCATTTATCTGGAGTAGGCTCGAACGCAGCCAGATGTTCAATCCATAGATGGAGTTCAGCATGGGATACAAGAAGATTCAGGTTCCGGCAGTCGGCGACAAAATCACCGTCAATGCAGACCATTCTCTCAATGTTCCTGACCAACCGATCATCCCCTACATCGAAGGAGACGGTATTGGCGTCGACATCAGCCCGGTGATGATCAAGGTGGTCGATGCCGCTGTTGAAAAGGCTTACGGCGGCAAGCGCAAAATCTCCTGGATGGAGGTGTACGCTGGTGAAAAGGCCACTCAAGTCTACGACCAGGACACCTGGCTGCCCCAGGAAACCCTGGATGCGGTCAAGGATTACGTGGTGTCCATCAAGGGCCCGCTGACAACGCCAGTCGGTGGCGGTATCCGTTCGCTGAACGTGGCCCTGCGCCAGCAGCTCGACCTGTATGTGTGCCTGCGCCCGGTGCGCTGGTTCGAAGGCGTGCCCAGCCCGGTGAAAAAACCAGGCGACGTGGACATGACCATCTTCCGTGAGAACTCCGAGGATATTTACGCGGGCATCGAATGGAAGGCCGGTTCGCCGGAAGCGATCAAGGTGATCAAGTTCCTCAAGGAAGAAATGGGCGTTACCAAGATCCGTTTCGACCAGGATTGCGGGATTGGCGTCAAGCCGGTCTCCAAAGAGGGTACCAGGCGCCTGGCGCGCAAGGCCCTGCAATATGTGGTGGATAACGACCGCGACTCGCTGACCATCGTGCACAAAGGCAACATCATGAAGTTCACCGAGGGTGCCTTCAAGGAGTGGGCCTATGAGGTGGCGGCTGAAGAGTTCGGTGCGACCTTGCTCGATGGCGGGCCGTGGATGCAGTTCAAGAACCCCAAGACCGGCAAGAATGTGGTGGTTAAAGATGCTATTGCCGACGCCATGCTCCAGCAGATCCTGCTGCGCCCGGCCGAATATGACGTGATCGCCACGCTCAACCTCAATGGTGATTACCTGTCCGACGCCCTGGCGGCGGAAGTGGGCGGTATTGGTATTGCGCCGGGGGCCAACCTGTCGGACACCGTGGCAATGTTTGAAGCCACCCACGGCACTGCGCCTAAATATGCGGGCAAGGATCAGGTCAACCCTGGTTCATTGATCCTGTCGGCAGAAATGATGCTGCGGCATATGGGTTGGGTCGAGGCGGCGGATCTGATCATCAAGGGCACCAATGGCGCGATTTCGGCCAAGACCGTGACCTATGACTTCGAGCGTCTGATGGATGGCGCTACGTTGGTGTCGTCGTCGGGCTTTGGTGACGCGTTGATCAAGCATATGTAAACAGGTAGATAAAACCGGCCGCCCTGATGATTCGGGGCGGCCGGTTTGCTTTCAGTGCTTTGTTCAGAAGCTGGTCAGGCCTGCTTGCTTTTCTTGTCTTGATTTGTGACCGTGCGCCGCGCCGTTTTCTACAGCAGGCGTGGTGGTGATGCCTTTGATATTCACCGCATGCAAGCCCTTTGGGCCCTGGGTAATGTCAAAGGATACCGGTTGACCCGCCTTCAGCGTTTTGTACCCATCCGCCTGGATCGCTGAGAAATGCGCAAAAAGGTCTTCTTGCTTGCCGTCTTCATTAATGAAGCCGTAACCCTTGGCATTGTTGAACCACTTGACCTTACCACTAGCCATTCCCTTATCCCTCTGCACCAGACTCCATCACTGGAGTATCATCCTGTCTATCCGTCCTAACCCGAATAAATAAGGTTGACTGCGCGGACCTTTTTTACCCACTGTGGGCTCTATTTGTTGTAACACCGTTTCGCCGATAGTCAAGGTGACCCAAGAGTCAGAGTTGAAATTCTGACAGGTCGCCCCCACCACTGTAATTGAACCACTGACGAACCTTTCTTTCCCATGCATGCAAACAGCCAGATTCGACTAACATTCAATCAGGATCGCCCGGATCAGGAACATGACGACGACGGTTCTGCAGGCATTGCTGTCCAGGAGGCCAAGCCTGCTTTACAGGCGCCGCCGATGTACAAGGTGGTTTTGTTCAATGATGACTACACACCGATGGATTTCGTCGTCGAAGTGCTCGAGGTGTTTTTTAACCTGAACCGCGAGTTGGCGACCAAGGTAATGCTGGCCGTTCACACAGAAGGACGGGCAGTATGTGGAGTGTTTACCCGCGACATCGCCGAGACAAAGGCCATGCAGGTCAACCAGTACGCCAGGGAAAGCCAGCATCCGCTACTCTGTGAAATCGAGAAGGACGGTTAACGCCGACCACTTGGGTATGAGGTGAAGCTATGTTAAACCGCGAGCTCGAAGTCACCCTCAATCTTGCCTTCAAGGAGGCTCGTTCGAAGCGTCATGAATTCATGACCGTCGAACACCTGCTGTTGGCACTTTTGGATAACGAAGCTGCCGCCACCGTTCTACGTGCGTGCGGCGCCAACCTCGACAAGCTCAAGCATGACCTGCAGGAGTTTATCGACTCCACCACGCCACTGATCCCCGTGCATGACGAGGACCGCGAAACCCAGCCAACCCTGGGGTTCCAGCGGGTATTGCAGCGTGCTGTGTTCCACGTACAGAGCTCCGGTAAGCGTGAAGTCACGGGCGCGAACGTGCTTGTGGCAATTTTCAGCGAACAGGAAAGCCAGGCCGTGTTCCTGCTCAAGCAGCAGAGCGTTGCCCGTATTGATGTAGTCAATTACATCGCCCACGGTATCTCTAAAGTGCCTGGGCACGGCGATCATTCCGAGGGTGAGCAGGATATGCAGGACGAGGAGGGCGGTGAGTCTTCTTCTTCGAGCAATCCGCTGGATGCCTATGCCAGCAACCTCAATGAAATGGCGCGCCAGGGGCGGATCGATCCGCTGGTGGGGCGTGAGCATGAGGTTGAGCGTGTAGCGCAGATCCTTGCGCGTCGTCGCAAGAACAACCCGTTGCTGGTGGGCGAGGCGGGCGTGGGTAAGACCGCGATTGCCGAAGGCCTGGCCAAACGCATTGTCGACAACCAGGTGCCAGACCTGCTGGCCAGCAGTGTCGTCTATTCCCTTGACCTGGGCGCGTTGCTCGCCGGGACCAAGTACCGTGGCGATTTCGAGAAACGCTTCAAGGCGTTGCTCGGTGAGTTGAAAAAGCGTCCACAGGCCATCCTGTTCATCGACGAGATCCATACCATCATTGGCGCCGGTGCAGCTTCCGGTGGGGTGATGGACGCTTCCAACCTGCTCAAGCCGCTGCTGTCCTCGGGTGATATCCGTTGTATTGGTTCGACCACGTTCCAGGAATTCCGCGGCATCTTCGAAAAAGACCGTGCCCTGGCGCGTCGCTTCCAGAAAGTCGACGTGTCCGAGCCGTCGGTTGAAGACACCATCGGTATCCTGCGCGGGCTCAAGGGGCGTTTTGAAGCGCACCATGGCATCGAATACAGCGATGAGGCCTTGCGTGCGGCGGCTGAGCTGGCGTCGCGCTACATCAATGACCGGCATATGCCTGACAAGGCCATCGATGTGATCGACGAAGCGGGTGCCTATCAGCGCCTGCAGCCGGTCGAGAAGCGCGTGAAACGCATCGACGTGCCTCAAGTCGAGGACATCGTGGCCAAGATCGCGCGGATTCCGCCAAAACACGTCACCAGCTCCGACAAGGAGTTGCTGCGTAACCTGGAGCGCGACCTCAAGCTCACCGTGTTTGGCCAGGATGCGGCCATCGACTCGCTGTCCACGGCGATCAAGTTGTCGCGTGCTGGCCTCAAGTCGCCGGACAAGCCAGTCGGTTCGTTCCTGTTCGCAGGTCCGACCGGCGTCGGCAAGACCGAGGCGGCTCGCCAGCTGGCCAAGGCCATGGGCATCGAACTGGTCCGTTTCGACATGTCCGAGTACATGGAGCGCCACACTGTGTCGCGCTTGATCGGTGCGCCTCCGGGCTATGTCGGCTTCGACCAGGGCGGCCTGTTGACCGAGGCGATCACCAAGCAGCCACATTGCGTATTGCTGCTCGATGAAATCGAAAAGGCTCACCCGGAAGTCTTCAACCTGCTATTGCAGGTCATGGACCACGGGACCCTGACCGATAACAACGGGCGCAAGGCAGACTTCCGCAACGTGATCGTGATCATGACCACCAACGCCGGTGCCGAAACCGCGGCGCGGGCTTCGATCGGCTTTACGCATCAGGATCACTCCTCCGATGCCATGGAAGTCATCAAGAAGAGCTTCACGCCGGAGTTCCGCAACCGCCTGGACACCATTATTCAGTTTGGTCGCCTCAGCCATGAGGTCATCAAAAGCGTGGTGGACAAGTTCCTCACCGAGCTTCAAGCGCAGTTGGAAGACAAGCGCGTGCAGCTGGATGTGACGGAAGCGGCCCGCAGTTGGATCGCAGAGGGCGGCTACGATGCGGCAATGGGCGCACGCCCAATGGCGCGTCTGATCCAGGACAAGATCAAGCGGCCACTGGCCGAAGAGATCCTGTTCGGCGAACTCTCCGACCATGGTGGGGTGGTACATATCGACCTGAAGGACGGCGAGCTGACCTTCGAGTTCGAGACCACGGCTGAAATGGCCTGATCGTTAGCTGCAACATTGCAAAAGGCGCCGAAAGGCGCCTTTTTGCTGCCTGAAATACGATTACGAGACAATGACGGTCAACTGTGGGAGCTGGCTTGCCTGCGATGACGGTCCTTCAGTCGCACATCGTTAACTGGCCCACCGCTATCGCAGGCAAGCCAGCTCCCACAGGGTCAAGTGGCGACTGTTAAATCCTGCGCACACAAAAACGCCCGGCATAACCGGGCGTTTTGTATTGACTTGCTTAGCGAGCGCGGTAAGTGATGCGCCCTTTGCTCAAGTCATAGGGCGTCAGCTCGACGCGCACTTTGTCACCGGTAAGAATACGAATGTAGTTCTTGCGCATCTTGCCGGAGATATGCGCGGTTACGACGTGCCCATTTTCCAACTCCACACGAAACATGGTGTTGGGCAGGGTGTCGACGACAGTGCCTTCCATTTCGAAGCTGTCTTCTTTCGACATGCAGTAAAGCCCTCGGTATCCAGTGAATGGCCCGGTGCAACTGCGCCAGGCAAAAGCGGCGTGCATTGTGCCCGAAAAAGGGTGTTCAAGCCAAGGGGTTCTAGTTAAGCGTGACCCATCTTTGATTAATCAGCAGCTCAATGGGTCGATATTGGGTCTTGTAGTTCATCTTTTTGCAGTTCTTGATCCAGTATCCGAGGTACACCGCTTCCAGCTCCAGGCGCAGCGCTTCGCCTATTTGCCAGAGGATGGCGAAGCGCCCGAGGCTGCGGCGTTCTTCGGTCGGTTCATAGAAGGTGTACACCGCCGAGAGGCCGTTGGGCAGTAGGTCGGTCACCGCTACGGCCAGCAGGCGGCCGTCGAGGCGGAACTCGTAGAAACGCGAAAAAGGCAAGTCACGCACCAGGAATGTGGAAAACTGGTCGCGGCTGGGCGGATACATATCGCCGTCGGCATGACGCTGCTCGATATAGCGTTGGTAGAGATCGAAATATTCTTCGCTGTATTGGGGTTTGGTGGCGTGTACTGTCAGGTCAGCGTTGCGCTTGAGAATGCGTTTCTGATTACGGTCGGGCGAAAACTGCGCAACCGGGATACGCGCAGGCACGCACGCGTTGCAGTTCTGGCAATGGGGGCGATACAGGTGATCGCCGCTGCGCCGGAAGCCCATCTCGGACAGGTCGGCATACACATGCACGTCCATGGGCTGGCTGGGATCGAGGAACAGCGTGGTGGCCTGCTCGTCGGGCAGATAGCTGCATGAGTGGGCTTGAGTGGCATAGAACTTCAAGCGCGCCAGCTCGGTCATGATCAACCCTCGGGATAAGCTTTGAAATAAGTGTAAGCCACGTGTGCGAAAGTCGCCTAGGAAACCCACGGCCCAGCGTTGGGTTGGTCCAGATGTTTATGCAGGAAGTCAGCGAAGACGCTGCGGGGTATGCCGCGAGCACCCAGGCTGTGCAGGTGTTCGTTGGGCATCTGGCAATCGATCAGCACAAATCCCCAGGCTTGCAGTTGCCGGGTCAACGTGGCGAAGCCGAATTTGGAGGCGTTGTCGGCGCGGCTGAACATGGACTCGCCAAAAAACAACTGGCCCATCGCCAGGCCATACAGGCCACCTACCAGTTCGCCCTGGTCCCAGACCTCGACGGAATGCGCATAGCTGCGTTGGTGCAGCTCCAGATAAGCCTTCTGGATACCTTCGGTGATCCAGGTGCCATCGGCGTAGGCACGGGGCGCGGCGCAGGCTTGGATGACGGCGGCGAAATCCTGGTCGAAGGTCACGGTATAGCGCTGCTGGCGCAATAATTTGCCCAGGCTACGGGAAACATGCAGCTCGTCGGGGAAAATCACCGTGCGCGGGTCTGGCGACCACCAGAGGATAGGCTGGCCTTCGGAGAACCAGGGGAAGCAGCCATGGCGGTAGGCCTGGATCAGTCGTTCGGCCGACAGGTCGCCACCGGCGGCGAGCAGGCCGTTGGGTTCGCGCATGGCCTTGGCCAAGGGAGGGAACGTCAGGGTGTCGCGTTGTAACCAGGTCAGCATGGCATCCAGGCTTAGGGAAGGGGAGGGGAGTGGCAGGTCATGCACCTGCACCGCAAGCGTTGATTATTGACGACCCTGCGCCATGGGGCCAGCCCGAATAGGCGATTGACGAGGATTAGCATGAACGGGTGTTTCTGCAACTCTGTACACAGGGTGTGGTCGTAATCGGGTCTGGCGCATGCCGGCCATTTGCCAAGCTTGCCTGGATTGCTAAATACAGCTCATAAGCCTTTGTCAGCAAAGGCAATGCATGCTCAAATTGTCCGTGCAGTCAGGTGAAGGGCAAGTGTGTGGCATCGCGCACGCAAACCCGTACAATGCGGCCATTGTGGCGTTATCGCCATTTCACCTATCCGTCACCGGGTGTTAAAAGTAGATTCAGCAACATTCGTTCATTTTTCAACTGCTCCGGATAGAGCAGTCGTGTGTAGTCATTCAACAGATGGACGCGCTAAAGGCGCAGGAATAGACCCGTTTTGAAGAAATCCGCCGCAGCACCTAAAGCAGCAGTCGTACCGGCCTGGCGCCAGCACCTGCATTACCGACTCAAGGAAGGCGCACTGATTGCCATCGGTGCGCTGTGCCTGTTCCTGATGATGGCCTTGCTGACCTATGGCAAGGACGATCCGGGCTGGAGCCATAACAGCAAGATCGATGACGTGCAGAATTTCGGCGGCCCTGTAGGTTCCTACAGCGCCGATATCCTCTTCATGATCCTGGGTTACTTTGCCTACATTTTCCCGCTGTTGCTGGCGATCAAGACCTGGCAGATCTTCCGCCAGCGTCACGAGCCGTGGCAGTGGAGCGGCTGGCTGTTCTCCTGGCGCCTGATCGGCCTGGTGTTCCTGGTGCTGTCGGGCGCTGCGCTGGCGCATATCCACTTCCATGCCCCGACCGGTCTGCCGGCGGGCGCGGGCGGGGCCCTGGGTGAAAGCCTTGGCGACCTGGCGCGCAGGACCCTGAATATCCAGGGCAGCACCCTGATGTTCATCGCGCTGTTCCTGTTCGGCCTCACGGTATTCACCGACCTGTCATGGTTCAAGGTGATGGACGTGACCGGCAAGATCACCCTCGACCTGTTCGAATTGTTCCAGGGCGCCGCCAACCGCTGGTGGGCCGCCCGTGTCGAGCGCAAGCAAATGGTGGCGCAGCTGCGTGAGGTCGACACCCGTGTCAACGAGGTGGTGGCCCCAAGCACGCCGGATCGGCGCGAGCAAGCCAAGGTCAAGGAGCGCTTGATCGAGCGCGAGCAGGCCCTGAGCAAGCACATGTCGGACCGTGAAAAGCAGGTGCCGCCCGTGATCGCCCCGGCACCGCCCAAGGCGCCGGAGCCCAGCCATCGCGTGCAAAAAGAGAAGCAGGCACCGCTGTTCATCGACAGCGCCGTCGAAGGCACCTTGCCGCCGATCTCGATTCTGGACCCGGCCGAAAAGAAACAACTCAACTATTCCCCCGAATCCCTGGCGGCCGTCGGCCACCTGCTGGAAATCAAGCTCAAGGAATTCGGCGTCGAAGTGTCGGTGGACTCGATCCATCCGGGCCCGGTGATCACCCGTTACGAAATCCAACCGGCCGCCGGGGTAAAAGTCAGCCGCATTTCCAACCTGGCCAAAGACTTGGCACGTTCCCTGGCCGTGACCAGCGTGCGCGTGGTGGAAGTGATCCCGGGCAAGACCACCGTGGGTATCGAGATTCCCAACGAAGACCGCCAGATCGTGCGCTTCTCCGAAGTGCTGTCGACGCCGGAATACGACAACTTCAAATCGCCGGTCACCCTGGCGCTCGGCCATGACATCGGCGGCAAGCCGGTGATTACCGACCTGGCGAAAATGCCGCACTTGCTGGTAGCCGGTACCACTGGTTCCGGTAAGTCGGTGGGTGTGAACGCCATGATCCTGTCGATCCTGTTCAAGTCCGGGCCGGATGACGCCAAGCTGATCATGATCGACCCGAAGATGCTGGAACTGTCGATCTACGAAGGCATCCCGCACCTGCTGTGCCCGGTGGTCACCGACATGAAGGACGCCGCCAACGCCCTGCGCTGGAGCGTTGCCGAGATGGAGCGCCGCTACAAGCTCATGGCGAAGATGGGCGTGCGTAACCTGTCGGGCTTCAATGCCAAGGTCAAGGAAGCCCAGGACGCCGGCACACCGCTGACCGACCCGCTGTACAAGCGCGAAAGTATTCACGATGAAGCACCACTGCTGACCAAGCTGCCGACCATCGTGGTGGTGGTCGATGAATTTGCCGACATGATGATGATCGTCGGCAAGAAGGTTGAAGAGCTGATCGCCCGTATCGCCCAGAAGGCACGGGCGGCGGGTATCCACTTGATCCTCGCGACACAGCGGCCGTCGGTGGACGTGATCACCGGCCTGATCAAGGCCAACATTCCGACGCGCATGGCGTTCCAGGTCTCCAGCAAGATCGACTCGCGCACCATCATTGACCAGGGTGGCGCCGAGCAACTGCTGGGCCACGGTGACATGCTCTACATGCCGCCGGGCACCAGCCTGCCGATTCGCGTTCACGGCGCCTTTGTTTCCGATGACGAAGTCCACCGTGTGGTCGAAGCCTGGAAACTGCGCGGCGCGCCCGAGTACAACGACGACATCCTCAACGGCGTCGAAGAAGCCGGCAGCGGCTTTGAAAATGGCGGCGGTGGCGGTGATGACGATGCCGAGACCGACGCTTTGTATGACGAAGCCGTGGCCTTCGTACTGGAAAGCCGCCGTGCCTCGATTTCGGCGGTGCAGCGCAAGCTTAAAATCGGCTACAACCGCGCCGCCCGCATGATCGAAGCCATGGAAATGGCCGGCGTCGTGACCGCAATGAACACCAATGGCTCGCGTGAAGTCATCGCCCCCGGGCAGATGCGCGACTGATTCCGCGCCGCGTGGCAACACGCGGCGTGCCCTGACTACTCAATGAGGACTCCCATGCGCTTTATCCGCATGCTGTTGTTGCCAGCCTTGGCCCTGACCGCTGTTTCGGCTCACGCTGACCCGGCTTCCGTCGCCAGCCTGAAGAACCTGTTGGACAAATCCCAGACCCTCACCGCGCGCTTCTCCCAGCTGACCCTGGATGCCGGCGGCACCCAGTTGCAGGAAACCGCCGGTGAAATGGCCGTGCAGCGCCCAGGGCTGTTCTACTGGCATACCGAAGGCAAGGCGGAGCAGACCATCGTTTCCGACGGCCAGAAAGTCACGCTGTGGGACCCGGACCTGGAACAGGCGACCATCAAGAAGCTCGATCCACGCCTGAACCAGACCCCGGCACTGCTGCTGTCGGGTGATGTGTCGAAAATCAACGACAGCTTCGACATCACCTCCAAGCAGACCAGCAACGTCATCGAGTTCACCCTCAAGCCAAAATCCAAGGACACGTTGTTTGACACGCTGTCCCTGTCGTTCGGCAACGGCGTGATCAACAACATGCGCCTGGTCGACAGCGTCGGCCAGCGCACCGATATCCTGTTCTCCGGGGTCAAGGCCAACCAGCCGGTGCCCGCGTCCAAGTTCAAGTTCGACATCCCCAAGGGTGCCGACGTGATCCAGGAATAAACTGCCCAGAGGTTTCAAACGCTGCCCATGGATCTGTTTCGAAGTGACCCGATTGCCCAGCCGTTGGCCGCGCGCTTGCGTTCGACCAACCTGGATGAGTACGTCGGTCAGGAACACCTGCTCGCTCGGGGCAAGCCCTTGCGCGAAGCCCTGGAGCAGGGTGCGCTGCATTCGATGATTTTCTGGGGGCCGCCGGGCGTGGGCAAGACCACCCTGGCGCGGTTGCTGGCGAAGGTCTCGGATGCGCACTTTGAAACGGTCTCGGCGGTGCTCGCCGGGGTCAAGGAGATCCGCCAGGCGGTGGAAGTCGCCAAGCAGCAGGCCGGGCAATACGGTAAACGCACTATCCTGTTCGTCGACGAAGTGCATCGCTTCAACAAGTCGCAGCAGGATGCGTTCCTGCCTTATGTCGAGGACGGTACGCTGATCTTTATCGGCGCCACCACCGAAAACCCTTCCTTTGAATTGAACAACGCCTTGTTGTCACGGGCGCGGGTCTATGTGCTCAAGAGCCTGGATGAAGCGGCGATGCGAAAGCTGCTGCACCGAGCCTTGAGCGAAGACAAGGGGCTGGGCAAGCGCCAGCTGAGCCTCAGCGATGAAGGTTTCAAGATTTTGCTGACCGCCGCCGATGGCGACGGGCGCCGCTTTCTCAACTTGCTGGAGAATGCTTCCGACTTGGCCGAAGACGGCGGCGAGATTGGCGTCGACCTGTTGCAAAGCTTGCTCGGTGACACACGCCGGCGTTTCGACAAGGGCGGCGAAGCCTTCTACGACCAGATTTCCGCGCTGCACAAATCCGTACGCGGTTCCAACCCTGATGGCGCGCTGTATTGGTTTGCGCGCATGATCGATGGCGGTTGCGACCCGCTGTACCTGGCGCGTCGTGTGGTGCGCATGGCCAGCGAAGACATCGGCAATGCCGACCCGCGGGCCCTGAGCCTGTGCCTGGCCGCCTGGGAGGTGCAGGAGCGCCTCGGCAGTCCGGAAGGCGAGTTGGCGGTCGCCCAGGCCATCACTTACCTGGCCTGCGCGCCCAAAAGCAACGCAGTGTACATGGGCTTCAAGTCGGCCCTGCGTGCGGCCGCCGAGCATGGTTCCCTCGAAGTGCCGCTGCACCTGCGCAACGCGCCGACCAAGCTGATGAAGCAGCTGGGGTATGGCGACGAATACCGTTATGCCCACGATGAGCCGGACGCCTACGCGGCCGGCGAAGACTACTTCCCCGATGAGCTGGAGCCGCAGCCGTTCTACCAGCCAGTGCCCCGTGGCCTGGAGCTGAAGATCGGTGAGAAGCTCAACCACCTGGCCACCCTCGACCGTCTGAGCCCCAGACAGCGGAGAAAAACATGATTCCTTTGGTGATCGCCGTCTCGGCGGGAGGTATCGCCGGTACACTGCTGCGCTTCGCCACCGGCAATTGGATCAACGCCAATTGGCCGAAACACTTCTATACGGCGACGCTCGCCGTTAATATCGTGGGCTGCCTGTTGATCGGCGTGTTATACGGCCTGTTTTTGTTACGCCCGGAAGTGCCTGTCGAGGTACGTGCCGGCCTGATGGTTGGCTTTCTTGGCGGCCTGACGACTTTTTCATCCTTTTCACTGGATACCGTGCGCCTGCTGGAAAGCGGGCAAGTGCCGCTGGCGATTGGCTATGCGGCCATCAGCGTATTCGGCGGGCTGCTCGCCACCTGGGCTGGCCTGTCCTTGACCAAACTTTGATAACGAGAGACCGACATGCTCGATTCCAAACTGTTACGTAGCAACCTTCAGGACGTAGCGGACCGCCTGGCATCCCGTGGCTTTGCCTTGGATGTTGCGCGCATCGAAGCGCTGGAAGAACAGCGCAAGACCGTCCAGACCCGCACCGAAGCACTGCAGGCTGAACGTAATGCGCGCTCCAAGTCCATCGGCCAGGCCAAGCAGCGCGGTGAAGACATCGCGCCGTTGATGGCGGATGTCGAGCGCATGGGCACTGAGCTGTCCGACGGCAAAATCGAGCTGGAAGGCATTCAGACCCAATTGGATTCGATCCTGCTGGGCATTCCGAACCTGCCCCACGAATCTGTGCCGGTCGGCGAAGATGAAGACGGCAACGTCGAAGTGCGCCGCTGGGGCACGCCGAAAGCCTTCGATTTCGAGATCAAGGACCACGTCGCCCTGGGCGAATTGACCGGTGGCCTGGATTTTGAAACCGCGGCAAAAATGTCCGGCGCACGCTTTGCCTTGCTGCGCGGCCCGATTGCGCGCATGCACCGTGCACTGGCGCAGTTCATGATCAACCTGCACACCGGCGAACACGGTTACGAAGAAGCCTACACCCCGTACCTGGTTCAGGCGCCGGCGTTGATGGGCACCAGCCAACTGCCGAAATTCGAAGAAGACCTGTTCAAGATCAGCCGCGACGGCGAAGCCGACCTGTACCTGATCCCGACCGCCGAAGTGTCGCTGACCAATATCGTCGCCGGCGAAATCCTCGACGCCAAGCAACTGCCGTTGAAGCTGGTTGCTCACAGCCCGTGCTTCCGTAGCGAAGCCGGCGCGTCGGGTCGCGACACCCGTGGCATGATCCGCCAGCATCAGTTCGACAAGGTTGAAATGGTCCAGGTAGTAGAGCCGTCGACCTCCATGGAGGCCCTGGAAGGCCTGACTGCCAACGCCGAGCGCGTGCTGCAGTTGCTGGAGCTGCCTTACCGCGTACTGGCCCTGTGCACGGGCGACATGGGCTTCAGCGCCGTGAAAACCTACGACCTGGAAGTGTGGGTGCCGAGCCAGGACAAATACCGCGAGATTTCGTCGTGCTCCAACTGCGGTGACTTCCAGGCCCGTCGCATGCAGGCGCGTTTCCGCAACCCGGAAACCGGCAAGCCGGAGCTGGTGCACACCCTCAACGGTTCGGGCCTGGCCGTAGGCCGTACCCTGGTGGCCGTGCTGGAAAACTACCAGCAGGCGGACGGTTCGATCCGTGTACCTGAGGTGCTCAAGCCGTACATGGCGGGCGTTGAGGTCATCCGCTAAATGGAATTTCTGCCGCTGTTTCATAACCTGCGCGGCAGTCGTGTGTTGGTCGTCGGTGGTGGGGAGATTGCCTTGCGCAAATCCCGGCTGCTGGCCGACGCCGGCGCGGTGTTGCGGGTGGTTGCTCCCCAGATCGAAAGCCAGCTGCGTGAGCTGGTGCTGGGCAGTGGCGGGGAACTGATGTTGCGCGGTTATCAGGAGGCCGACCTGGACGGTTGCACCCTGATTATCGCGGCCACCGACGATGAGCCACTGAATGCGCAAGTATCCAGTGATGCCAAGCGTCGCTGCGTGCCGGTCAATGTGGTGGACGCGCCAGCGTTGTGCAGCGTGATCTTCCCGGCGATTGTCGACCGGTCACCCTTGGTGATTGCCGTCTCCAGCGGCGGTGACGCGCCGGTACTGGCACGGCTGATCCGCGCCAAGCTGGAAACCTGGATTCCCTCGACCTACGGTCAATTGGCTGGGCTGGCCGCGCGTTTTCGGGCTCAGGTCAAAGGTTTGTACCCGGATGTGCAGCAGCGCCGGGCGTTCTGGGAAGAAGTGTTCCAGGGCCCGATTGCCGACCGCCAGTTGGCCGGGCAGGGCGAGGAGGCCGAGCGCCTGTTGATCGAAAAGGTCAATGGCGCCCCGCCTTATGCGCCCGGTGAGGTGTACCTGGTGGGTGCAGGCCCAGGCGACCCGGATTTGCTGACCTTCCGCGCATTGCGCCTGATGCAGCAAGCCGACGTGGTGCTGTACGACCGTTTGGTTGCGCCGGCGATTTTGGAACTGTGCCGTCGTGATGCCGAGCGCGTGTACGTCGGCAAGCGTCGCGCCGATCACGCGGTGCCCCAGGACCAGATCAACCAGCAACTGGTAGACCTGGCCAAGCAAGGCAAGCGCGTGCTGCGCCTCAAGGGGGGGGACCCGTTCATCTTTGGTCGTGGTGGCGAAGAGATCGAAGAGTTGGCGGCCCACGGCATCCCGTTCCAGGTGGTGCCGGGTATTACGGCAGCCAGTGGTTGCGCGGCCTATGCCGGGATTCCGCTGACTCACCGCGACTATGCCCAATCTGTACGTTTTATTACCGGGCACTTGAAGAACGGTACCTCGGACTTGCCTTGGCAAGACCTGGTCGGCCCCTCACAGACCCTGGTGTTCTACATGGGCTTGATTGGCTTGCCGATCATTTGCGAGCAGTTGATCAAGCACGGGCGCGCGTCGGACACCCCAGCGGCGCTGATCCAGCAGGGCACCACGTCCAACCAGCGCGTGTTCACCGGCACCCTGGCCGACCTGCCGCGCATGGTGGCGGAGCATGAAGTGCATGCGCCGACATTGGTGATCGTCGGTGAGGTGGTGGTGTTGCGTGAGAAGCTCAAGTGGTTCGAGGGCGCTCAGGCCCAAGTCTGAACCGGCTCCTGTGGCGAGGAGCTTGCTCCCGTTGGAAAGCGAAGCGCTCCCCAGATTTTGGGGCCGCTACGCCGCCCAGCCGGAGCAAGCTCCCCCGCCACAGAAGTTATCAGCCAAAGACACCTTTACCCGGCAGCCGCACCCCATCATGCCCCCGATCAAACCCCCTCAACGGCCCCTTCGGCACAATCCCCGCCGGGGTTATCGTGCGCTGGCTGGCATAGTAATGCCCCTTGATATGCTCGAAATCCACCGTCTCGGCCACGCCTGGCCACTGATACATCTCTCGCAGCCAGTTTGACAAGTTCGCATAATCGGCAATTCGCCGCAGGTTGCATTTGAAGTGGCTGTAGTACACCGCATCAAAACGAATCAGCGTAGTGAACAGCCGCACATCGGCTTCGGTCAGGTACTCGCCGGCCAGATAGCGATGGCTGCCCAGGTGCTGTTCCAAGTGATCCAGCTCGGCAAACACATCATCAAACGCACTTTCATACGCCTGTTGTGAGGTGGCGAAACCTGCGCGGTACACGCCGTTGTTCACGGCGGGGTAGATGCGTTCGTTGAGGCTGTCGATGGTCGAATGCAGGGCTTGGGGGTAGAAATCCAGGATATTGCCGGTCAGCGCATTGAACGCACTGTTGAACATGCGGATGATCTCCGCCGATTCATTGCTGACGATGCGCTTGAGCTTTTTGTCCCACAGCACCGGCACGGTTACGCGCCCGGTATAGTCGGCGGTATCGGCGGTGTAGCGTTGGTGCATGAAGTTGAAACCGTCCAGTTTGTCGCCGCTGGAGCCGTGGGCCTTGTCGAAGGTCCAGCCGTTTTCCAGCATCAGCCAACTGACCACCGAGACGTCGATCAGGCTTTCCAGGCCCTTGAGCTTGCGCAGGATCAAGGTGCGGTGCGCCCACGGGCAGGCGAGGGATACATAGAGGTGATAGCGACCGGCCTCGGCCTTGAAGCCGCCTTCACCACTCGGGCCTGGCGCGCCATCGGCGGTCACCCAGTTGCGGCGTTGTGCCTGTTCCCGTTGGAAAGCGCCATCGGCGCTACTTTCGTACCACTGGTCTTTCCACTGTCCTTCGATCAATAAACCCATGACTGGCTCCCTTGGCTGATAAGCGTTGGAGCCCAGTCTAAAGGGATGAGTTCGAACTAAAAGCGCAAAGAACCGGCGTGAATGATCGATTAAATCGATTTATCCCGTGCGTCCCAGTACTCCTGGGCCAACTCGAACGCCTGCTGCCGCGGGTGATCAAGGCCGCGCAGGGCTAACGCCATGGTGGCGATCAACGCCAGTTGCGGGTAGCTGTCCTCAACGTCGCCGCGCCACAGTGCTTTTAGGTGCTCGGGCTCAAGCGTTGCCGGCTTGACGTGGCGCTGGACGGAAAGGGCGGGCCACTCTTCGTCCCAGCTCTGGCCGCCAGTGGTGCCATAAAGATGACTGAGGGTGTCGGGGTTGATTTCGATCTCGCCGCCGTCGCCCTTGACCACAATCACGTTGTCACCCAGCAAGCCACTGGCATCGCGATGCACGCCCTGGTAACCGGGGTGGAAAATGCTTTGCAGGCCACAGCGCGCATTCAGCGGGTTGAGCAGGCGCGCCAGAGAGTGGATAGGCGAACGCAGGCCCAGAGTGTTGCGCAGGTCAATCATGCGTTGCAGCTGTGGCGCCCAATCACCCAACGGGATAAATGCCAGGTCGCCGTGGGCAAAGGCGCTTTCGACCTGTTGCCAATCGCGGCACAGCGGGATCTGCAAGCTGTCCAGCAATTGCTCGGTGTACAAACGCCCCGCAGTGTGGGCGCCGCCGCCGTGCATCAGGATGCGCACGCCATTCTGTGCCAGGCATTTGGCTGCCAGCAGGAACCACGGCAGGTGGCGCTTTTTACCGGCGTAGGTCGGCCAGTCGATATCGACGTTCAGCGCTGGCGCGTGCAGGCGCTCACGTACGGCTTCGGTGAAACCGGCGAGTTCTTCCGGGCTTTCTTCCTTGTGGCGCAGCAGCATAAGGAAGGCGCCGAGCTGGGTGTCCTCGACCTTTTCCTCAAGCAGCATGCCCATGGCTTCCCGCGCTTCCTCGCGGGTGAGGTTGCGCGCGCCACGCTTGCCTTTGCCGAGGATGCGCACGAACTGCGCAAAGGGGTGCTCTTGGGGTGTTACGAGAGTCAGGGGGGCAAAGTCGGTCATAAGCAATTCGTCGGCCTGGGCAGGCCCGCCAGCTTGGCGGCGAGTTTGGCGGGAGTGCCGTTGAACAGTTTGTTGAGGTGCAGGCTGTTGCCCTTTTCCGGGCCCAGCTTCAAGGCGGTGTACTTGATCAGCGGGCGCGTGGCGGGGGACAGCTGGAACTCGGTGTAGAACTGGCGCAGCAGGGTGAGGATTTCCCAGTGTGCCGGGGTCAGTTCCAAGGCTTCGGCAGCGGCCAGGGCATTCGCCACTTCATCGGACCAGTCGTTGAGGTCGACGAGATAGCCGTCCTTATCCAGTTCCAGGGTGTGTGCGCCGACGGTCAAGGTGTTCATAGCCAGGTGTTGACCTTGTCGTAGTCGATCGACAGTTGCACGAAGCCTGGGTAATCGACGCTGTCAGCCCAGTCGGGCAGCGGCAGGTTGCGCGCCTGCATGTCTTCGGCCAGCACAAACACCTTTACGCCTTTGGTTTGCAGGGCGGGCGTGTGCAGGCCGTAGGCTCCGTCGCCGCACAGCAGGATTGCGTCCTCGGCGCCACAGATGCGCAGGCAGCTATCGAGGCGGCTGTCGGTAAACGGGGAATGAGACACCACATGTAGAGTCGACATCAGAGGGTAATCACCTGGTCGTAACGGTCAATCAGTTGGGAAATGGCTTGGCTGTCGAGCACCTGTGCGTTGGCGGGTGGCGGCAACCCGCGTGCGGAAAGACTATGGCTGCACGCGAACACGTCATCAATGCCGAACAGGCCCAGGGCCTGCAGGTTGGCACTCAGGTCTTTCTGTTGCACGGCCTTGGCCGCTTGGTTCGGCGCCAGTTGGAACACACCGTCATCCAGGAACAACAGGCCAATGGGCAGATCGAACGCGCCACCGGCCAGCACGATATCCAGTGCTTCCCGCGCACTCGGCCCGGACCACGGGGCCTGGCGGCTGATCACCAACAAGGATCTGGACATGTCACGGCCCTCCAAAACAGATCAGGCGGTCGGCGTCCTGGATCGCGTCATGCAATTGGCCCAGGCCCGACAACGCCCAGGGTGCTTCCAGGTTGATCGCGCTGCGTTGGTAACGCGCAGCTTCCTCGGCATTAAGCACACCCCGGCGCAGCGCGGCGGCGATGCACACCACGCCGTCGAGCTGGTGCTGGCTGACAAACTCGCGCCATTGGCGCGCAATGTCTTGCTCATCCTGGGGCGCGACGATGTTATTGGACGCGCTGTACACGCCGTCCTGGTAGAAAAACAGCCGCACGATCTCATGCCCGCCGGCCAGCGCCGCCTGGGCGAACAACAGGGCGCGGCGCGAGGAGGGCGCGTGGGCGGCGCTATACAGTGCAATCGCGAACTTCATGGAAGACTCTGCCAACAAACGTCGGCCAATGATAAAGCCGCCGCCGCGAAAAAGCCCGCCGTGATCAAAACGGTCACTGTGGTTGATCGTTCTGACGATTGCCGGCAGGCGCCAGGCTGCCTAGTCTGTGGGTATTCGCAACCCAACTGGAGTCCCCATGTCAGGTCCCTTGGCGTCCCTTAAAGTGCTGGATTTTTCCACCTTGCTGCCCGGCCCGTTTGCCTCCCTGATGCTGGCGGACATGGGCGCCGAGGTGCTGCGTATCGAATCGCCCACGCGGATGGACCTGTTGCGTGTGTTGCCGCCCCATGATCGTGGCACCTCGGCCAGCCACGCCTACCTCAATCGCAACAAGCGCAGCCTGGCCCTGGACCTCAAGCAGGCCGAGGCGCTGGAGATTGTGCGTGAGTTGGTCAAGGGCCATGACATCCTGCTCGAGCAGTTCCGCCCCGGTGTCATGGCGCGCCTGGGCCTGGGCTATGAGGCGCTGAAGGCGATCAACCCGCGGCTGATCTATGTGTCGATCACCGGCTACGGCCAGACCGGCCCCTATAAGGACCGCGCCGGGCACGATATCAACTACCTGGCGCTGGCCGGCGTCGCCAGCCATACCGGGCGCCAGGACACCGGCCCGTTGCCCCTGGGCGTACAACTGGCTGATGTGGCAGGCGGTTCGCTGCATGCCGTGGTGGGCTTGCTGGCGGCGGTAATTGCCAGGCAGCAAAGCGGGGTGGGGCAATACCTGGATGTGAGCATGACCGATTGCTCGTTCAGCCTGAACGCCATGGCTGGGGCCGGTTACCTGGCTTGTGGGGTCGAGCCTGGGTGGGAGAACCATGTGCTCAATGGCGGGAGTTTCTATGACTATTACCGCACGCGCGATGGGCGCTGGATGTCGGTGGGCAGTTTGGAACCGGGGTTTATGCAGCAGCTGTGCGCGGCCTTGGGACGCCCGGAGCTGGCGGCATACAGTGTGACGCCCGAACGGCAGGGCGTGCTCAAGCAGGCGTTGCAGGTGGAGTTCGAGAAGCGCAGTTTTGACCAGTTGTGTGAGTTGTTTGCCGGAGTGGATGCCTGTGTTGAGCCGGTGTTGAGTTTGAGCGAAGCGGTGGAGCATCCCCAGTTGAAGGCGCGGGAGCTGGTCAGCCAGGTGCCCCGGGGTGATGGCTCGACACAAGCGCAATTGGCCTGCCCGCTGAAATTCTCCGGGGGGTTGCCGGCGCCCAGGCATATTGGAGTGGCGGTGGGGGCGCACAGTGATGAGGTGCTGGCGGAGTTGGGGTTCGGTATTGAGCGGATAGAGCAATTGCGGCAGGCCAAGGTTGTAGGTTGACTGAGCCGACGCTTTCGCAGGCAAGCCAGCTCCCACATTTGGGATTGTGTTCACAGATCCAAATGTGGGAGCTGGCTTGCCTGCGAAGAGGCCCTCATTCCACCCGAGTTTCCCCGGTGAACACCAGCGTCTGCCGACACCGCCGACACAAATACCGCCGCCCCTGGTTCACCAGCCCATGGCGCTGCGGTGAAAACGGAAAATCACTGTCCGCACACGGGCAGCGGTAAATATAGCGAGTCACTTGCCGGCGCTTGACCTCGTAGGTATGGCAACGGTCGGGCGGCAGCTCGTAAACCCCGCGCATGATCAACTGCCATTCCTCGCCATGGGGCTGGATACGCTCGCCAAACAATTGGTGGGCAATCAGGTGCGCCACTTCGTGGGCCACGGTTTGCTTGAGAAAGTGTTGGCTGTTTTCACGGTACAACTGAGGGTTGAAGCGCAGCAGGTTCTCGTGCAAATGCGCGACACCGGCTTTCTGGCCCCGCAGCTTGAGGCTGACCTGGGGGCGTTTGAAGCTTCGTTTGAAAAAGGATTCGGCTTGCAGGAAACAATCTTCGACGCGGGTATTGAGTTGCTCGGGCATGCTGTACATATCTCCAGAGACGCCCAGTATGCCGCAAAGCTGGGTGTTTCCGAATCTGTCAGGCGCCGAATGGTCATGCATAACGCACAAAGCCACCTTGCGGTGGCCTTGCCTGCGGGGTTTTTCGTTCAACTGGTGTAGATCGGCCCGACGCCCAGGCCCCAGACGATCACGGTAAAGGCCATGATCGCTACCAGCACCACCAGGCCGACAGCCAATACCGAGCTGGAAAACAGGAAGCCTTCATCCGGGTCGATACTCATGAAGGTTGGCAGCCCCACATACAGCAGGTACACCGTGTAGCAGATCGCCGCCGTGCCCACGACCATGCCCAACCACATATGCGGGTAGAGCGCCGCCAGCCCGCCGATAAACAAGGGTGTGGCGGTGTAAGTGGCAAATGCCACGCAGCGGGCCATGCTTGGGCTGGCGTCGTAGGTGCGGGCCATCCAGTGAATGAACGCGCCCATCACCGCCACGCCGCACAGCATGGCCGCGTAGGACATGAGAGTCATCCACAGCGCGCTTTCCTGGGTCAGCATCACCGGGGCACGGTTGCCGATGACCCAGCCGACTTGAGTGGTGCCAATAAAGGCGGAAATGGCGGGGATCGCCGCGAGAATCAGGGTATGAGTGAGGTACATGTGGCTGATGCTTTCTTCTTTATCGCCACGGATTTCCCGCCATTCCTGGTCGGGATGGGTAAACAGCCCCACGACGTGATGGATCATGCCAGTCACTCCTGTCGTTATTACCATCGCCCCCCATCGGAGCGCCCACGGGCCATATGGCCTGAAAGGTCTGGATAGATGTGCGACCTCAAGTCGCAGTATAGAAAGGGATGACCGGAATAACCGTAGGGCCTTTAGAGCAAATTGCGCTGTAAACAGGGGGGCTAATCGCGGTGTGGTCTGTCTGAGGTCATGGGATCCAGTGTGGGAGCTGGCTTGCCTGCGATGGCGGCCTGTCAGGAACAGAGATGTTGACT
The DNA here is from genome assembly GCF_021609665.1 of Pseudomonas sp. PA-1-3F. Taxonomy (NCBI): domain Bacteria; kingdom Pseudomonadati; phylum Pseudomonadota; class Gammaproteobacteria; order Pseudomonadales; family Pseudomonadaceae; genus Pseudomonas; species Pseudomonas sp. PA-1-3F. The sequence continues at coordinate 82,592 of NZ_WJZD01000003.1, read as the reverse complement.
GGCACACCGCTATCGCAGGCAAGCCAGCTTCCACATTGGATCTGCGCCAGTCTTACCGGTAAAATGCTGCGCTTTTCGTCACACACCTTTGCGGATCCAAGCGCCATGGGCACTCTTACAGTCAACCAGAACAAACTGCAAAAACGCCTGCGTCGCCTGGCCGGTGAAGCGGTCGCCGATTTCAACATGATCGAGGAAGGCGACAAGGTCATGGTCTGCCTCTCCGGCGGCAAAGACAGCTACACCATGCTCGACGTGTTGCTGCACCTGCAGAAGGTCGCGCCAATCAAGTTCGAGATCGTGGCGGTCAACATGGACCAGAAGCAACCCGGTTTCCCTGAGCATGTGCTGCCGGCCTATCTGAAAGAACTGGGCGTCGAGTATCACATCGTCGAGAAAGACACCTACTCGGTGGTCAAGGAATTGATCCCGGAAGGCAAGACCACCTGCTCGCTGTGCTCGCGCCTGCGCCGTGGCACGCTCTATACCTTTGCCGATGAGATCGGCGCGACCAAGATGGCCCTGGGTCATCACCGCGATGACATTGTCGAAACCTTCTTCCTCAATATGTTCTTCAACGGCTCGCTCAAGGCCATGCCGCCCAAGCTGCGCGCCGATGATGGGCGCAACGTAGTGATCCGCCCGCTGGCGTATTGCAACGAGAAGGACATCCAGGCTTACTCCGATTTCAAGCAATTCCCGATCATCCCGTGCAACCTGTGCGGCTCCCAGGAAAACCTGCAGCGCCAGGTGGTCAAGGAGATGCTGGTGGACTGGGAGCGCAAGACCCCTGGGCGTACCGAAAGTATCTTCCGCAGCCTGCAAAACGTGATCCCGTCGCAATTGGCCGACCGCAACCTGTTCGACTTCACCAGCTTGAAAATCGATGAGACCGCCGCATCGCGTTTCGTCAATGTAGTGAACCTCTGAGTCTTCCCGAGGCTCTAGTACACGGCGCTTGCGGGCGCCGTTTTCAATTCGACTGACAGGAGAGGGCATGCGCGATTACAAGTGGCTGCACGAATATTGTCTGAACCGCTTCGGTTCGGCGGCCAAGCTGGAAGCCCATCTGCCGGTGCCCAAGACCCCGGCGCAATTGCGCAAGATAGCGGATGACCGTTACCTGTCGACCTTGGCGCTGCGAGTGTTCCGCGCCGGTTTGAAGCACAGCGTGGTCGATGCCAAATGGCCGGCGTTCGAGCAGGTGTTCTTTGGCTTCGACCCGGAAAAAGTCGTGCTGATGGGTGCCGAACACCTGGAACGGCTGATGCAGGACACCCGCATCATCCGCCACCTGGGCAAGCTCAAGAGTGTGCCGCGCAACGCGCAGATGATCCTGGATATCGAGCAGGAGAAAGGCAGCTTCGGCGCGTTTATCGCTGATTGGCCGGTGACCGATATCGTCGGGCTCTGGAAGTACCTGAGCAAGCACGGCCACCAGTTGGGCGGCCTCTCGGCGCCTCGCTTCCTGCGCATGGTCGGCAAGGACACCTTTGTACCGAGCGATGACGTGGTGGCAGCGTTGAATGCGCAGAAGATCGTCGACAAGGCGCCGACCAGCCTGCGCGATTTGGCGACAGTACAGGGTGCCTTCAACCAGTGGCATGCCGAGAGTGGGCGGCCGATGTGTCAGCTGTCGATGATGTTGGCCTATACCGTCAACCATTGATACTGATCGTTCCCACGCTCCGCGTGGGAATGCTGCCCAGGACGCTCTGCGTCCCGGGCCTAGTGCAAGGGTGACGCGGAGCGTCACAGGATGCATTCCCACGCGGAGCGTGGGAACGATCAGTCTTCAGGTCTGGTTTAAATCAGCAGCCAGGCGCCGGTTAAATTGATGCCGCCAACGCACGTACAGCAACGCCGTGCAAAACACCGCCAGGCTCGTCAGCATCTCCAGCACACCAAACCACTGGCGGTTCGGGTCATACGCCGCCAGCGCGCCCTTGATGAAATACAGGTTCACCACAAAGCACATCCACGAATGCCCGCGTGCGCTGCCCATCAGCATGCCTGGCGCAAGTATCAGCAGCGGCACCAGCTCGATCAGCAGGATGACCCACGGGCGCGCCCCATGCAGGTCGGCGACAAACAGGTAGTACACGCACAACAAGCCCACCAGGCCCAAAAACGCCAGCAGGCTCAGCGCGCGTGCCACCTTGACCCGTGGCTCCAGCCACTCCCGTGGCGGCAGGACTTTAGGCTTCCTGGCCACGGCCGTTCTCCAACAGCGTGGCGGTCTTGGCCAGGCGCAGGCCCAAGGCCCGGCACAGGGAGATTTCATGTTGATCGAGCATACGCTTGCCGTCTGGCCCGGAATGGTGGCTGGCGCCATACGGCGTGCCGCCGCCCTGGGTGTCGAGCAGTGCCTGCTCGCTGTAGGGCAGGCCGGTGATCAGCATGCCGTGGTGCAGCAGCGGCAGCAGCATCGACATCAGCGTGGTTTCCTGGCCGCCATGCAGGCTGGCGGTGGAGGTGAACACGCCGGCCGGCTTGCCGACCAGAGCGCCGGTGAGCCACAGGTTGCTGGTGCCATCGAGGAAGTACTTGAGCGGCGCGGCCATGTTGCCGAACCGGGTCGGGCTGCCCAGGGCCAGGCCCGAGCAGTGCTTCAGGTCGTCCAGGCTGGCATACAGCGCGCCTTCGTCGGGAATGCTCGGCGCCACCGCTTCGCACTCGGTGGAAATCGCTGGCACGGTGCGCAACCGCGCTTCCATGCCGCCTTGCTCGATACCGCGGGCAATCTGTCGGGCCATCTCGCTCACCGAGCCGTTGCGGCTGTAATACAACACCAGCACATAGGGCGTAGTCACGGCAGGATCTCCAGCACGTTCTCGGGCGGGCGGCCAATGATGGCTTTGTCGGCGGTTTCCAGGATCGGGCGTTCCATCAGCTTGGGATGGGCTGCGATGGCGGCGATCAGTTGGGTGTCGCTGAGGCTGGCGTCGGCCAGGTTCAGGGTTTTGTATTCGTCTTCGCCGGTGCGCAGCAGTTGGCGTGCGCTGATCCCCAGTTTTTTCAGCAGGGCCTCGATTTGCGCGGCATCCAGCGGGGTTTCCAGGTAGCGCACGACGGTCGGGGTGAGGCCGCGGGCTTCCAGCAGTTCCAGCGCACCGCGGGATTTCGAGCAGCGCGGGTTGTGATAAAGCGTCAGATCGGTCATGTGCGGGTCGCATCTTGCGTAAGGTGGCGGGTATTCTACCTGCGCTGGCGCCTGTCCTTAAACCGTAAGAGGCGATAGGCCGCAGCCAACGTTCATTTTTGCGAAGGAATACCCCATGACAAGGCGACTGATCGGTGCATTGGCGATCATCACAACCCTGCTGCTCAGCGGCTGCGGTAACGATTACGGCGTTGACCAATACGGCCAGAAAGTGGCGGCCGAACGCCTGGACAAACAGTGGCTGGTGGTCAACTACTGGGCCGAATGGTGTGGCCCGTGCCGCACGGAAATCCCCGAGCTCAATGCCCTGGCAGAACAGTTGAAAGGCCAGAATGTCGGGGTGTTCGGCGTCAACTTCGACAATGTGCAGGGTGAGGAACTGAAGGCCGCCAGCGACAAGCTGGGGATCAAGTTCACGGTACTGGCCCAGAACCCGGACGGGATCTTCGAGATTCCGCGCAGCGAGGCCTTGCCGGTGACCTACATCATCGACGACAAGGGCAAGGTGCGTGAGCAGTTGATGGGTGAGCAGACAGCGGAAGGGGTGTTGGCCAAGCTCAAGGCCCTGAAAGGCTAGAACTATGGGAGCTGGCTTGTCTGCGATGGCCATGGGTATCTACACAATTTTGGAGTGACGCTGGACCTGTGGCGAGGGAGCTTGCTCCCGTGACGGCTTGACAGCCGACGCTGATCTAACTGAGGCACGGTGATCCAAATATGGGAGCTGGCTTGCCTGCGAAGGCGGCCTGCCAGCCGACCGGGATATTGGATTTGACCGAGTACATATCCATTATTTAGGTAACGGCCACCGATGGTTCCGCTCTGACAGCGGCTCACTTTTGAAAAGCCGGAATGCCGGCCCAGACAAAAGTAAGCAAAACGCTCTTGCCCCACCACTCGGCACCTCGCTTAGGCTCGGTGTGCCCGTAATCCGCCAGTGATTTGGGGGGCCGCCGCCACGCGCCACCCATGGCGCGGGGCGGCTAAACCGGCATCCCTGCCGGTTTACCCCCCAAATCCCTGTCGAATTCCGGCCAGCGTGGTTTGACGGGGCGCCTGAGATCAAGATCAAAAGCAGATCAAGATCAAGAGCGACTCGCTTCGCATCGTGGTTACCGTCTGCTGTTACAACCCACAAAGTTGTGTAGATACCTATGCTGCGATGGCATCGCTGCGGTGTACCTGATACGCCGCGTCGTCCGCATCGCAGGCAAGCCAGCTCCCACAGAACCAGAGGACACCGCGTTAATACAGGAGAGTGCGCCTAGGTCAGCCTTCTTCGAGCCACAGGCGGATCGGCTTGCCTTCGGCCGGCCAGAACCGCGTCTGTTCGATCGGCGAGATGTCCCAGCGCTGCACGCCTTGCAGGGCCTGGAAGAAGCGATGCTCTTGCTCCATCAGGGCCTCGGCGCACATTTTCCGGGTGCTGCCGACCGGGCCGAAGCTGAGCTTGTCGCCTTCGACCGTGTACGGCGCAAACCAGTGGTTACAGCCGCCATTGCCATAGGCGCGACCATCGGCGCCCAGGGTGACGGTAAGGTGCGCGTAGTCCATCAACGGCCGCTCACCGATCCATTCCACGACGTAGCTGTGGTCGCGCTCCAGCTTGGCGCCATCGGCGGCGCAGCCTGCCAGGCCCAGGCCGATTGCGGCGAGCAGCAGCCGGCCTTTCATTGCGCGGCCTGCTGGCATTTCGGGCAACGGTGCTTATCGCCTTCGCTGGCCCAGCCCAGTTCTTTGATACGCGCGTTGGCGGCCGGTTGCAGCGGCGCTTTGGTCAGCTTGGTTTCTACCGCGAATTCAAACTCCAGCACGGCGTCGCAGCTGTCGCAATTGACCTTCCAGGTGTGGATCTCGAGTTCGCCGAACTTCGGCCCTTGGGCCATGGCGACCCACTGGCCCGCCGGGCGGATGGAGTAGCGTGCGTCACCTTCGACGGTGAGTCGCATCGACAGGGTTTTACTGCCGCGCAGGCTGACGATCAGGACGTCGCCATGTTTGATCGAACCACCGTTGCCGGTGACCTGGTAACGGCCCGGCACCAGGGCACGGCATTCGATCAGGGTGTGTTGCGGGCTCAGCAAGCTGAAGCGGAAATCGTGTTCGGCCATGGATCCTCCAAATAGGCGCGGCATCCTATCACGGGTGCCGGCCTATCATGAGCCTGGTATGTGACCGCTGATCATCCCTCGACCAGGTTCTGGGCGCGGCCATCGGCCCACGCGGCAATGTTGGCCAGCGTGGTGCCGGCAATCGCCGCCAGGGCCTCACGGGTGAGGAAGGCCTGGTGCGCGGTGATGATCACGTTGGGGAAGGTCAGCAGGCGGGCGAGCACGTCATCCTGCAGGGGCAGGTCCGAGCGGTCCTCGAAAAACAATTGGGCTTCTTCTTCGTAGACGTCCAACCCCAGATAGCCCAACTGGCCCAGCTTGAGCGCTTCGATCAGTGCCGGCGTATCGACCAGGCCACCACGCCCGGTGTTGATCAGCATCGCACCGGTTTGCATCTGCGCGAGCGAGCGGGCATTGATCAGGTGTTTGCTGTCGGCGGTCAGCGGGCAGTGCAGGCTGATGATTTGCGCCTCGGCCAACAGTTCAGGCAGGCTCACGTAGCGGGCCCCGAGGTCCTGCACCTGTGGGTTGGGGAAGGGATCGTAGGCCAGCAACTGGCAGCCGAAGCCGGCCATGATCTTGGCGAAGGTCGCGCCGATCTGACCGGTGCCGACCACGCCGACCGTTTTGCCGACCAGATCAAAACCGGTCAGCCCGTGCAGGCTGAAATCACCGTCGCGGGTACGATTGTAGGCCCGGTGCAGGCGACGGTTGAGGGCCAGGATCAGGGCGACGGCGTGCTCGGCCACCGCGTGGGGCGAATAGGCGGGTACGCGCACGATGGTCAGGCCCAGGCGCTGGGCGGCGGGTAAGTCGACATGGTTGTAGCCCGCCGAGCGCAGGGCAATCAGGCGTGTGCCGCCCTTGGCCAGTTGCTCCAGCACGGGGGCGCTGAGGTCGTCGTTGATAAAGGCGCAGACCACCTCGTGGTGTTCGGCCAGGGCCACGGTCTCGAGGTTGAGGCGGGCGGGTTGGAATTGCAATTCCAGGCCAGCCGGCAGCGGTTCGCCGAGGAAACTCTCGCGGTCGTAGGTTTGGCTGCTGAAGAGAATGACGCGCATTGAGAGGGCTCCCTGCAATTTACACATTGTTGATTCGTTGCCCATGAAAACAGGGTCAGGCACTCACTCTGGCTTCACTGGCCAGCCGTGCAATCGCCATGTCCAGTTCGTCCAGCGCGGCCGTGGCCTTGGCGTCATCCTGCTTGAGCAGGGTTTCGGCGCGTTGGCAGGCTGCTCGTAATTGCGGAACACCACAGTAGCGGGTGGCGCCGTGCAAACGGTGCACGCGCTCGATCAAGGCGTGGTTGTCATTGGCTTCGCGGGCGTGGGTAATTGCCAGGCGATCAGCCTCCAGGGAGGCCAGTAGCATGGCGAGCATATCAGCGGCCAGGTCGGCCTTGTTGGCGGCCAGGCGCAGGCCTTCTTCGTGATCGAGTACCAAGAGTTGCACGCCCTGGGCCGCGCCTTCGTGGGTACGCTCCGGGCCTTGGTTACGCAGCGCCAGGCCGGTCCATTTCAATACCACCTGGGCCAACTGCCGTTCGCTGATGGGTTTGGTCAAGTAGTCGTCCATGCCGCTTTGCAGCAGAGCGCGTTTTTCGTTGGCCATGGCGTGGGCCGTGAGGGCCACCACCGGCAGCGGCGTGCCGTGGCGCTCGCTTTCCCACTGGCGGATCGCCTCGGTGCTCTGGCGGCCATCCATGCCGGGCATTTGCACGTCCATCAACACCAAATCGAAAGTTTCCTGCTTCACGGCGTCGACGGCCGCGTAACCGCTCTCCACCGCCTGCACCTTGGCGCCCATGTCTTCCAACAGGGTTTGCACCAGCAACAGGTTGGCCGGGTTGTCGTCAACGCACAGTACTCGAGGCGCACGGCTGGACAACGGCTCACCGGGTTCGCTGCGTGAAGGGCGCGGGCTGATCAGGTCGGCCAGGGAGCGGCGCAGCTTGCGGGTACAGGCAGGCTTGGCCTGCAATTGGCTGTTGGGGTTGGGCACCGATTGGTTGAACAGCATCTGTTCGGTGGTCGGGCACAGCACCAGCACTTTGCAGCCCAGGTGTTCCAGGTCCCACAGGTGTTGATTGAGGCGTTCGGGCGGAATGTCGTTGGCGGTGACGCCGAGCACCGCCAGGCTGATGGCCTGTTCGGTCTGGTGGGCACTGGTGATGCCGTTGGTCAGGCTTTCCAGGGTGTTGAACGGCGTGACTTCCAGGCCGCAGTCTTCCAATTGATGTTGCAGGGCCTGGCGCGCCAGTTCGTGGTTTTCCAGCACGGCCACACGACGCCCCAATAGCGGCGCGGCGGGCAGGTCTTCGACGTCGTCACGGGTTTTGGGCAGGTTCAGGCTGATCCAGAATTCCGAACCTTCACCCGGCGTGCTGTCGACGCCGATTTCGCCGCCCATCTGCTCGATCAACCGCTTGGAAATCACCAGGCCCAAACCGGTACCGCCGGGCTGGCGCGACAGCGAGTTGTCGGCCTGGCTGAATGCCTGGAACAGGGCGCGCACATCCTGGTTGGACAGGCCAATGCCGGTGTCTTGCACGCTGATGCGCAATTGCACGCTGTCTTCCTGCTCGTCCTCGATCATTGCCCGGGCCACAATGGTGCCTTCGCGGGTGAACTTGATCGCATTGCTGATCAGGTTGGTCAGGATCTGCTTGAGCCGCAGCGGGTCGCCCACCAACGCCAGGGGCGTGTCGCGGTACACCAGGCTTACCAGTTCGAGCTGCTTGGCATGCGCGGCGGGGGCGAGGATGGTCAAGGTGTCTTGCAGCAAGTCGCGCAGGTTGAAAGGCACGCTGTCGAGCACCAGTTTGCCGGCTTCAATCTTCGAGAAATCGAGGATTTCGTTGATGATGCCCAGCAGGTTATCCGCAGATTTTTCGATAGTGCCCAGGTAATCCAGCTGGCGCGGCGACAATTCGCTTTTTTGCAGCAAGTGAGTAAAACCGAGGATGCCGTTGAGCGGTGTGCGGATCTCATGGCTCATGTTGGCCAGGAACTCTGACTTGATACGGCTGGCTTCCAGGGCTTCCTTGCGTGCCAGGTCCAGCTCGATGTTCTGGATCTCAATGGTTTCCAGGTTCTGGCGCACGTCTTCGGTGGCCTGGTCGATGCTGTGTTGCAGCTCTTCCTGGGCATTTTGCAGGGTTTCGGCCATGCGGTTGATGCCAGACGCGAGTTGGTCCAATTCCTGGCTGCCCAAGGGTGGCAGGCGTGTCTCCAGGTTGCCGTCCTTGAGCTGGGCCACGGCTTGCTTGATCTGGCCAATCGGCGAATTGATGGTGCGGCTGATACGCAGGGCGAGGGCGGCGGTGCACATCAGGCCGATGGCGATCAGCAGCAGGCTGGCGAACAGGCTACGATAGCCGCGCAACAGCATGCCATTGTGGGACAGCTCGACTTCCACCCAACCCAGCAAGCGGTCGGCCTCATCGGGAATCAACTCGCCCGCCAGGTTGCGATGGCGGCCAAACACCGGCAGTAGATAGCGGGTGGCGTCGTTGCCGGAACGCTGTAACAGTTGCGAGCTGTTGCCGGTGGGTGGCTGGTTGAGCATGGTCGGGCCGGCGTGGGCCAGGGACGAGCGGTCTGGCGCCAGGAACGACACGGCGCGCACATCCGGCTGTTCCAGGGACTGGGTGGCGATACGCTCCAGCAGGTCGGTGTCCTTGTGGCCCATGGCTGGGGCCACCAGCGGTGCCAATTGCTCGGCGATCATTTCGCCGCCTTGCAGTAGCTGGGTCTGCAACTCCGACAGCTGCATCCAGGTGAAATAGCCGCCCAACAACAGCGCCATCAGGCTGGTCGGTAATAAGGTCAGCAACAGTACGCGGCCTTTTATCCCCATTCTTCTAAGCACGCCACTCTCCTGCTACCACGTTGTTATCAATCATCCACGCCGGCATCCGGCCAGCGCCACCTGCGCAGTGTAGCCATTTGCGCGGCCTGGAATCTTGCAAATTAATGACATGCGGCAATCTTCGGGCCATTCGGCGCCGGGTGGCGATTGCCTGTGAACGTTTAATCTTGAATAATCAGTGATTGAGAATGACTTGCAGACGCTAATGACTCCCGCAGCAGTTGGCCTACCCAGTATCCTGACCATCGAAGATGACCCTGTGTTGGGCGCCTACGTGCACGAGCAACTGGGCCGCAGTGGTTTCCATGTGACGTGGTGCCAGAACGGCCAGCAGGGCCTGCAACTGGCCCGCGCCCAGGCCTTCGACCTGGTGCTGATGGATATTCTGCTGCCGGGGCTGGACGGTTTGTCGATCCTCACTCATTTGCGCCAGAGCCACGCCATGCCTGTGATCCTGATGTCGGCCCTGGGCGCTGAAGCCGACCGTATCAGCGGTTTTCGCCTGGGCGCGGACGACTATTTGCCCAAGCCGTTCAGCATGGTTGAACTGTGCGTGCGAATTGAAGCGATCCTGCGCCGCGTTGCCCTGGATCGCCGGCCCGAGCCGACGCGCGCCCCGGCACTTGAAGATGCCCGGGTGCTGCACTTTGATGATGAACGCTGCGATGTGTCCTGCCAGGATCAGTGGGCCGCGCTCACGCGCAGCGAATACCGCCTGCTGGAAACCCTGCACCGCAACGCCGAAGAAGTCCTCAGCAAAGCCTTCCTGTATCAACAGGTGTTGCAGCGCGGTTATGCGCCCCATGACCGCAGCCTCGACATGCATGTCAGCCAGATCCGCCGCAAGCTCAAGGCCATCGGTTACATCGAGCGTGAAGTACGCACCGTATGGGGCAAGGGCTACGTGCTGAGCGGTCACGATGAAGGGCTTTGAGCGACTGCCCGGCAAGCACTCGTTGTTCTGGAAGCTGGCCTGCCTGTTGATCGCCTTCTGTTTGCTGATGATTTGGCTCAGTTGGTCGTGGGGCCGTTACATGGAACAGCAGAGCGCTTACCTGTCCGACAAGTCGCGGGAGATTCTCGATGGCTATGCCGCGGGTGCCGAACTGGCGTGGAGCACGCAAGGCAGCGCGGGCGTAGATGCCTGGCTGCAGCGGATGGCCGAGCGCGAAAGCACTTGGGTAGGGGTGATCGGTAACGACCTGCAGTCCCTGGGCAGCACGCCCTTGAGTGACAAGGAAAGCCAGCGCCTGACGTTTTTGCGTGGATTGGATTGGCCGGTCAGCCGGCATGTCATTGGTTTGCCCTGGATGAAAGTACCGTTTCCGGTCGATCCTGGCGCGGGGTCGCTGGTGATCGAGCTGCCGCAGCGCTTTATGCCTGGGCGCTATCAACTGTTCTGGCGGGTGGTCACCAATGGTGTAATTCCAGGTCTGTTTACCCTCTTGCTATGCATCGGCCTTTATCGGCTGTTGATCATGCCCCTCAATCAATTGCGCGAGCAGGCCAATGCCTGGCGTGCGGACCAACTCAATACGCGGATGTCCCTTGATGCAACCAGCCGCCAGGATGAACTGGGCGAGCTGGGCCGCGCCTTTGACCATATGTCCGAACGCTTGCAGGGCACGGTGCGTTTGCAGCAGCAGCTGCTGCGCGATATGTCCCATGAACTGCGCACACCCTTGAGCCGCCTGCGGGTAGCCTGCGACAGCGAGCAAGACCTGGCCAAGCTGCGCAAGCGCCTGGGTCGGGAAATCGACGCCATGCAGCGCCTGGTGGAAGACAGCCTGCAACTGGCCTGGCTCGACAGCGAAACTACACCGTTGCCCCAGGAAGATATTCAGCTCCAGGCCTTGTGGGACATATTGCGCGAGAATGCTTGTTTTGAAAGCGGTTGGTCCGCATCGCGCTTGCCGTGCCTGTTACCCGCGGACAGTTGGGTGCGTGGCAACCTCAATGCACTGGCCCAGGCCTTGGAAAATATCCTGCGCAACGCCATACGCCACTCGCCCCACGACGGCTGCGTGCAACTCGACGGATGTCGGGAGGGGGGCTATTGGCATATCTGGCTGCAGGATCAGGGGGCCGGGATTGCTGAGGATGATCTGGAGCGCATCTTCGCGCCCTTTACCCGCCTGGACGGCTCGCGGCCCGGCGATGGCGGTTTCGGCTTGGGCCTGAGCATTGCCCGCAACGCCGTGCAGCGCCAGGGCGGCCGCTTATGGGCGGAAAATACCGGGCGGGGTCTGCGGGTGCATTTGCGTTTGCTGGCCCGTTAGCGCTCAGCGCCGGCGCAGTTTGCGTTTTTTCCACTGGTGCGCCACCCACCAGCGCCAGTACGCCATGGTCAGGCAATAAGCCAAGGCGCCCAATACCACCCCCAATACCACCGAACCCAGCAGGAATGGCTGCCAAAGAGTGCTCAACTGGCCGCTGATCCATTCCCACGTAAGGTTATCGGGCAAGCTGCGTGGCGGCACATTCATCAGCCAGGCGCCGGTCATATAGGTACAGATGAACACCACCGGCATGGTGATGGGGTTGGTCAACCACACCAGGCTGATGGCGATAGGCATATTGCCGCGCACCGATATCGCGAGCACTGCGGCGAGCAACATCTGCAACGGAATCGGGATAAACGCCGCAAATAAACCCACCGCCATGGCGCGCGCCACGGAGTGCCGGTTCAGGTGCCAGAGGTTGGGGTCATGCAGCAGCGTGCCAAGAAACTGTAATGACTTGTGTTCCCTGATACTGCTGGGATCGGGCATGTACCGTTTGAATAAGCGCCGGGGCATAAGGGGTCCAGGTCAATTCGAGGGGCAAGTATGCCCGGATTCTATAAACAGAAAATTCAGACTTTGTGACAAAACATCATAGGCGCTGTCGTTCAGCCGGCTAAGACTGAGTGGATCACTGGAAAAGGATGATCCATGAAGACAGGGATGTTGGCGCTGGGGTTGCTGGCGTTGCGGTGGTTACCGGTGTTGCCGCCTGGCGCCGGGTTGTTGGCAATGCTGGTGCTGGCCTTGATGCTGTTGCCTTTTCGGTCCTATCCCGTGGCGTTCTTTCTGGTGGGCTTGAGTTGGGCCTGTCTCAGCGCGCAGCGGGCGCTGGATGATCGGCTGCAGCCGGCCCTGGACGGGCAGACTCGCTGGGTGGAGGGGCGTGTGGTGGGCTTGCCTCAGCAGACGGGTACGGGCGTGCGCTTTGAACTGGCCGACGGCCGGTCGCGCAAGGTTCGGCTGCCCAAACGTATCCGCGTGTCCTGGCACGGCGGGCCAGTGGTGAACAGTGGTGAACGCTGGCGTCTGGCGTTGACACTCAAGCGGCCTGCGGGCCTGCTCAATTTCCATGGGGTCGACCATGAAGCCTGGCTGCTGGCCCAGCGTATCGGTGCTACTGCAACGGTAAAAGACGGTGAGCGTCTCGCACCGGCCCGCAATGCCTGGCGCGATGCTGTGCGCCAGCGCCTGATGGCGGTGGATGCCCAAGGCCGCGAGGCGGGCTTGGCGGCGCTGGTATTGGGCGACGGTTCCGGCCTGGCGCCTGAGGATTGGCAGGTGTTGCAGGACACGGGCACGGTGCATCTGCTGGTGATTTCCGGGCAGCACATCGGCTTGCTGGCGGGGTTGATCTACGGCTTGGTCGCGATGCTGGCGCGTTATGGTTGCTGGCCCCGAACCTGGCCGTGGCTGCCGTGGGCGTGCGGTCTGGCATTTGGCGCGGCGTTGGGTTATGGGCTGCTGGCCGGGTTCGGCGTGCCGGTGCAACGGGCCTGCATGATGGTTGGCCTGGTGCTGCTGTGGCGTCTGCGTTTCCGCCATTTGGGCGTGTGGTGGCCGTTGCTGCTGGCACTGAACGGCGTGCTGGTACTGGAGCCCTTGGCCAGCCTGCAGGTAGGGTTCTGGTTGTCGTTTGCGGCGGTCGCGGTGTTGCTGTTGGCGTTCGGCGGGCGCCTGGGGCCCTGGAGCGCCTGGCAGGTGTGGACCCGACCCCAGTGGCTGATTGCCATTGGTTTGTTTCCAGTGTTGTTGGTGCTGGGTTTGCCCATCAGCCTCAGCGCACCTGTGGCCAATCTCCTTGCCGTGCCTTGGATCAGCCTGGTAGTGCTGCCTTTGGCGCTGCTGGGCACGGCGTTGCTGTGGGTGCCGCTGGCTGGGGAGGGGTTGCTGTGGCTGGCCGGCGGTGCGCTGGACGGATTGTTTAAAGGCCTGGGGTTGCTGGCCGCGCAATTGCCGGCCTGGGTACCCGCCGAGGTACCTTTGGGGTATTGGTTGGTTAGCCTGGCTGGCGCGGTGATTTTGTTGCTGCCCAAGGGGTTGCCGTTCCGGGTGCTGGGCTGGCCCATGCTGTTGATGGCTGTATTTGCGCCCAGGGAGTGGGTGCCCCACGGGCAGGTAGATGTGGTGCAACTGGACGTCGGCCAGGGGCAGGCACTGATCCTGCGCACCCGTCATCATACGTTGCTCTACGATGCCGGGCCGCGCTCGGGGCCTGTCGACCTGGGCGCACGCGTCGTGTTGCCGTCGTTGAAAAAGCTCGGGATAGGCCAGTTGGACATGATGCTGCTCAGCCATGCCGATGCCGATCACGCGGGGGGGGCGGCGGCGGTTGCTCGGGGGTTGCCCGTCAAGCGTGTAGTAGGCGGTGAAACTGAAGGTTTGCCAGACTTTCTTGCCACCCAACCCTGTACCAGCGGCGAACGATGGGAATGGGAGGGTGTGTCATTTCAATTGTGGCAGTGGGCTGATGGGCTTGATGGCAATCCGAGGTCTTGTGTGTTGCAGGTTGAGGCCAATGGAGAACGCCTGCTGCTCACCGGTGACATTGATCGCGCCGCCGAACAGGCTTTTCTGGCCTCTTCGCTGGCGGTCCAGACCGACTGGCTGCAAGCCCCGCACCATGGCAGCCGCAGTTCGTCATCCTGGCCGTTCCTGCAGCGGCTGGCGCCCACATCGGTATTGATTTCCCGCGGGCGCAGCAATACGTTCGGTCATCCTCATCCGCAGGTTCTGGAACGCTACCACGTGCTGGGCAGCCGGGTGTACGACAGTGCCGAGCAGGGTGCCGTACGCCTGCGCCTGGGGGCGTTTCTGCCACCGATGGTTGCGCGCAGTCAACGCCGTTTCTGGCGCGAACCGTTACCGTAATCGCGTGTTACCAAAGACCCGAGCCGCAACAGGCGGGTGTGTAGCCGACGAACCCCGCTGTCGCACCTATATGATAAAGTGGCGCACTTTTTCGAGGGGGCATTCACTGTGTGGGAATTGGTCAAATCCGGCGGCTGGATGATGTTGCCGATCATTCTGAGCTCCATCGTCGCACTCGGCATCGTCGCCGAACGCCTGTGGACCCTGCGCGCCAGTCGCGTCACCCCCGAGCACTTGCTGGGGCAGGTCTGGGGCTGGATCAAGAACAAGCAGCTCGACAAGCAGAAGCTCAAGGAGCTGCGTGCCAATTCGCCACTGGGTGAAATCCTCGCCGCCGGCCTGGCCAATTCCAAGCATGGTCGCGAGATCATGAAGGAGTGCATCGAAGAGGCGGCCGCCCGGGTTATTCATGAACTGGAGCGCTACATCAACGCCCTCGGCACTATCGCCGCCATGGCGCCGTTGCTGGGTTTGCTCGGCACGGTATTGGGCATGATCGATATCTTCAGTGCGTTCACCGGCTCGGGCATGACCACCAACGCGTCGGTATTGGCCGGGGGCATTTCCAAGGCCCTGATCACCACCGCAGCAGGCTTGATGGTGGGTATCCCTTCGGTGTTTTTCCACCGTTTCCTGCAGCGGCGCATTGATGAGCTGGTGGTCGGTATGGAACAGGAAGCCATCAAGCTGGTAGAAGTGGTGCAGGGCGACCGTGATGTAGACCTGGTCGAGGGCAAAGCGTGAAATTTCGCCGCAAGCAACGGGAAAATGTCGATATCAATCTCGCGTCGTTGATCGACGTGGTGTTTATCCTGCTGCTGTTCTTTGTCGTGACCACCACCTTCACCCGCGAAACCCAGCTGCGTGTCGACCTGCCAGAAGCGGTAAGCGGTTCGCCTGCCGAAGACCAGCAGGTCAAGCAACTGGACATCGCCATCAGCGCCGAAGGGGTGTTTTCGGTGAATAACCAGTTGCTGGAGAAAAACGACCTTGCCAGCCTGATGGAGGCCTTGCAGAAGGAGTCTGGTGGCGACACCCAGTTGCCGCTATCCATCAGCGCCGACGGCAAGACCCCGCATCAAGCCGTGATCACCGCCATGGACGCTGCCGGCAAGCTCGGTTTCAGCCATTTGCGCATGACCACCGTCGAGGCGGCGAGCCCGCCCTGATGGCCATGTCCGATCGTTTACTCAAGGCCTGGTACGAGGGCCACCCGGCACTGGCATTGTTGCGGCCGCTGGAATCGCTGTATCGCCGCGTGGTGCAACGCAAACGTGCGCGCTTCGTGGCGGGCGAGGGCGAGATTTATCAAGCGCCGGTGCCGGTGGTCGTGGTGGGCAATATCACGGTAGGAGGCACCGGCAAGACGCCGTTGATCCTGTGGTTGATCGAGCACTGCCGTCGCAGCGGTTTGCGCGTGGGCGTGGTCAGTC
The DNA here is from genome assembly GCF_021609665.1 of Pseudomonas sp. PA-1-3F. Lineage (NCBI taxonomy): Bacteria > Pseudomonadati > Pseudomonadota > Gammaproteobacteria > Pseudomonadales > Pseudomonadaceae > Pseudomonas > Pseudomonas sp. PA-1-3F. The sequence continues at coordinate 66,862 of NZ_WJZD01000003.1, read as the reverse complement.
GGGGCTACGGTGCCAAGCCGCCGCAGCTGCCGTGGCGTGTGGAGGCCGGCCACAGTGCCGAGGTGACCGGTGATGAACCCTTGCTGATCGTGCAGCGCAGTGGCGTCCCTTTGATGATCGACCCCGATCGCAGTCGCGCGGTAAAGGCCCTGCTGGCCAGTGAGCCCCTGGACCTGATCCTCTCCGATGACGGCCTGCAGCATTACCGCCTGGCCCGCGATCTTGAACTGGTGCTGATCGATGCCGCCCGCGGCCTCGGCAACCGCCGCTGTCTGCCTGCCGGGCCGTTGCGCGAACCGGTGGAGCGCCTGCACAGTGTGGATGCGGTGCTCTATAACGGTGCCGTTTCGGACCGTGAAGAGGGTTTTGCCTTCCGCCTGCAGCCCACAGCGCTGGTCAACCTGCACAGCGGCGAGCGCCAGCCGGTCACCTATTTTCCGCAGGGCCAGCAGGTGCATGCGGTGGCTGGTATCGGTAACCCGCAACGTTTCTTCAATACCCTTGAAACGCTACACTGGCAACCGCTACCCCATGCTTTTGCCGACCACGCGCCCTACAGCGCCGAGGTCTTGAGTTTTACCCCGCCATTGCCGCTGGTCATGACCGAAAAGGACGCGGTGAAGTGCCGCGCCTTTGCCCAGCCCGACTGGTGGTACCTTGCGGTGGATGCGGTACCGTCGCCGGCGTTCGTCGCCTGGTTCGACACGCAGCTGATGCGTCTGCTGCCCAACCGTCTCTTGCCTTAAAACGCTTCTTTCCAGGAAACATTCATGGACACCAAACTGCTCGATATCCTCGCTTGCCCGATCTGTAAAGGCCCGCTCAAGCTCAGCGCCGACAAAACCGAGCTGATCAGCAAAGGTGCCGGCCTGGCTTACCCCATCCGTGATGGCATCCCGGTCATGCTCGAAAGCGAAGCCCGTACCCTGACCACCGATGAGCGCCTGGATAAATGACCACCGCCTTTACCGTTGTCATTCCCTCGCGCTATGCCTCGACGCGCCTGCCGGGCAAGCCGTTGCAAATGATCGGCGATAAGCCGATGGTCCAGCTGGTGTGGGAGCAGGCGTGCAAAAGCAGCGCCGAGCGCGTGGTGGTAGCCACCGATGACCCGCGTATTATCGAGGCGTGCAAAGGTTTTGGCGCCGAAGCGGTACTGACCCGCGAAGACCATAATTCCGGCACTGACCGCTTGGCCGAAGTGGCGACCAAGCTTGGCCTGGCGCCCGACGCCATTGTGGTGAACGTGCAGGGTGACGAGCCGTTGATCCCGCCGAGCATCATTGACCAGGTCGCGGCCAACCTGGCTGCCGACGCCGAAGCGCGCATGGCGACCCTGGCCGAGCCGATCGAAGACCTTGAGACGCTGTTCAACCCGAGCGTGGTGAAGGTGGTCAGCGATATCAACGGCCTGGCCTTGACGTTCAGTCGCTCAGTGCTGCCTTGGGCACGGGATGCCTTCGCCAAGCACCCTGACGTGTTGCCGGAAGGTGTGCCGTATCGCCGCCACATCGGCATTTACGCTTACCGCGCCGGTTTCCTGCACGACTTCGTCAGCTGGGGCCCGTGCTGGCTGGAGAACACCGAGTCCCTGGAGCAACTGCGTGCGCTCTGGCACGGCGTGCGTATCCACGTGGGCGATGCGTTGGAAGCACCGCCAGCCGGTGTCGACACCCAGGAAGACCTCGAACGCGTCCGTCGCCTGCTGGGCGCCTGATGGAAGTTCTGTTTGTATGCCTGGGCAATATCTGCCGCTCGCCAACCGCTGAAGGCATCTTGCGCCATAAATTGCGCGAAGCCGGCTTGGCGGGCCGGGTTGAGGTGGCGTCTGCTGGTACCGGCGAATGGCATGTCGGCAACCCACCGGACCAGCGCAGCCAGCGTGCGGCGCTGGCGTGCGGCTATGACTTGTCGGGCCAGCGTGCCCAGCAGGTTTCCCGCGCGGACTTTGCCCGCTATGACCTGATCCTGGCCATGGACAACAGCAACCTGCGCAATCTCAAGGCCATGCAGCCGGGGCAGGGCAAGGCAGAGCTGGATTTGTTCCTGCGTCGCTTTGCTGGCGAAGTGGACGAAGTGCCAGACCCTTACTATGAAGGTGAGCAAGGTTTCGAACGGGTCCTGGACCTGATTGAACGCGCCTGTGATTTATTGGTGATCGAATTGAAGGGGCGGCTATGACCTTGCAAGTGCTTGCGCAGGTATCGCTCAAGCCATTCAACAGCTTTGGCATCGATGTGAACGCGCAATTGTTCGCCGAGGCCCACAGTGATGCTGACGTGCGCGAGGCCATCGCCTATGCCGCCGCGCACGCGGTGCCGTTGCTGGTGATCGGTGGCGGCAGCAATTTACTGTTGACCCAGGATATTCCGGCGCTGGTGTTGCGCATGGCGACCCAAGGCATTCGCGTGGTGAGCGACGATGGCACGCACGTGGTGGTCGAAGCCGAAGCGGGCGAAGCCTGGCATCCGTTTGTGCTGTGGACCCTCGAACACGGCTTCTGCGGCCTGGAAAACCTCAGTTTGATCCCAGGCACTGTCGGTGCCGCGCCGATGCAGAACATCGGTGCCTATGGCGTAGAGATCAAGGATGTCTTCGCCGGCCTCACCGCGTTGGACCGCCAGACGGGCGAACTGCGGGACTTCAGCCTCGACGAATGCAACTTTGCCTACCGTGACAGCCTGTTCAAGCACGAAGTCGGGCGTTGGCTGATCTTGCGGGTACGCTTTGCCCTCAGCCGCGCCACTCACCTGAAACTCGACTACGGCCCGGTGCAACAGCGCCTGACCGCGCAGGGCATCACCCACGCCACGCCAAGCGATGTGAGCCGCGCGATCTGCAGCATTCGCCGCGAGAAACTGCCAGACCCGGCGGAGCTGGGCAATGCGGGCAGCTTCTTCAAGAATCCGCTGGTACCCCAAGCCCTGGCTGTGGAGCTGCAAAGCCAGTATCCGGACCTGGTGGCCTACCCTCAGGCCGACGGCCAAATGAAACTCGCCGCCGGCTGGCTGATCGACAAGGCCGGTTGGAAGGGCTTCCGGGAGGGCGATGCGGGCGTGCACAAGCTGCAAGCGCTGGTGCTGGTCAATTACGGCACTGCCACCGGGCAGGAGATTGCCCAGCTGGCGCTACGCATCCAGCAAGATATCTTCAAGCGCTTCAAGGTCGAGCTGGAGATGGAACCCAATCAGTACTGAGTTTTATCGGGCCTGAAAATGAAAATGCCCCGTATCTCGCGATACGGGGCATTTTTTATTGCGCTGGCTGATCAGTCATCGCGGCTCATGATGCCGAAGATCTGCAACAGGCTGATGAACAGGTTGTAGATCGACACATACAGGCTAATGGTCGCCATGATGTAGTTACGCTCACCGCCGTGGATGATGGCGCTGGTCTGGAACAGGATGCACACCGAGGAAAACAGCACAAAACCCGCGCTGATCGCCAGTTGCAGGCCGCTGATCTGGAAGAACATGCTGGCCACCACGGCCGCCAGCAGCACGAAGAAACCTGTGGTGATGAAGCCACCCAGGAAGCTCATGTCTTTACGGCTGATCAGCACGTAGGCCGACAGACCACCAAACACCAGGGCCGTCATGGCAAATGCCGAACTGACCACTTCCGCACCGCCGGCCATGCCCAGGTAGCGGTTGAGGATTGGGCCGAGGATAAAGCCCATGAAACCGGTCAAGGCAAACGCTGACACCAGGCCCCAGGCCGAGTCACGCAGCTTGTTGGTCAGGAAGAACAGACCATAGAAGCCGATCAACACGACAAAGATATTCGGGTAACCGACGCGCATCTGTTGGGCCACGTAAGCCATCACGCCGCTGAATGCGAGGGTAAGGGCGAGCAAGCCGTAGGTGTTGCGCAACACGCGGCTGACTTCAAGCTGCTCAGCCTGCGCGTTGCCATTCACTGCGTAATTCTGTTCGCGCATGGCGACACTCCTTCAGTTTTGAAACGTTCAGTCGCAAAGATCATAACAGACGCCTTGTAACAAGCGATGCAGAGAGTTTGACAGTGTGTTTCATTCGGGTATTATGGCGCCCGCTGACACGGGATGGGCTACTATAATCCCGTGATGCACAAGGGAAATTGGCAGAGTGGTTGAATGCACCGGTCTTGAAAACCGGCGGACGTTAATAGCGTCTCCAGGGTTCGAATCCCTGGTTTCCCGCCAAGATTTACACGAAAGCCTCGCGAAAGCGGGGCTTTTGCGTTTCTGGGGTTTGGATAGGCAGAGGCGGCTTCTGAGAGGGTGTCCGAAACTTTGCCTATTTGAAGGGTTTAGCGGTGGCGCCAATCCGCCTGTAAACCCGCTTGGTGATCTCCTGTTTACTACGGCCCAACAGTAGACTTGCGTCGCCGATATCGACGATTTTCGATGCGGCCTTGGGCCGAATGCCACGAAACTGAAACCCTCCTATTTTTGTTGCGCGCATTGAGTCCCCCTGAGGCAGTGCGTTCTGCTGTGCCTGTTTCCTTGCCTTGTCCCATCGACGGCGAACTGGTAACACTGGAGCTGGGCAACGATGACCCGCCCTGAAACCCTCACCGACATCCAGCGCGCCGCTCGGTTCTTCTACCTGCAGCACCATGCCTTTGCTGGCAAGGTGACGGGGCCGACGTTTGGCACTGCGACAACTGGCCCTGCGATTAACCTGCTGCGGATTGAGGAAAACCTATCTGCAGCGTGGCAGCGTCTGTCAGGCACCTATGTGGAGAACCTGGGCTGGCTTGAGTGTGCCGAACGCTACGACCGTGCCCATACCTTCCACTACATGGACCCGCCTTACTGGCAGACGGCCGGCTATGGCGTGGATTTTCCTTTGAAAATTACGAGCGCATGGCTGATTTTATGCGGCGTTGCAAAGGGAAGGTCATGGTTAGCCTCAACGATCATCCGGATATTCGTCGCGTGTTTGAGGGCTTTCATTTTGAGACCGTGGACATTCGGTACAGTGCGGCCAACCAGCGGCAGGGCATGTCGAGTGTTAGCGGAGAGTTAATCATCATGAATTGGCAACCTGACCCTTTGGGATCACTGTTTTGAGTTTTGCGCCGCAGGGGCATCCATAACCTCAAGCAATCTCAAATTCTAGAACTTAAAAAACTCCCAGACCTTGCGTAGAGCTTCAAGAGCGTTGGTAAGCGCAATTATTAAAGCGATCCAGTTCATGATGTTGTCCCTGTTATGAAAATGGACCCTTCTGGGTCCGATATGTCGTTTGCGAAACTCAATGAGACTACTTGCGAGCTATGCAATGGGGTTGGTGTGGCGAAAGATTGTTGGGTATTGTTAAGTTCTTTTAAGCTATTGTGCGGATGGCTTTTGAGTCTATACCGAAGGGTGGGTTTTTTTGTGTTAGCAAGTTGCGTAAGTTATGCGGCTTACGTAACATGCTTAAGCTTAGGGCTGCGTAGGGGGGCAGGTTTCTTTGGGTTGTAGCGGTTGGGTCGGTTAGTTGCTGCTTTGAGGACGGCTCGCTCGAGTTTCATCCGTATTCGCACAATAACGCAAGACCGCAGCAATGCAAACACGTAAAGACGTAACTGCGTAGCTAAGGCAGAAGGTAGAAAGGAACAGATGTGCAGAGGTACAGAGTGAAGAATTAACGAAATAACGAAATAGCCTTCGGAAAGTTAAATAAGGGGATCTTGGTGTTTGCTCATTTTTGAGTAAGAGCCAACTGATTTTAGCGGCTAAAATTTTCCTCGACTAATGCTGCCGTTGAGACAACCTATTTTTCATCTGGCTGTAGAATCAAAAAGGTTCCCATGGTTCCGAACGCTACCGATTGCTTTGTCCACGGTGTATCACTCAAAATCGTTAGCCATCCTTCCGTGCTGAACGAATCGTCCGCACATACGAACCTCTCCGCCTATCGAAATCCCCTACAGAAATTGACCGCAAGCGCCCTACAAAGTTAACTGTGCATTCGTACAGTATATGTAAAAGGCCGCATCATGAGCTTCACCATTTTAGGCCCTATCGCAGAGGCAGGCGCTAAGCTGCCTATGTATTCGTTCCAGGTTCCGGCCGGCTCTCCTTCGCCGGCAGCGGATCATATTGAGCAGCACATCATCATTGGATAAGGTCCTAAATATCCTAGCGTCCCACGTGTACCTGGTGGCAGTCAGGGTTTTCACACCAGCGCACCGAAAGACTGGCAAGCGCCTGGCGAATGCTGCTCCAGATATCAGCACAGATCGCGCCTTTGTCGCGCAAGGTTTGGCTGGTACAACGCGTACGATGGAGATGTCTACAGTCCCGAGGGCAGTCCACTAAAGTCCTGAAGACGACTCGTGGGAGGCGATCAGTGTTTGTACCATTTGAGGAAGCGATGTTGCCAGGTGATGAGCACCAATATGGCGGCTTTCGTCTGCACCCTTGAATACAATGAACAATTGGATAGCCAGCGTCTCATAGTTCTTGAACCCTGCGGCACGGCACATTTCGATCAGATGATTAACGTGCGCCTGATTGACTTCCTCAATCGCTAGCCTTGCGGGGTGTTGGGCATCCCTTGCATCTATTGCCCTGTCTATAAATTTGCAGCTCAGATCTCCTGGCGACTGCACATAGGAATACATCATTTCCACCCAGCCGTTGAGTTCCGCCCGCGGATCATTCGGATGCGCTTTCTGTAATGTTAGCCATGCAGCCTCACTTGCTTTGTGTTGCTCTCGAATGGTGGCTGCGATCAACATCTCCTTAGAGGAAAAGTGTCGATACAAGGTCATTTTGTTGCTATGCGCTGCTGCTGCAATCGCATCAACGCCGACAGCGTGGACTCCGTATTTGTGAAACATCTCTCCTGCTGCACGCAAAATTCTCTCTCGTGGCGGAATTGACCTCGCCAATTTTTCTGCTGGCGATACCTGGTCCGTTGAAGTTTTAGCCATCACATAACGCCTTTTTTTGATATTGACTCCCTTTGCGCTTGACGTGTTACTTACCGGTAAGTAACATTGCTCGAAAGGGTGAAATTACTCCTTAGACTATACCGTGAATCTAGCTGGTTTTGTGCGGGAGGACGCAGGTGGTCAAGGTGTGCGCTCAAGCTAAGCCGGCACCGTATGCGACGGGTTGAGCCTTGGTTTCAGCCGATTGCCTTGGTTTGGAGCGGGGAAACTGTAGGGTAAGACCTGCTTGCTAGATATCGGTTGTTTTGTCGAGCGCTTTATCGAGAAAACCGCATAGGTGGAAAGCATAAATGAAATGTAACGCATCGCTTTGAGCGAACTCTAAGCCTGTAACTCTCTTTGTTTTTAAGGAAACCTTATGCCTTCATCTTTAAGTTCTCGTTTTCTTCGCCAGCCGTTTGAAGTCGAGTTCATGCGCTGGGCTCTAGTTTTTATATTCCTTATGTTTGGCTACACTAAATGGTTCGACTACGAAGCCCAAGCATTGATCCCGCTGATTAGTAATAGTCCTCTTCTTTCGTGGATGTACGGTGTGTTTGGTACTCAGGGCGCAAGTTATGCTCTGGGAGCAGCTGAATGGGCTATCGGTCTGGGTCTGGCCATCGGTGCATGGTCGCCGAGGATTGGACTGATTGCCGCCGCAGGCTCCTTTCTGACCTACCTGACAACCGCCAGCCTGCTTCTCACCACTCCCGGTGGCTGGGAGGCCTCGGCAGGTGGTTTTCCGGCCATGGGCGGCGCCACCTCTTTCTTGATTAAGGATCTGGTGTTGATGGCTGGTTCGTTGGTGTTGTTCAAGAACGCGGCGCAGCAACTGACGATCCACTCTAGTTAGTGTGATGCGGGGCGTGTAGCGGTCCAGCCTGAACCGGTTGGTAGTCCACTACAACAGCAAGTAGACCGATGATAGGAGCGAAGCGCACGATCAAGCACTTCGATTTTTTCTACCTTGAACGAAAACGAGCAATGCAGTGAGAATCTTCTCACCAGCAAAGTTCCTAGGAGGATGAATGGCTAGAGTAATGCCCTATGGGCGGATGATGGCAGCCGTGGTTTTGGCTGGCACCTGTGCCCTTGCTTGGGCCATTGAGAAGCCAACCGATGATGTCGAGCCGCCTCTCCCGGCAGTGAAGCTCGTTTTCAACGAAAACGGTGAGGCAGCCCTTCCTAAAGGCTACCGCTCGTGGGTACATGCCTATGCGGCGTGGGAATCCATCACTGTAACCCCCCTAGACAGCACCGTAACGAAGACGCCCGAATTCCATAGCGTCTATGTTGAGCCAAACACTTATCGGACCTTCATGAAGACAGGGAGATGGCCGGAAGGCTCTCTGATGGTCAAAGAGTTCAGTATTACTAGTATTGATTCGAAGAACTGTGATGGACCGCCAGCGTATGTTTGCAATTTGGGTGGTAGCAAGGTTATTTTTTCTCACGGACAAACAGGCCTTAGCCTAATGCTCAAGGACACCAAGCGCTATCCCAATGAGCCGGGTGGTTGGTCGTACTTTAGTTTTGGACATCAGGCACCGCCCTATGAACAGTTCTCCCCAGCGCGAGCGCGAGCTCAGTGCGCCCAATGCCACATCGATCATGTAGGGCCCAAGTACGACTATGTATGGTCCGCAAAGCTGAACCAGCCTGGTTTTCAGAGGGACGGCGGCGCCGCAAAACTTAATCTAGAAGCTGCTTTCGCCGAATAGTAACTGTGAATATTGGTTGTCCAACAAATTAGCAACTTTTGCAATGCAAATGAATCTGGAGCTAAGTCTGCGCAAAATTTGACCAGGGAACATTCAGTGCCCTGTAACTTAGGAGTTCGTTATGAACAAGCTTAACCGCTCGATGATTATTAGTGTTTTTGCTGGCCTTCTCATCTCATCGGCTGGTACCGCATTAGCGGGTTCCGGGCCTGATATAGATAGCATCGTGCGCCAGTTTCATATTAACTATTCAAATAACCAAGTCGAAAAAAACGGTGCTTTAGTCGCGGACGACATCGTTGTTGAACTCAATGGTGGCGCCTCCAGTGGGCCTAACGGTGCGACTTTTAAGGGGCGCAAAGAGTTTGTTAACTGGCTTAAGCAGGACAAAGTAATCTTCCCCGATAGTGTGATCACCGATCATGAGGTAATCGTATCGGGTAATAAAGCTGCGATACGTTTTACCCAAAAGGGCACGCATCTTGGCCCGCTGCCTACTGCAGATGGTGACTTGCCTGCTACCGGGCGCAAAGTGGTTATCCAAGCCACCGAATTTTTTACGTTCAACAATGAAGGTAAGCTGGTCCACTTAGAGACGCTAGCAAACGATCTCGGTGCACTTACCCAATTGACGAGTAAGTAGCTGCCTGGCCGCATTGTGCTGGATAAGGGGCGCAGTAGGTTTGCTGTTGGCCTGCCGAGGAGAGTGAAATGGCTTACGATTTTGACCTTTATGTCATTGGTGCTGGTTCTGGCGGTGTGCGGGCTGCTCGTTTTGCCGCAGACTTTGGGGGCAAAGTGGCCGTGGCGGAAAGCCGCTACCTGGGCGGGACTTGTGTCAACGTTGGTTGTGTACCGAAGAAGTTATTGGTCTACGGAGCGCACTTTGTCGAAGACTTCGAGCAGGCCAATGGTTTTGGCTGGTCGCTGGGAGAGGCGAGCTTTGATTGGGCAACCTTGATCGCTAACAAAGATCGCGAGATCAATCGCCTGAACGGCATTTACCGCAATCTATTGCTCAACAGCGGCGTAACCCTGCATGAGGGCCATGCGCGGTTGGTGAGCCCCCATGAGGTGGAGATCAACGGTGAGCGCTTCACGGCCAAGCACATTCTGATCGCGACGGGCGGCTGGCCGCAGATCCCGGACATTCCAGGTCACGAACACGCTATTGGTTCCAACGAAGCTTTTTTCCTCAAAGCTCTACCTAAACGGTTGCTGGTGGTGGGCGGCGGTTACATCGCGGTCGAGTTCGCCAGCATCTTCCACGGCTTCGGGGCGCAGACCACGTTGTTGTATCGCGGTGATCTGTTCCTGCGCGGTTTTGACGGTTCCGTGCGCAAGCATTTGCGGGAGGAACTGACCAAGCGTGGCCTGAACCTGCAATTTAATGCCGATATTGAGCGCATCGACAAGCAAGCCGATGGCAGCCTCAGGGCCACCCTGAAAGACGGCCGCGAGCTTACGGCCGATTGTGTGTTTTATGCCACCGGTCGGCGCCCGATGCTAGATAACTTGGGGTTGGAGAATGTCGGTGTCAAACTGAATAAACTTGGTTTTGTCGAGGTCGATGACCTGTACCAGACGTCCGAGCCGTCGATCCTTGCCATTGGCGATGTGATCGGGCGAGTGCAATTGACGCCGGTAGCGTTGGCTGAAGGCACTGCGTTGGCTCGTCGCTTGTTCAAGCCCGAGCACTATCGTCCAGTGAATTATGCGATGATCCCGACGGCGGTGTTCAGCCTGCCCAACATCGGTACTGTCGGCTTAAGCGAAGAACAGGCTAAGGCAAACGGCCACAACGTGCAGATTTTCGAAAGTCGCTTCCAGCCAATGAAACTGAGGTTGACCAAGTGCCAGGACCTCACTCTGATGAAACTGGTGGTCGACGCAGAAACAAACGAGGTCCTCGGTTGCCATATGGTGGGGCCGGATGCGGGTGAGATTATCCAGGGGCTGGCAATCGCGCTCAAGGCGGGCGCAACCAAACAGCATTTCGATGAAACTATCGGTGTGCACCCAACGGCCGCGGAAGAGTTTGTCACCCTGCGTGCCCCCTTGCCGAGCTGATCATGTCTATCTGGACACTGCTGCTCGTAGCCCTCCTTACGTTTACGATGGGCCTCATTGTCAACCAGGCCGGGACATGTCTGGTTTCTGCTGCGCACGAATTGCTGCACAAACGTCGCGCCTGGCGCGTGGGCGGGCTCGCCCTGGCTGTGATGGCGTCCACGGCGTTGCTTTTACCGTTGTCCTGGATGTCTTCGCCCACGCTAGAGCTACCGCCTGTATTTTCGGTCGAACTTACCTTAATCATCGGTGCCGTGCTTTTTGGTATCGGCGCGTTGGTTAACGATGCATGTCTTCTAGGTTCGTTGGCGCGATCCGGTAACGGTGAGGTCCGGCTGGTCGTGCTGCCGGTCGGTTTGGTCGCTGGTTTCCTGTTGGCCGAGCGCGCGCGCGCGGGGCAGCACGTGGGCCAACCATCTGTCTTCAGTGAACCCACATCTGTGTCGGTCACGGCGTACTGCCTGGTGGTATTGGTATGCATTGGATTGCTAGCTGCGTTCAGGAGAGCTGAACGGCGCCAAGGTGTTCGACCCGGTAGCGGACGGCGGATGGCCTTGATCGGTGCGGCCGCAGGACTGCTGTTTGCAATCGAGCCCAGGTGGACTTTAGCGAGCCTTGTCGACAGTGTGGTTACAGGCAGCGCCGGCACCGTATCCTACATGACGGTATTGACGACGCTAGCAGGAAGCGTGGTAGCCAGTCAGCGATTCGGTACCTTTAAATTCGAGCGGCCAACTGCGTGGGCGCTGGCGCGTACACTCGTTGGTGGAGGGCTAATGGGGGCAGGCGTGGTCCTGATGCCCGGCGGCAATGATTCGCTGCTATTGCAGTCGTTGCCGAGTGCCTCCCTGAGTGCATTTGTGGCCCTGACTCTAATGATGGCGGCGATCTTGTTGCCAATGGCTGTCGCCAGGCACATTGTAGGTAGGGCATCCAAGCTATAAGGCGCGTCCCGTGTTTAACCTGCTAGACATGTAAGTATGGGTATTTGAGCAAGTAATAACGGGTTTATCCCCCAAAATCCCCCACATACTCCTACACAATCGGGGTGTGAGCGATGCGACGTAGCGAGAGGCTGCTTATGACCCAAAGCGGCCGATCGCCGCTTTGGGCTAGCGGTCAAAAGAGGTCATAAAGTGTCTGCAAAAGCTGGGACGATTCAAGCGTCTTCTTCACATGGGTACGGCGGATTCACTTCAGGAATTCGTGCCTCGAATTCTTCGGCCAGCCATTCATATTTTGGGCGTACTCTCGCGTCGTCTTTGAACTGTTCCCGCAGTTTTTCGATCTCTGCTGGCGCTTTCAGCATTGAGTGTCGGAACTTACGAAGAACTTTCTCACCGGACATGACCAGTGAACTGTCATTCAAAATATGCCTGAAAGCAGTCGCAAGAGAGGCATAGTAGTAATCACCATCTTCTTGTATGAATGACTCGAACAGTCTAAATGTATCGACAGTTCTGTACCGTTCGATGCAGTGCTTATCAATCAAGAATCTAGGATGGTCGGCCTTCTTGGATTCAAGGAAGTATGCTTGATTCATTGCTGGCCCGAACATTGGACCACCTTGGATGTGGACAAGCATTCCGACTGTCACACCACCGCGAAGCAATAGGCTATGTGACATCCACATCATTGCGCTAATTTTAGTGAGTAGATCCATGACCATTTGAGACGCAATGATATCATCAGCGCGGGCAGATATAACTAAGCTGTCAGAAAAGTAGTTAATGCTGACCGGATGCATTTGTTGCTGAATTGTTGACATGTATCGAGCGGTTTCTCGAACCCGCTCTACCTCTTCCGCAGGGATTAACTCTAAATTAACGGTAGTGACAAGCTCCGCTTCTATCTGTGTCGGATGCATCGCCATCAATGCATTAAGGATCTTCTGGGGAAGATCAGGTGTGACGGCGCTTTTCTCTACTAGGTTGCCAAATCCCAAAATATCAACAAAAGCAATGAACCGTTCTTCGTACATCTTGATCTTCCCTGTTAAAGCTTGATGATTATGCTAATGGTTTCTAGAGTCCGCCCAGCTTTTGTCGACACCCATGTCCGCTCCTGGCCGATTACTGCCTGCGAGCACCTTACTCTGCTCGCGTTGGGATTACCGGCTGCAAACCTGAGATCGCTTAGGCTTGGCCGGAACTCGAGCCCTTGAGCTTGGCTAAGCCCTGTTTGATGTAGCCGGCGTTTTCACCGATCACGAACAGAGCACCACGTACGTTATTACCGACCTCGCTCAAGCCTTGCTTCTCGCTTTGGAGGGCCAACTCCATCACGGCAGCTTCCAACGCAAGCTGATTCTCGTACATTCTTTCGAGCAAGCCCCGTAATAAGTATTCCCCTGACACGTGCTCTGCTCCGTCGAAAATAGCAAAGCATAGCAGTGGTCCGCCAGATTGCAGATTGCTTGGAAATCGCTTGCAGATCGGCTCCAGGTTCTGCGATCAGCGATAGCGGTAAGGCTGCGTCCGATTCGTCATCGGACGACATGGGAACTCGAACTGTCTACGATTTTGTGCATTGTGGCGGATGACACGCTTGCACTGAGTCTCGCAATGTGGATTCCATATGCGCACTCAATCTTAGGGCAAATTTAGGGCAAAACTCAGGCCGCTGTAGGCCGTTTCTGTCCTTGCAGCTTACCCATAACCCAATATAATTGCGGCCTAGAGCGGGTTGGGGGGTGGTCAGGTCGGGTTCGAATCCCTATCTATGGAGTCAATGGCTCTGATTGGTGGCCAGATAAGCAGTCGGCTAGCAGGTGTGCATATGTGACGAGAACTTTTATTATTTCCTCAAGTGTATCGTTATAAGAAAATGGTATGTCCGGATGGCCGGCTCGTTCGAGGAGTTTAATGAGGTTGTCGTTACTTGGAGGTATGTAGGAGTTTATCGTGTTTCTATACTTCTCTTTCTCTGGCGTGTTGATGTTGGACTCGTTTAAAGTTTTCTCAATAAATTTTTCTTTATTGTCGATTCTACCGTTATTGTGAACTATTGCATGTCGAAGTTTTTCTATAAAGGTAATGGCAAACCTAAAATTGACATTTTGGCAGTTGGTTTTTTCTAGTTTTTCGAGGTCTCCTAGCTTTTTCCTGAATTGGATTAATATTGACGATGGTTTGTTTTTCTTTCTTTCTTTTGTATAGTTCAGGTGCCATTCATTATTTAATTTATAAATTTCGTGAAGTGTAAGTGCTCCGTAGTCAGATAGAGGCCAGAAATTCTTGTCGCGAAAACCTATGTCGGCGTAAAGCTCTTCGATGTAGTCTTCGAAAATCTCGTAAGCCTCAGCTAATATCCATTGATACTGCTTGTTTCTATGTTGTAATTCGAAATTTATTTGGTCGTCTATATTTTGAGCCTTCTTCCCGTAAGAGAGTAGTTCGTTGGTTTTTGCAGAATAGAAGAACATCCTATTTATTGATCTTGGAATGTTCTCGTAAGGGCTGTCTTGTAAGGCTTCTCTCTTTTTTGCCTCATGTAAGTTTTCAAGATTTTTGTCACTATTGGAGCGGGCAGCACGCTGCAGTAGAATCAATTCAGAGGTTTTAGTGCAGAAATTGTTAAATATTTCTTGGGGGCTCATTTGAACTCATCTCCTTAAGCTTCGTACCAGTTCGGATGCGCAGTTAATTTCGAACAATACTTCTGTCCTTTGCCTGCCTCTGGCAGTTAGCTGACCGTTACCACAACATTCCCCTACCTCGAAAAATCATTGCGAGGATTGTTATTTTTTTTTGCCAATTTCCAGAAAGGCAGTCAGGTACTGATCGAGAATCCCGGCGTGCTCTAACATTCGAAAAGAATTTCTATGAGCAGCATTTTTTTCATGGGCTTCAGTGATACTGCACCATGAGCATTGCTTCAAGTTAGAATTTATTTTTGGCTCTTTGCACGATTCACATCTTTCATTATGCGGAACTATTTCTTTGCCATTAAAGATGTATGTTTTATTTTCACTATCTAGGAAGTACGGGGTTGTGGTGCTTTTGCCGATGCGCTTTTCGTAATAATTGCATCCTACTACTTGTGATATTTCTTTTATCTTGTCCTTCAAGGATTGTGATGCTTTTGCGCCAACAATTAAGGATGTTACGAAGTTTGCAGGGAAGTAGAGAAGCGATAGAGTTTCGTTGATTTTATCGATGTTTTTTTCGTTAACGATGAGGCGTCTTTCCTGCTCATAGCTCCAGCACGTTTGTTTGGAGAAATAGGCGGAGCTTCCAATCGCTTGCTGTAGCCACCCTATATGCCTCGGTTTAGATACTACATATGCACGATCAAGCATGCCCTGCATTCCTTCGTGAGGGCTGTCTCGGTAATCAATGTCTCCAAAGCTTGGGTCTGAGTTTTTTGATTCGAGCCACTCGTCAAGTGCCGCTTCATTTATTTGGGCGACAAACCCCTGAGAGTTTGATGCGTAATGAGCCCACATTGGAGTGATTAATGGAGATTTTGCAAAGCAGGTAACTGGCTGTTGAGTTACCATTGAGATCATTTCGTTGTAATATGCGAGAATTTCAGGGCCTTGATTGTAGTCGATGGTTAAAAAGAACTCGAATGGATCATTATAGTCTTTCAAGTAGGAAAGCTTTAAGCTACATGTTCCATCGGCTAACAAAAATTTGTCAGCTATTTCCGGGCCCATGTACTTATACAAATTGTTGTTGTCTTCCATGATCAAGTTACCTCGGCTAAGCATGTGATGGTTTTATTGACGAAGGCAGAATGCCATCTTTAAGCACCTGACTGGAAGAAAAATTAAATTTAGGAGGGGGATTGAGGAAGGGGAATACAAGAATGGCAGTTTATCGACACCTCTCAAGAAAACCAAGCATAGCAGCGTCAGTGCCGTGACAGGCACCAGAGATAGGTCGCTTAAAATTTGCTACAGGGCGGGAAGGACAGTTGTCAGATTACGTATGGTCAGCGGATGTGTGGACCCCTGGTATCAAATGCCAAATACGTACGTATGCCCTAGTCGAACGCGAAAAAATTAACAGTTTAGAGAGACGAGTGGCCGGTGCTGGTACAAAACTGGTACGGGGCAAATCGTTGTCGGCTACAGGCTAGATAGAGAAAGGGGGTAATCAGTAGTCAGTTCAATCCAGCACCGATAAAGCCGTTGGTATTGCTCCTGCCTGGCAGCAATCGACCCAAAGCGGTCAATGAGTTACCCGCGATAGCAGCACCGAATGGCTATCCAGTGGCGGGGTGGAGGCAGTTTCTCTCACCGCGCCTGTATCCCATAAATGCGGGCCTTCTGTGTCTATCGGCTCCATCGTCCGAATGATACGGTCTGAATTTATTGCATTTCGATGAGGCAACAATGGATCTCACTGCAATCCCATTTGGTACCACCGATTGGTCAACGATAGAGCCGGTGGCACATGCCGGTCAGACAGGCACAGCCTATTGGCGTACCTGCCAGTTTGGTTCAGAGCGTGTGCGGATGGTCGAATACAGCCCTGGATATCTGGCGGATCACTGGTGTTGGAGGGGGCACATCCTGTTGTGCCTGGAGGGTCAGTTGCATACTGAACTGGAAGATGGTCGTCAGTTCACACTGACGCCAGGCATGAGCTATCAGGTGGGCAATAATGCTGAGGGACATCGGTCATTCACTTCGATCGGGGCGAAGTTGTTCATTGTGGATTAGTCGTGGGGGCGACATGTAAAACGCCCCCCAAATCCGTTGGCACCTGATGCGTCCGCAATCTGGGGGTGGAAATACTACGGTGCAGATGACTGTTCCTGGCCGAAAGCAGTCACAAAGTATTTGTAATTCTTTAGGCAATTCTGTGGCTTGCCTTCATTCGACTTGATGCTCGAGAGGACAAAAACGGTTCCCAAACTCAAAACGCACCCCTTGCAGAATGCGGTCTGTAGCCTGACCGGTTGCCATGAGTAATGGAACTCCGACGGGTTTCAGGGCATTGGCCCGCTTGAATTTGCATAGCGGTCTTGAAAACCGGCGGACGTTAATTGCGTCTCCAGGGTTCGAATCCCTGGTTTCCCGCCAAGATTTACACGAAAGCCTCGCGAAAGCGGGGCTTTTGCGTTTCTGGGGTTTGGGTGTGCTGATAATCAAATAAACGCTGTTTTTCGCATTCATACCTTTACCTTTCAAAGACGAACCACCATTCGTCTAACATCCGGCACTCTCCATCCGTTGCTTCCTCTCAATCTTAAGCACGGATATCCCGAGCGATACACGGAGAGCCAGCATGGAAATCAACGAGAAAGCCCCAGGCAACATTTCCCAGCAAGCGGTTACCCGGGGCACCGATAACGAGACAGGGCATGACCCGCGGCGCGATGAGGACAATGTCCCGCTGCCGCCGGACGACGAGGCACCGCTTGAGGAGGACATGTCGGATGTAGACGCGGCCGATTCCGTAGCAAGTGAACATCCCGACACCTGAAGGCGTTCAGGCAAACGAGCCCGGCCCTGTGCCGAAATGCCGTTGTAGGAGCGAGCTTGCTCGCGAAAAACGTCAACGATAACGCGTGTTTCCTGATTGAACGCGGCGCCTGTGAGTTTTTCGCGAGCAAGCTCGCTCCTACAGGGGGCGATGTGCTGGGCTTTGTCTGCTGGGCGTTTGTTGGCTCGGGTAGGTGATGGGGCACCGTGGTCTCGTTCACCTCCTTGTTGCTGTAGTCCGATGCTGATCCGACCCGCACCGCTGCACTTTTTTGCATTTTGCTGATCTACCCCTGTCCCAGCCACCCGACTCCTGCGCGTGGCCCACAGATCAGACCCGGTGCCGATGGATCGAACGTCAACTGTTTTTACCTCCCGATGGCCGCTGCTGCTTGCTGCGGTTTTCGCGCTCTGCGCAACAGGTTGCAGCCAACAACAGGGTCGCGATATCGCCAGGCAGTTCAGCGACGGCAAGCCCGACGAATTCTTCCAGACCAGCGTCGACCGCATGGCCACCCTGGGGATGCGTGACAACCTGCAAAGCCTCTACTTGCTGATGAGCAAGCTCTACCTGCGCAACCCCAACCAGTGGCGTCAATCCGGGTATCCGGATGCAGTGACCGCCGCCCGGCAAATCCGCCAGGCCATCGAAAACCGCCAACCCTTGCCCGCACTGGGAGACCGGCGTGACCTGGCTGCCCTGAGTTATTCTTTGAGCCCTGACTTTCGTGGCGACCGCGTCGGCGCGTTCATCTATGCGATTGGCAGCATGCTCGTGACCGCTCACGGCGGGCGTACGCAGTTTTATGTGACTGACTCGATCAATCCGCAGTTTGTCAGCAATGCGGCGCGCAATATCGAAAAGGCCACCTGGTTGCTCAGCCAGCGTCAGGATGCCAACGGCGTGCTGCTGTTGTTTTCCAACGAGATATCAGAGGAGGGCAGTAACCTCAGTTTTGCCGTTGAGTTCGGCAAGATCGTCGCGCGTTTGGACCTACTTACCCAAATCCTTGATGAGCGCTACCGGCGCATTGGCCTCAATTACGCACAAAGTCTGTTGCTGATGAACTTCCTACCGGTGCAGTGAGGCCATCGCATCGACCAATTGGTGCGGTGTTTCCCTTTCGGCTGTAGGAAGCGGCCTATCTTGCCTCCGGCGGCTTGAAAGGCTTGCCTGCGGGCAATAGCCTCGGATTTTTCTTAAACACGAGGCCCTCCCTTGGGTAAACGAAAAACGGTTTGGCCCACGGATCGCGAAATACGCTTGCGGTTTATCCTCTATGCGGTGATCGATGCCGCGACCGCCCAGGGCGTGTCTGCCGAGTTATTGCTGCCGGCGCATAAGTTATTGCGTGACTCGCCCACGGAAGTCCAGTTGCGCGACACCTTGGGGGAGATTCTCGCCACTGACGAAATGTATGGCTTCCGCTTTCCCCCGGGGTCGGATGCCGATGACCTGATGCGGGCATTGGCAACGCCTGACGACCAAACCTGATTCATCCTGTTTTTAAAACGCCCCTGTCCGTCATCAAGGAGTGACCTGACGGGCATGCCTGCCTTCCCATCACTGTTCGCGTGGTGGGTTTGGCCCGGCACGTTCCCGGATTCCAAGGACCTGCCCCAATGCTGCTGCGCCACCCCCCGTTTATTTTCGCCGCCTTGACCCTCAGTTCGCTGGTACAGGCTGAAAGCCTGCAATTGGCGCCGGTTGAAGTCACCACGGCTGAGGCCAGCGCCGCAGAAATCGCCCAGGCACAACTCAAAAGCGTGCCCGGCGGCACCAATTACATCGATATGGACAGCGTGCAACAGGGGCGGGTCAGCACCAACGAGGATGTCTTCAAGTACCAGGCCGGTGTGTACGCCAAGGCGGCCAATAACGAAGGGGTGAAGGTGTCCATTCGTGGCTCGGGCCTGAACCGCGCCCCCGGTGCCCATGCCTCCGGCCTTTATGAAATGTTCGACGGCCTGCCGCTTACCGGCCCAGGCGGCACGCCCTATGAGCTCAAGGACCCGCTGTGGCAAAGCCGGGTAGAGGTGCTGCGTGGCGCCAACGGGTTCGATCAGGGTGCATTGGCCTTGGGCGGTGCGGTCAACTACGTCACCCGCACCGGCTTGGACGCGCCCAAGCTACAGGTGCGCTATGAGGTCGGCAGTCGCGGCTATGCCCAACGTGAAGTCAGTTCCGGGCAAGTGCTGGGGGACGCCGACTATTACATCAGCCTCACCGATTCGGAGTTCGACGGTTATCAGCACCAAAGCGCCGGCAGCGGCAAGGGCATCGCCGCGAACTTCGGCTACCGCTTTAACCCGGACCTGGAAACGCGCTTCTACTTGCGTTACCGCGAAACCACCAACGATTCACCCGGCAGGCTCACGCGTGACCAGATCAACCATGATCCGCGTGCCGCCAACAGCCTCAACGCCGCCCGCGATTCAAAGCGCCTGCAACCGGGCTCTACCTGGATTGCCAACAAGACCACCTTGCGGTTGGACGATAATGCGCGGGTCGAGGTCGGGCTGGCCTATCACGATTACCCCATGGACCTGCGCGAAGGCACCAACCGCCTCAAAGTTGCCTACACCGATATCAGCGGCACCCTGAATTACATCCGCCAGGACAGCCTGTTCGGCCATGCCAGCACCACCACTCTCGGCCTGCGTACTACCCAGGCGATGCCGAACAATGGCGCGTCGGAATACGTCCGCATCCCTGCGGGCAATACCGCCATTTATGCCCCCGGCACCAAGACCCGTGACTACAGCTACCTGGGCTCCGACACCCTGCTGCATGTAGGCAATGAGCTGGAACTGGTTGAGGATCTGTGGCTGACCACCGGCCTTGCCGCCATCTATACGCGCCGCGAAACCCAGGTCACTTACCCTGACGGCCAGGCACCGCTCAGTCAGCATGATTGGGATTACGCGCCGCGCATTGGCCTGCGTTACGACTTCACCCCGCAGTTGCAGGTCTACGGCAACCTGAGCCGCTCGGTAGAGCCACCGCACGCGTGGTCGATGATCTGGGGTTCGAACAAATACTTTGGCCCGGGCAGTGGGGCAGCCACGGGGTTGCAGCGCAAAGGCGTGAAGCTGCGTAATCAGACCGCCACCACCCTGGAAGTCGGCGGGCGCGGTGAAGCCTGGCTCGGCCAATGGGACCTGGCGCTCTATCGCTCGGAAGTTCGCCACGAGCTGCTTTCTGTAGAGACCCAGGCCCAGACTGCCACCAGCAACGCTATCATCGCCGAATCCAACGCCAGCCCCACCGTGCACCAGGGCGTGGAACTGAGCCTGCTCAGCCCGCTGTGGGACGGCGGCGGCAGCGGTGAGCTCCAGCTGCGCCAGGCCTACACCTTCAGCGACTTCCACTACCGCGACGACGAGCGTTTCGGCGACAACACCTTGCCCGGCATTCCCAAGCACTACTACCAGGCGCAACTGCGCTACAGCCACCCGACGGGTTTCTACACCAGCCTCAATACCGAGCATGCATCACGGGTAGCGGTGGACTACGCCAATTCCTACTACGCGGCGGCCTACACCACCCTCGGCGCCACCTTCGGCTACGACGCGCCCAAGCAGGGCTGGCAAGCCTGGGTCGACCTGCGCAACCTCACCAACCGCCGTTACGCCAACACCGTCACGCCGGGCTACGACGACAAAGGCATGGACGCTGCACGCTCCACCCCCGCTGATGGGAGGGGTATCTACACCGGCGTTTCCTGGAGCTGGCGTTAAATCAACCTTCGTGTTGGCGCAGGCGCTTGTACAGGGTGTTGCGACTCACCCCCAGCTCTCGCGCCAGGTGGGAAATATTCCCGCCCACGGCTTCCAGGCGTTGGCTCAGGTCGAGACTTTCATCCAGGTGTTCAGGTTTAGACAGCGGCACTGTCGCCTGCATATCCACAAAAAAATCATCGGGCAGGTGCTCTGCGCGGATCGGCTGCTCTTCGGCCATTGCCAGCGCCACCTGCAACACGCTGCTCACTTGGCGTAAATTCCCCGGCCACGGGTGTTGCTCGAATAGCCTTAGCACCTCGGCGCTCAGCCCGGCCCATTGCGTCGGCTCGCGGTGTTGTTGCCACAGTTGCTGGAACAGCGCCTGCTTGTCGGTACGCTCGCGCAACGGCGGCAATTCAAGGGTCAGGCCGCCGATGCGGTAGTACAAATCCTCGCGAAAGCGCCCGGCCTGCACCAGCTCGCGCAGTGCGCGGTTGGTCGCCGAGATGATGCGCAAGTCCACCGGGAATACCTCGCTACTGCCCACCGGCTGCACACAGCGCTCCTGCAATACCCGTAACAGGCGGGCCTGGGTGGGCAGCGGCATATCGCCGATTTCGTCGAGAAACAGCGTGCCCTTGTCGGCCTTGCGGATGAGACCGATGCTGCCTTTTTGGTTGGCGCCGGTGAAGGCGCCTTTTTCGTAGCCGAACAGTTCCGATTCCACCAGTTCTGCGGGAATCGCCGCACAGTTCACTGCGATTAACGCCTGCCGGCTGCGGGAACTGGCCTGGTGCAGGGCTTTGACGAACACCTCTTTGCCCACGCCGGTCTCGCCGTGAATCAACAACGGAATGTCCTTTTCCAGCAGGCGCTCGGCCTGGCGCACGGCTTTTTCCACGCGCACATCGCCAAAATGCAGGGTTTGGAGGTTGATCGAGGTCGGTGCTGGCGGCTGCGGTTGGCTGAACACCCGGGCCTGCACCGGCATCTGCCTGGGGCGCTTCAACAGGCACTGGAACCGATTGCGTCCCGCCGCTTGCAAGGCAAAGGGCAGCCCTTCCGGCTGGTTGAGCAACTCCAGCAGCGACACCTTGAATAGACTGTCGATCATCACCCGCGAGAGGCTGATGCCCAGCAGGTTATCCGCACGCCGATTGGCCGAGAGCACCTGGCCGCTTTCATCAAAGATCAGCAGGCCGGCCCATTGGCTGTCGAGATTGCTCAGGCCGGTGTTGAAGGTCAGTTGGAAATGTTCGCCGCGAAACAGGTTGAGGATCAGCCGGTTTTCCACGGTCTGGCTCATCATCTTGACCATGCCCAGGGTGTGGGAGGGCGGCAGGTAACTGTCGCTGGACACGTCCAGCACCGCGATGATTTCGCGCTGGGCGTCGAAAATCGGTGCCGCGGAACCGGTCATGAAGCGGTTGGCCTTGAGGAAGTGTTCATCGTGCTCAATATGCACGGCCTGGGCGCAGGCCAGTGCGGTGCCGATGGCGTTGGTGCCACTGGCGCGTTCCATCCAACTGGCGCCGGGGCTGAAGCCACGGGCCAGCGTGGGTTCGATAAACCGCTGGGTGCCCCACGAAGTCAGCACCTGGCCCTGATTGTCGGCCAGCATGATCAGGCAATTGGAATTGCTGAGGATGTTCTCGTAGTAGGGCAATACTTCCTGGTGGGTGGTCTGCACTAGGGAATGCTGGCTTTCCAGGAGTTGGCGTATGCCTTCGGCGGGCAGTTGGTCAAAGCTGGGGGCGCTCTGGTGGTCCAGGCCGTAGGCGCGGCAACGGCGCCAGGATTCCTGGATAAGGGTGTCGTGGGTCAAGGGTTCGGCCATCGTGCGACCTTCTTTATTATTGTTGTCGGGTCTTGCGCCATCTAACGTCGGACATCGAACAATGTGGGAGCGGGCTTGCCCGCGATGGCAGAGGGTCAGGCACTGCATCTACAAACTGATGCACCGCCATCGCGGGCAAGCCCGCTCCCACATTTGATCTTCGTCGCGCATAAAGTGTTGTTCACAACTGTTCATTGTCAACCCCGGCAGTGTTCAGTTGTTCAGCCGGATTGTTCACTCCTGAACATCATGATTCACCCATCTCCTTACACATCAAGCGCTTGCGGTTTTGGCACGAAACTCGCTCTGACAACGCACCAGATTCATTCCAATAATAAAAAAGGTCGTGTCATGTCATTGACCCTGGAACATGTCTCCCGCGTTGTCGACGGCCAAACCTGGATCGACGACGCCAACCTGCGGTTCGAAGCCGGTTCTTTCAACGTCCTGCTCGGTCGCACCCTGTCCGGCAAGACCAGCCTGATGCGCCTGATGGCCGGCCTGGACAAGCCCGACAGCGGTCGCATCCTGATGAACGGTGTGGATGTCACGCAAAAGCCGGTACGCCTGCGCAATGTGTCGATGGTCTACCAGCAGTTCATCAACTACCCGACCATGACCGTGTTCGAGAACATCGCCTCGCCGTTGCGCCAGGCCGGTGTGTCCCAGGAGGTGATCCAGAGCAAGGTGCTGGAAACCGCCAAGATGCTGCGCATCGAGAAATTCCTGCAGCGCCACCCCCTGGAATTGTCCGGTGGCCAGCAACAACGCACCGCCATGGCCCGCGCCCTGGTGAAAGATGCCGAACTGATTCTGTTCGATGAGCCGCTGGTCAACCTGGACTACAAACTGCGCGAAGAGCTGCGCCAGGAAATGCGCGAACTGTTCAAGGCGCGCCACACCATCGCGATATATGCCACCACCGAGCCCAACGAAGCCCTGGCCTTGGGTGGCACCACCACCATTCTTCACGAGGGGCGAGTGATTCAGAGCGGCAAGGCCGCCGAGGTCTACCATCAGCCGCAAACGGTCCTCGCCGCTGAGCTGTTCTCCGAGCCGCCGATCAACCTGATGCCAGGGCGCATCAGCGGCAACGAAGTGAGCTTCGCCAATTTCGTGCATTTCCCACTCAATGTTGACCTGCGTCCTATCGGCGAAGGCGAATTCCGCTTTGGCGTGCGCCCCAGCCATATCAGCCTGGTGCCCAGCAACGATGATGACCTGGAGCTGGCGGTGACCGTGGAAGTCGCCGAAATCAGCGGCTCGGAAACCTTCCTGCATGTGCGCAGTGAGCATTTCCTGCTGGTGCTGCACCTGCCGGGGGTGCATGAATACGATGTCGACGCGCCGATCCGCGTGTATATCCCCACCCATAAACTGTTTGTGTTCGATGGTCAGGGCCGCTTGGTCCAGGCCCCCGGACGCCGTGTCGCGAGGGTTGCCTGATGGCCGAGATCCATTTGCGCAACCTGGCCCATAGCTACAGCCCTACGCCTACAGGGCCAGAAGACTACGCCATTCGGGAAATGAACCATGTGTGGGAGCAGGGCGGTGCCTACGCCTTGCTCGGGCCGTCAGGCTGCGGCAAGTCCACGCTGCTCAATATCATTTCCGGCCTGCTCAGCCCGTCCGAAGGCCAGGTGCTGTTTGATACCCAAGTGGTCAACGACTTGACCCCGGAAAAGCGCAACATCGCCCAGGTGTTCCAGTTCCCGGTGGTGTACGACACCATGACGGTGTTCGACAACCTGGCGTTCCCACTGCGCAACCAGGGCATGGCCGAAGCGAAAATTCACAGCAAGGTGCAGGAAATTGCCGAAGTCCTCGACCTGCAAAACCTGCTGAGCAAAAAAGCCCGCAACCTCACCGCCGACGAAAAACAGAAAGTCTCCATGGGCCGTGGCCTGGTGCGCGATGACGTGTCGGCCATTCTGTTCGATGAGCCGCTGACGGTGATTGACCCGCACCTGAAGTGGAAACTGCGGCGCAAGCTCAAGCAGATTCACGAGCAGTTCAATATCACCATGGTCTACGTCACCCACGATCAGCTGGAAGCCTCCACGTTCGCCGACAAGATCGCGGTGATGTACGGCGGGCAAATCGTGCAGTTCGGTACGCCGCGTGAATTGTTCGAGCGGCCCAGCCACACCTTTGTCGGTTACTTCATCGGCAGCCCTGGGATGAATCTGATCGAGGTGCAGGCCAAGGCTGGCGGTGTAGGATTCGCCAATACCCTGTTGCCGCTGTCCGAAGCGATGCAGCAACGTCTCGACACCACCGACTATAAAAAGCTCCAGGTCGGCATTCGTCCGGAATTTATCCACGTGTGGGACGAGTACAACCCTGACGCCCTGCAAGCCGACGTCGTACATGTGGAAGACCTCGGCACCTACAAGATCATGACCCTCAACCTCGATGGCGCCACCCTCAAGGTGCGCCTGGCCGAGGACAAACCGGTGCCGGAAGGCAAGGCCTCCGTCAGCTTCCCCGCGCAATGGCTGATGCTCTACGCCGACGATTATTTGCTGGAGGTGGCGCCATGAACAAGGTGCAGAACAACAAGGCCTGGTGGCTGGTGCTGCCGGTGTTCCTGCTGGTGGCGTTCAGTGCAGTGATCCCGATGATGACCGTGGTCAACTATTCGGTGCAGGACATTTTCGACCAATCCAGCCGCTATTTCGTCGGAGCCGACTGGTACAAGCAGGTGCTACTCGACCCGCGCCTGCACGACTCGCTGCTGCGCCAGTTCATCTACTCGGCCTGCGTGCTGTTGATCGAGATCCCACTGGGCATCGCCATCGCCCTGACCATGCCCACCAAGGGCCGCTGGTCCTCGCTGGTGCTGATCATCCTCGCCATTCCCTTGCTGATTCCGTGGAACGTGGTCGGCACTATCTGGCAGATTTTTGGCCGTGCCGACATCGGCCTGCTGGGCTCGACCCTCAACGCCCTGGGCATCAGCTACAACTACGCTGCCAACACCATGGACGCCTGGGTCACCGTACTGGTCATGGATGTGTGGCATTGGACCTCTCTGGTAGCACTGCTGTGCTACTCAGGTTTAAGGGCCATTCCGGACGTGTACTACCAGGCTGCGCGGATTGATCGTGCATCGGCCTGGGCGGTGTTCCGACATATCCAGTTGCCGAAGATGAAAAGCGTGCTGCTGATCGCGGTGATGCTGCGCTTCATGGACAGCTTCATGATCTACACCGAACCCTTCGTGCTCACCGGCGGCGGGCCGGGTAATGCCACCACTTTCCTGAGCCAGACGCTTACTCAAATGGCCGTCGGCCAATTCGACCTGGGCCCGGCGGCGGCGTTTTCCCTGGTGTACTTCCTGATCATCCTGTTGGTGTCCTGGCTGTTCTACACCGCCATGACCCATTCCGACGCCAACCGCTGAGGCCGCCAACATGAGCAAGCGCAAGCTGATTCCACTACTCGTTTACATCCTGTTCCTGCTGGTGCCGATTTACTGGCTGCTGAACATGTCCTTCAAGAGCAACACCGAAATCCTCGGCGGCCTGACCCTGTTTCCGCAGGATTTCACCCTGGCCAACTACAAGGTGATCTTCACCGACCCGAGCTGGTACACCGGCTACCTCAACTCGCTGTACTACGTGAGCCTGAACACGGTGATCTCCCTGAGCGTGGCGCTACCGGCGGCGTATGCGTTCTCGCGCTATCGCTTCCTGGGTGACAAGCACCTGTTCTTCTGGCTGCTGACCAACCGCATGGCGCCGCCGGCGGTGTTTTTGCTGCCGTTTTTCCAGCTGTATTCCTCCATCGGGTTGTTCGACACGCACATTGCCGTGGCCCTGGCCCATTGCCTGTTCAACGTGCCGTTGGCGGTATGGATCCTTGAAGGCTTCATGTCCGGCGTACCCAAGGAAATCGACGAAACCGCCTACATCGACGGCTATAGTTTTCCCAAGTTCTTCGTGAAGATTTTTATCCCGCTGATCGGCTCCGGTATCGGCGTCACGGCGTTTTTCTGTTTCATGTTTTCCTGGGTAGAACTGCTGCTGGCGCGCACGCTCACCTCGGTCAACGCCAAACCCATCGCAGCGGTAATGACCCGTACGGTGTCGGCTTCCGGCATTGATTGGGGCGTGCTGGCAGCGGCGGGGGTGTTGACCATCCTGCCGGGCATGCTGGTGATCTGGTTTGTTCGCAACCACGTGGCCAAGGGCTTTGCCTTGGGCCGGGTCTAGAGGAGTCGATGATGGAATGGATGGCCTGGACCACCCCCACTGCGCTGTTCTTTGGCGGCATTGCCCTGATTCTGGCGGGCATGACCACTTGGGAATTACGTTCGCCGAGTATCCCGCGGCGCGGTTTGCTGCCGATCAGCACCACCCGTGGCGATCGCTTGTTTATCGGTCTTCTCGGCAGCGCCTACCTGCATTTGCTGGTGATCGGCGTTACCGACTGGAGCATCTGGGTGGCGTCCGCGCTCTCCCTTGTTTGGCTGTTGAGTGTGATGCGTTGGGGCTAGCTGTGCACGGGCTTGTGTGGCGAGGGAGCTTGCTCCCGCTGGAGTGCGCAGCACTCCCAAACCGATAACCGACTCGGATATCTATTTTGGGGCCGCTTCGCAGCCCAGCGGGAGCAAGCTCCCTCGCCACAGCAAGCTCGCTCCTACAAACCCCGTTTGAAATTAACCTGGAGGTCTCTATGTTGAATAAAAACAATAAGCTGCGACATAGCATTTCATTGGCCGCCGTACTGGCCCTCAGTGGTTTGAGCGCTTCGGCCTGGGCCGATGCGTATGAAGATGCCGCGAAAAAATGGATCGGCAGCGAGTTCAAACCCTCGACCCTTACCGAAGCCCAACAGCTTGAAGAGTTGAAGTGGTTTATCAAGGCGTCGGAGCCGTTCCGTGGGATGAAGATCAACGTGGTGTCGGAAACCCTCACCACCCACGAGTACGAATCCAAGGTGCTGGCCAAGGCCTTCAGTGAAATCACCGGCATCAAGCTGACCCACGACCTGCTGCAGGAAGGCGACGTGGTGGAGAAGCTGCAAACCCAGATGCAGTCCGACAAGAACATCTATGACGGCTGGGTCAACGATTCCGACTTGATCGGTACGCACTTTCGCTACGGCAAGACCGAATCCATCACCGACCTGATGGCCAACGAAGGCAAGGATTTCACCTCGCCCACCCTGGACCTCAAGGACTTTATCGGCCTGTCTTTCACCACCGCGCCGGACGGCAAGATCTACCAGTTGCCCGACCAGCAGTTCGCCAACCTCTACTGGTTCCGCGCCGACTGGTTCGAGCGGCCGGAGTTGAAGGCCAAGTTCAAGGAGAAATACGGCTACGACCTTGGCGTGCCGGTGAACTGGTCGGCTTATGAAGACATCGCCAAGTTCTTCAGCGAAGACGTCAAGGAAATCGACGGCAAGCGCATTTATGGGCACATGGACTACGGCAAGAAAGACCCGTCCCTGGGCTGGCGTTTCACCGATGCCTGGTTCTCCATGGCCGGCGGTGGCGACAAAGGCTTGCCCAACGGTTTGCCGGTGGACGAGTGGGGCATCCGTGTAGAGGATTGCCACCCGGTGGGCTCAAGCGTCACCCGCGGCGGCGACACCAACGGCCCGGCGGCAGTATTCGCCACGCAGAAATACGTGGACTGGATGAAAGCCTACGCGCCACCGGAAGCGGCGGGCATGACCTTCTCCGAATCCGGCCCGGTGCCGTCCCAGGGCAACATCGCCCAGCAGATCTTCTGGTACACCGCGTTTACCGCCGACATGGTCAAACCGGGCCTGCCGGTGGTGAATGCCGACGGTACGCCGAAATGGCGCATGGCACCGTCCCCAGTCGGGCCGTATTGGGAAAAGGGCATGAAGAAGGGCTATCAGGACGTAGGTTCCTGGACCTTCCTCAAGTCCACCCCCGAAAAGCAGAAACTCGCGGCCTGGCTCTACGCGCAGTTCGTGACCTCAAAAACGGTGTCGCTGAAGAAAACCATCGTTGGCCTGACGCCGATTCGTGAGTCCGATATCAACTCCCAGGCCATGACCGACATGGCGCCCAAACTCGGGGGGCTGGTGGAGTTCTACCGCAGCCCGGCCCGCACCGAGTGGTCCCCGACGGGCACCAACGTGCCGGACTACCCGCGCCTGGCGCAACTGTGGTGGAGCAACATCGCCGCAGCGGCCAGCGGCGAGAAGACCCCGCAACAGGCGCTGGACAACCTGGCCAAGGAGCAGGATGCGATCATGACGCGCCTGGAACGCTCCAAGGTGCAACCGGTGTGCGGCCCGAAAATGAACCCCGAGCGAGACGCGCAATACTGGTTCGACCAGCCGGGTGCACCGAAGCCGAAACTGGCCAACGAAAAGCCCAAGGGTGAAACCGTGAACTACAACGACCTGCTCAAGCAGTGGGAGGCGGCGCGTAAGTAACAGCGCCATCTCAACCCCTGTAGGAGCGAGCTTGCTCGCGAAGAACTCACCGACGCCGCGTTTATTCAGGAAGCACGCGTTATCGTTGACGTTTTTCGCGAGCAAGCTCGCTCCTACAGGCATTTTTTGGTTTTGTGAGCCCTGACATACGACCGCTTATCCCTCCCAACCCAACCTCATTTGAATTTTCCGCACGCCCCGAGGCTCTGCATTTTAGAAGCGCGTGATGTTGAGCGCTCTTGCGGGGCCACCTTGTGGGAGGCCCGTTGTAACGGACTTTGCGGAAACTGCCATCATGACACTCCTCATAGCGCTGTCAGGCCAGCCGGCCTCTCTCACCGACTCGGCCCAGGGCCGCCATCAACGGGTCTACCAACAGCTGCATGGCGAAACCCAAGACGCCACCGAACTGGCGCGTGAATACCTGCACGATCAATTGGCCCTGGTAGAGGCCACCGACTGCGACTTGCCTGAGGCGCCCGAACAGCTGCCGGCCTGGGTCGAGCAACGCTGCGCCGAGGTGGCCCAGGCCTATGCCGACTACCTTGAGCAGCGCCAGCAAGGGGGGCCACGACGGTATTTCCAGAACAAGGCCCATGCGTTGTATTTCCTGCAGTGTGTGGCGCCGACCAAACAGGTCGACGGCGCCTGGCTATACGGCTTGCTGCGCTATTGGCAAGACCAGCGCTTCGACGGCCTGCTCACCACTTACCTGGAAGAATTGGGCGACGGTGAAGCTGCGCAGAACCATGTGGTGATCTACCGCAAGTTGCTCAGCGAGCACGATGCCGACAGCGAAGCCGGCCTGGAGGATGACCATTACCTGCAAGGCGCGCTGCAACTGGCGCTGGGCGTTTGCGCCGAAGAGTTCCTGCCGGAGGTCATTGGCTTCAACCTGGGTTACGAGCAACTGCCGCTGCACCTGTTGATCACCGCCTATGAACTCAGTGAGCTAGGCATCGACCCTTATTACTTCACGCTGCATGTCACCATCGACAACGCCAGCAGTGGCCACGCGTGCAAAGCTGCACAATCGGTGCTGAACCTGTTGCCGCTGGGCGAGGGCAGGGCAGACTTCTATCGCCGTGTGGCGGCAGGCTACCGTCTGAATGATTTGGGCCTGGGTACCACGTCTATCATCAAACAATTCAACTTGCAGGACGAGGTGGTGGCGATGCTTGAGCGCAAGCGCGCCTTCGGCCAGCACATGCATTCGGACTATTGCCGCTTTGAAGGGCAGACCGTCAACCAATGGCTGGCCCGGCCTGGGCAGATCGGCGCTTTCCTCAAGGCCCTCGAAGACAAAGGCTGGATCAAGCACAACCAGGACCCCACCAACAGTCGCTTCTGGCAATTGATCGAGGGCGCTGGCGCCGCGATGTTTGGGGTGTTCAGCGGTTATGAAAAACAACTGATCCATGACTGGATTGCGGGTGAATGGGTTACCAGCGAACGCGTGCCGCCCGTGCGGCCGGGACGCGGCAGCCGGTTTTCCCGCGAGCAGCATCGTCCCGCGGATCCTGATACCCAGGCCCTGGCGGAGTCATTGTGCAACTTGCCCGATGAGCAACAGCTCAATGCGCTGATCCCGTGGCTGTCGGCCCGCCGTCACTGCACGCCTGCCGGGCTGTATGCCACTCGCCGCTTTATCCAACTGCGTGCGCGCCTGCGCTAAGGAATGTGCCTATGTCTGCGCAACAACTGGCTGATCGTGCCTTGTTGAATTTGGGCCGCGGGTTGAAGGAGGGTGGTTATCGCTTTATCACGCCAACGCCCTTGACCCATGAGCGTGTCTATCGGCGGCTGGCGACGCCCCTGGCAATGACGCTGCGCGATGTGTTCGGTTGGTCGATGCCGTTCGATCAAGGCCTGTTGCCCGAGGCCCTACGTGAAGAATTGCAGCAAGCGGATGTGATCGAAAAGCACGGCGCGCTATGGCGCAGCGCAGTGCGATGGTCGAGCCTCGACGAGCTGCTGTTCGCCCATTCGTCTTATCCCACCGACCAGGCGGACGCGGTGTTTTTCGGCCCCGACAGCTACCGCTTTGCCCACGTGATCGAAGCCTATCTGCAACAGCGTTTCGAGCCGCTCAAGCGCGCTGTGGACATTGGCTGTGGCGCCGGCGTCGGTGCGCTGGTGATTGCTAAAGCCCGGCATGACGCCCAGGTGCTGGCGGTGGATATCAACCCCCGTGCCCTGCGCATGACCGCGGTGAATGCCGAGCTGGCCGCGCTGAATAACGTCAGCGTGTACCACGGTGACGTGCTGGCCAGTGTGGAGGGCGAATTCGACCTGATCGTCGCTAACCCGCCGTACATGAAAGATGACCGCCAGCGCGCCTATCGCCATGGCGGCGGCGCCTTGGGGGAGCAGTTGTCGCTGCGCATCGTCAGTGAGTCCATCGGGCGCCTGGCCCTGGGCGGTAGCCTGTTGCTGTATACCGGGGTGGCGATGGTGGCCGGCAGCGACCCCTTCGTGGAGGCGGTCAAGCCGCTGCTGGGCAGCGACGCCTACGGCTGGACCTACCGCGAACTGGACCCGGATGTTTTCGGTGAAGAACTGGAAAAACCAGGCTATGAGCAGGTGGAGCGCATCGCCGTGGTCGCACTGACTGTCACCCGATTGCGCTGAATACCCGATGCTCACCTTTGGCATTGAAGAGGAATACTTCATCACCGACCTGCACAGCCGCCAGATGGTCGGCGAGCCCTCGGCGGCAGTGCTGGCGGCCTGTCGCGAAGCGATTGGCGCGGGCTTCTCGTTTGAGATGTTCCAGGGCCAGATCGAGGCGGCCTCTCCGGTGTTCACCTCCAGCGCCGAAGCGGCGGACTACTTCCGGGCAGTGCGCGGCAACCTGGCGCAATCCCTGGCTGAGTTCGGCCTCGGTGTGGTGTGCGCCGGCAGCCACCCCCTGGCCGATTGGCGTGGGCAGCGGCCAACCGATCAGGCGCATTTCCGGCACCTGTTCGACGATATTCAATATGTAGCGCGGCGCAGTGTGTTGTGCGGGCTGCATGTGCATGTGCAGGTGCCGCAAACGCTGGACCGTATCGCGGTGATGAACCAGGTGTCGCCGTGGTTGCCGTTGTTGCTGCTGCTCAGTTGCTCGTCCCCCTTCTGGGACGGCGCGCCCAGCGGCTTCATGAGCTACCGCCAGGCCGCGTGCGACGAGTGGCCCCGCATGGGCGTGCCGGAACACTTCAGCGATTGGGCCGAGTACCAGCGCTACCTGGCCATGTTACAGCGCATCGGCGCGATCAAGGCCGATGGCAATGGCTGGTGGGGAATCCGCCCAGCGGCACGCTATCCCACCCTGGAACTGCGCATGACCGACGCCTGCCCACGGTTGGCGGACACCTTGGCCCTCGCCACGCTGTTTCGGGTGATGGTCGCCCATGCCTGCGCGATGCAGCGCCCTGGCGCCAGGTTCAATTCCGAGGCGCGCTGGCTACTCAAGGAAAATCGCTGGCAGGCCAAGCGTTATGGTGCCGCTGGCACCTTCGCGTTGGACGCCGCAGGCACCCTGGGCAGCGCTGAGCAATGGCTGCAGTGCGCCCGGCAGACCTTTGCCGCCACCGCAGAGGCCATGGGCGAGCCGCTGCTGTTCGATACCCTGCAGGCGCTGCTGCGACGCGGCAACAGCGCGGCCGAGCAGTTGCGCTGGCAGGCCCAGGCTCAGGCGAGCGGCGCCGATGCGCTTGCCAGCTTGCGCCAGGTAGTCGACCTGCTGTTGGCCCAGACTCGCGGCGACCATTGATCGGGTCTTGAACGAGGTTGATGGAACACTGATGGTCTTGCTCCGCCCTTAATCAGTAACCCCTCAACGGCAGGAGCGCAGAGCATGCGAGCGATGACTTACCAGGGCGCACACAAGGTGCAGGTGGATACCGTGCCCGATCCGATCATTGAACAACCCGACGACATCATTCTGCGGGTCACCGCCACCGCGATCTGTGGCTCGGACCTGCACCTGTACCGGGGCAAGATCCCGACCGTGGAGCACGGCGATATCTTCGGCCATGAGTTCATGGGCATCGTCGAAGAAACCGGCCCGGCCGTCACCGCCGTGCAACGCGGCGACCGTGTGGTGATTCCGTTCGTGATTGCCTGTGGCGATTGCTTTTTCTGCCAGCTCCAGCAATTCGCCGCCTGCGAAACCACCAACGATGGGCGCGGCGCGATCCTGAATAAAAAATCCATCCCACCGGGTGCCGCGCTGTTTGGCTACAGCCGCCTGTATGGCGGTATTCCCGGCGGTCAGGCGGAGTGGGTGCGGGTGCCCAAGGCCAATACCGGGCCGTTCAAGGTGCCCGGCACCCTGGCGGATGAGAAGGTGCTGTTCCTCTCCGATATCCTGCCCACCGCTTGGCAGGCAGTGACCAACGCTGGCATCGGCAAAGGCTCCAGCGTGGCCATCTATGGTGCCGGGCCCGTGGGCCTGCTCAGTGCGGCATGCGCGCAGATGCTGGGTGCCGAGCAGATCTTCATGGTCGACGACCATCCGTATCGTTTGGCCTATGCGCAGAAAATGTACGGCGTGAT
Organism: Pseudomonas sp. PA-1-3F; assembly: GCF_021609665.1. Lineage (NCBI taxonomy): Bacteria > Pseudomonadati > Pseudomonadota > Gammaproteobacteria > Pseudomonadales > Pseudomonadaceae > Pseudomonas > Pseudomonas sp. PA-1-3F. The sequence continues at coordinate 33,198 of NZ_WJZD01000003.1, read as the reverse complement.
CCCGATCAATTTTGAAGAAGACGAGGACCCGGCGGACACCATCATCCGCCAGACCGCCGGCATGCGCGGCGTCGATGGTGTGGTGGACGCGGTGGGCTTCGAGGCCAAGGGCAGCACCACGGAAACCCTGCTCACCGCGCTCAAGATCGAGGGCAGCAGCGGCAAGGCGCTGCGCCAGTGCATCGCCGCCGTACGTCGCGGTGGTGTGGTCAGCGTTGCCGGGGTGTATGCCGGGTTTATCCATGGCTTCATGTTTGGCGATGCTTTCGACAAGGGCCTGACCTTCAAGATGGGCCAGACCCATGTGCAGCGGTTCTTACCGGAGTTGTTGGAGCACGTCGAGCTGGGGCATCTGCACCCGGAAGCGATCATCACTCACAGGCTGCCCCTGGAGCAGGCGGCGCGGGGGTATGAGCTGTTTGATAAAGCCGAGGAGGAATGCCGCAAGGTGATCCTGCTGCCGGGTGGGAGCGACCGGCCGCTGACCGAGCCGCTGGACGAACTGCCCCCTGAGTTGCGCGTACAAAGCGTTCCCGGTTTCTAGGCCAATAACCGGAAAAATGTGGGAGCTGGTTTGCCTGCTATAGCGGTGGTTCAGTTGAATATTCAGTGACTGACACGCCGCCTTCGCGGGCAAGCCCGCTCCCACAGGGGATCTGTGCCGGACGCTGATTTTGTGGGCGATGCATGACCAATGTGGGAGCTGGCTTGCCTGCGAAGGCGGTGTGACAGTCACTGCGCCTGTTACTGCACTACCGCTATAGCAGGCAAGCCAGCTCCCCCATGGATCTTCTTTGCTTCGACAGTGGTGCTTCCCACATTAACCGGTGTCAGGCTGCGGCTTGCGGCTGGATGCGCAATTCACCTTCGACATCTTTGACCAACCCGCTGGCGACAAACAGCGGCGCCAGGCGTTTGTGCCACTGTGGCTCGACAAACTCCTTGACCGTATCCAGCGCCAACGTACCACTGAGCGGCAGCTCGGCCTTGGTGTACGACAACCATGCCTTCTTCAACGCCATCAATACATCACTGCCCGCCGTCGAAGCGAAGCGACGGTGCAGGGGCTTGGCGTCGAAGGTGAAGGTGTGTTGGAACTCATAGCCGCTTTCATCGCCGCCGTTGACCGTGCAGCGCACGCAGGTGCAAGGGCCGTCGCCGAAGGCGCTGCGCAGGTAGGCGTTGAAGTCCACCACGGGCTTGAGTGACAGGCGCTTATCAACCTCGAACAGGTCCCCGGTCATTTTTTCGTCAGTGTTCAACGTCCATTTCCTCGCAGTCGGTTGCTGTGTTTCAAAGCGCGGCACAATACCAGCCGAGCGTGGGTTTGGGGATTATTTGCGTCGTGGGAGGGTCAGCGGAAGAACTCACCGGGGGTGGAATCGAACTGCTGACGAAATGCATTGATAAAGGCTGAGGTCGATTCATAGCCACACCCCAATGCCACATCCGTCACCCGCTCGCCTTGTTCCAGGGCGGGCAGGGCGCTCAACAGGCGCAGGCGCTGGCGCCACGCGCGGAATGTCAGCCCGGTGTCACTCAGGAACACCCGGCTGAGGGTCTTTTCGCTGACCCCCAGTTTGCGGCTCCACTCGCCCAAGGTGGTCTGCTGCTCGGGGTGCAGGTTCAGGCTGCGGTAGATCTGCCGCAGCCGTGGGTCGTGAGGCAGCGGCAACATCAAATCCACCTGGGGCGCGGCGGCGAGCTGATCGAGCAGTACCTGAGCCAGGCGCCCGTCCGGCCCGTCCTCGGTATATTCCACCGGCAATTGGCTGAAGTTGCGGATCAGCTCGCGTAACAAACTGCTCACCTCCAGCACCTGGCAACGCTCGGCGGCCCAGGCGGTGACGCTGCAATCGAGGTACAAGCTGCGCATTTCCGTATGGGGCGAACTGAACACACGATGGGGCATACCTGCCGGAATCCATACGGCGCGCTGCGGTGGCGCGACGAAACGACCGACGCTGGTCTGGATCTCCAGCACCCCGGAAATCGCGTAGGACAGCTGCACCCACGGGTGGCTGTGGCGTCGCGTCAGCGCACGGTTGGGCAAGGATTCAGTACGCCCGTACACCGGCCTCGGCAGGCTGGAAAGCCCTGGGACACTGCGGCGAACGGCTTTTTCATGTCCTTTAGGCGGCATTTACTGGCTCATTGGCGTTAGTCGGTAACAGGTGGTTACGTTAGAGTCGTCGCGACGCTTTTGGCAACCCCTGGAAGAATTGCTTATGACCCGGCCCCGGTTTCTCCCCGACAACTTCACCCTCACCCTGATCGCCACGGTGATCCTCGCCTCACTGCTGCCCGCCAGCGGCCAGACCGCCGTGGCGTTCGGCTGGGTCACCAACCTGGCCATCGCGCTGCTGTTTTTCCTGCACGGCGCCAAGCTGTCGCGCAAGGCTATCGTCGCCGGTGCCGGCCACTGGCGTTTGCATCTGCTGGTGTTCAGCCTGACCTTCGTACTGTTTCCGTTGCTGGGCCTGGCGCTCAAGCCAGTGCTGTCGCCGTTGATCGGCAACGAGCTGTACATGGGCATGCTCTACCTCTGCGCCTTGCCGGCCACTGTGCAATCGGCGATTGCCTTTACCTCCCTGGCCCGCGGCAATATCCCGGCGGCCATCTGCAGCGCGGCGGCGTCCAGCCTGTTCGGCATCTTCCTGACGCCCCTGCTGGTAGCGCTGCTGCTCAACGTGCATGGGGATGGCGGGTCCACAGTCGATGCGATTGTCAAAATCAGCGTGCAGTTGTTGCTGCCGTTCATTGCCGGGCAAGTCGCCAGCCGCTGGATTGGGGGCTGGGTCGGGCGTAACAAAGCCTGGCTCAAGTTCGTCGATCAAGGTTCGATTCTGCTGGTGGTCTACGGGGCTTTCAGCGAGGCGGTCAACGAAGGCATCTGGCACCAGACCCCGCTGTGGGAATTGGGCGGCTTGGTGGTGGCTTGCTGCGTGCTGCTGGCCCTGGTATTGGTGGCGTCTACGCTGCTGGGCAAGGCGTTTGGCTTTAACCAGGAAGACCGCATCACCATCCTGTTCTGCGGCTCGAAGAAAAGCCTGGCCACCGGCGTCCCCATGGCCCAGGTGCTGTTTGCCGGGGCGAGCATGGGCGTGTTGATTTTGCCGTTGATGCTGTTTCACCAGATCCAGTTGATGGTCTGCGCGGCGTTGGCCCAACGCTATGCCCAGCGGCCGGAGAGCATTCCTGAATTGATGGGACAGGTGGATCCGTGATGCACCTCTCATTCGCGGGTAAATAAGCTCAAGTTAACCGGCGTGCCGACGACTTACTTCTTAACTAACCCAAGAAGGAGTGTCGGCATGAACGTTCGTCGTGTTGCGGTAATGACTGGCCTCCTGGGCCTGTGGGCAAGTACCTGCGGCGCCGCCCAGACCGTGGGGCAGGGCACCATCAGGTTCAGCGGCGCGATTGTCGAGTCAGGGTGTGCGACAAATGCGCGCAGCGGCTCGGTAATGGAACTGCGCGGTTGCGCCCAATCCAGTCGTGGCAGCCGAATCGAGGTGCGCAGTGTCGCGCCGGTGGTCAGCGTCGACGCACCCCATGTGCGGCTGGTAGCGGACACCGGCGAGGGGCGCTATTACGATCAGCGTTACGTGCTGGTAGACCGCGCCGGCAAGCTGATTCAGTCGGGCAATTACGTGATTACCATGACCTCGCCATAAACCCTGGGGCGACGATCCGCAGCAACAGCGGTGCGAGAAACCTATAGAATGCTCGGCGGCGGCGCTTGTCCTGGGTGGCCGCTTGATCATCGTCAGAGTACCCCGCCCGTCAATGAGCCTTTCAGCCGCAACCCCACAAGCCAACTGGCAACCGGTCATCGCCCTCGCGCTGGCCGCGTTTGTGTTCAATACCACCGAATTCGTCCCCGTCGGGCTGCTCAGCGCCATCGGCGCCAGCTTTGACATGCCCGTGGCCAGCGTCGGCCTGATGCTCACCATTTATGCGTGGATCGTGTCGCTGACCTCGCTGCCGGTGATGCTGCTGACCCGCAACGTCGAACGGCGAAAATTGTTGATTGTGCTGTTCGGTCTGTTTATCGCCAGCCATATTCTCTCCAGCGTGGCCACCAGCTTCGGCTTGCTGATGGTCAGTCGGGTCGGCATCGCCCTGGCCCATGCGTTGTTCTGGTCGATCACGGCTTCGCTGGCTGTACGCCTGGCGCCAGAGGGCAAGCAGGTTCAGGCCCTTGGTTTGCTGGCCACCGGCACGTCCCTGGCGATGGTACTGGGCATTCCGTTAGGCCGTCTGTTGGGCGAGGCCATGGGCTGGCGTACCACCTTTCTGGTGATCGCCGCGTTCGCCGCCGCCCTGGTGTTCTGGCTGGCGCGCACCTTGCCGCTGCTGCCCAGCCAGAACTCCGGCTCCCTGCGCAGCCTGCCGCTGCTGTTCAAGCGCCCGGCGCTGGTGGCGCTCTATGTGCTGACCGCAATGACCGTCACTGCGCAATTCACCGCCTACAGCTACATCGAACCCTTCGTCGAAGGCGTCGCCGGCCTGGGCGGCAGTGCCGTGACCCTGATCCTGCTGGTGTTCGGTGGTGCTGGCATCATCGGCTCGTTGTTGTTCAGCCTGGTGCATCGCTTCAATCCCCACCTGTTCGTGATCGGCGCAGTGTCTATCCTCGCCGCGTGCCTGGCGCTGATGCTGCCGTTGAGCGGCGCCGAGTCTTACCTGGTGGGGCTGAGCATTTTCTGGGGCATGGCGATCATGGGGTTTGGCCTGGCCATGCAGTCCAAGGTGCTGGTGCTGGCACCGGACGCCACCGATGTGGCCATGGCGATGTTTTCCGGGATCTACAACATCGGCATCGGCGGCGGCGCGTTGATGGGCAGCTGGGTGGGCAGCCACTTCGGCTTCGCCTGGATCGGCGCGGCGGGCGGTTTGCTGGCGGGGCTGGCGTTGGTGGGGTATTGCCTGGCGATTCGGCGGTTTGGGCAGGGTGTGCCGCTTAATAAATGAATTTCACAGGGATTGGTGATTGATGAAGTACTTGATCGTTGCATGTGTTCTGTTAGGGCTCAGTGGTTGCGTTACCAACCAGTTGCACTTCGCGGCGTACTCGACGGAGGCCGAGTTGGCGGCAATCAAAAGTAGTGTTGTACAGGCCGACATCGTGCAAGTGACTGGCGCTGAAAAGTGTACGCGCTGCAAGGAGTCGAGCAAGCTTGTTTGGCATGCTGCTAATTACAATGTCGGCCTTTACGAGGGGTTCGCCAACGTTCCTGTTGACGACTGGACCGATTTCACCAAGCGTGCGGTGGGCGTTTCTCCCTCTTCGACACTCAAAACCAGCGTCGAGATCGACAGAGTCTTCGTCAAGACTTGGAACTCTCCTGACTATTACGCCTGTGAGGTTAGCCTGACGGTGGATATCGCCGGCACGAAATATGCCGGGCATTCCCGGCTCAAGTTGAAGCAGGCGGGGCAAAGCTTGATAGGTGACAAGCTTGCTGCCCTTAACGCGAAGGTATTGGATACTGTAGGCCTGACAGTTAAAGCAGCCTATATGGATGCTTTGGCCAACTATCACAAGGTACGCTGAATAAATGCGGCTTTGCTGATTTGCTGAGTTTATAGAGGGCGACCGTAAGGTCGCCTGTTTTCGGTTACGACATCCTTGCCCTTAGCCTACGCCCGATCACATCCAGTAAATCGCAGCCGTCCCGCAATGGAATACTCAACAGCGACGCGAAGTCCTGCAGCACCACGGTATCGCTGCTGATTTCATCGCGAAGTGCCAGGTTTTCCAGAACTTGAGTGACTGCCCGAATACGAAAAACTGCTGCGTCATGCAAAGCATCAAGCGGCGCCTGAGTATCGATTAGCAGTGTAGGTATGGTGTAATCGGGGCCCGTTATGGGCATATACCGATCAGATGAGGTCATGGTTCTTGCTCCTATATCTAAGTGAGCCGTCACCTTCTGCCGCCAAGCAGAATTAGGGTGGCGGATTACGCAAGGTTGGCGGACCGGGGATATAGGACCCGGCACTTCCGAAGAAGTCCCTGCGCAACCCGCCATTGCACGAAATCACGGGCGCAAAAAAAGCGCCTGCAATCGTGTTGGGGGCGCCGTTGCGCCTATATCTGGTCGGACCGCCAAGTCCAATCGCAGCACTTGCTGCGAGTTGAAAGAGTAGCCTGCGCGATGCTCCATCGCAACCGGGAAGTGGATGACATCAAAAAAATGGACCGTTCACATCCTGTCATTGTAGTGAGCAACGCGAAGTTCTACGCCACCGGGATCAACGGATCCGCCGCCGCCAACGCCACCTTTCTATCCGCTGCCGGTGGATAGATCCACACGCTATTGATCTGCTGTTTGAGTTCCTTGGCTTCCTGGCCCACCAGCTTGAGCTGACGGTCCCAGCCTTCGGTGTACACCGCGCCCCAGGCGCCGAGGTCGAGGCAGGTCACGTATTTGGGTTGGCTGTAGGCCATGGGGGCCACGCCGATCAGATCGGCGGCGACGTTGTTGCCGGCGTAGCGGCCCAGGGCGATGGCGTGCTGGCAGGACATGGCAGCGAAGTTGCCCAGCGCGTCTGTGGCGGCGTAGGCCACGTCGCCAGCGGCGAAGATGGCAGCCTGGCCCTTGACCTTGAGGTGGGCGTCCACGTGCAGGCGGCCCTGGGCATCGCGGGTGCCCTCAATCTGTTCGGTCAGGGGGTTGGCGCGAAAGCCGATGGTCCAGATCACGGTGCTCGATTCAATCCGCTGCCCATCCGCCAGGGTCACGCCACCGGCATCCACCGAGGCGACCGAGGTGTTCAGTACCCATTCAAGCCCCAGTGCCTGGCTGGCTTCGATGATCGATGGGCGTATGCCATCGCCCATAGACGCGGCAATCTGCGGCCCGCGGTCGACCACGATCACACGGATGTTGGCCGTCTCACCCAGTGCGCCACGCAGGCGCGCCGGCATTTCGGTGGCGGTCTCGATACCGGTGAAGCCGCCGCCGGCCACCACCACGGTATTGCGGGCCGGGCTGTCGGGCAGGTTTTTCAGGGCGTTGATATGGGCTTCAAGGTGCGCCGCGTCTTCGATCTGATCCACATCGAACACATGCTCGATGCCGTCCATGCCGGGGCGGTTCAAGCGGCTGCCGGCGGCCACTACCAGGCGATCGTAGGCGAGGGTGGCCGGGATGCCGGCCGCGTTGCGGTAGGTCACTTGCTTATTAGTGGCGTCGATGCTGTCGGCGGCGCCTTGCACAAAGGTCACGCCCACAGCGTCGAACAGCGCATCAAGCGGGGCCAGCATGGTATGTACATCGGGCTCGTAGAACCGCGGGCGGATACGCAGCTCCGCTTGGGGTGCGAGCAGGCTGATGCGCACATCGTTGCGGTCGTGTTTATCCAGTAGCCGAGCCGCGCTCAAGGCGCTCCACACGCCACCGAACCCGGCGCCAATGATCAGAATGTGTTGTTTCATGGGGTTGCTCCAGAGACCAGATAAGCCGCAAGGCATTGCCGGATCACTGTAAAAGCAGCAGGGCCTGTCCGAAAGGACATATAACCCTGGATGACTGCCACCTCTGCCGGCCTAGCGGGAAAAGCGCTCGCGGTAGTCGCGGGGTGAGATGGCCAGGTGGCGGTGGAAGGTGCAGCGCATGCGTTCCTCATCGCCAAACCCGCAAAGCCCGGCGATCTGGTCGATGCTGCGCTGGGAGTCTTCGAGCATGCGGCGCGCCGCTTCCATGCGAAACAGTTCGATGGCCTTGGCCGGGGTGCGACCGGTTTTTTGCTTATAGACCCGGGCAAAGTTGCGTGGGCTCATATGGCTCTGCGCGGCCAGGCGCTCGACGCTGAGGTCGCTGTCGCGCAGGTTGTCGCTGATCCACGCATGCAGCGCATCAAAGCTGGCGCTGTCGGCGGTTTGCGCTTGCAGCACCTGGCTGAACTGCGCCTGGCCACCGGGGCGCTTGAGGAACACCACCAATTCGCGTGCCACTTGCAGCGCCACTTCGCGCCCGCAGTCAGCCTCCACCAGCGCGAGCGCCAGGTCGATCCCGGCGCTGACGCCCGCCGAGGTCCACACCTGGCCTTGCTGCACGAAGATCGCGTCCACGTCCACCTCGATGCTCGGGAAACGTTGCTTGAGCAGCTCGCACATGGCCCAATGCGTTGCCGCGCGGCGCCCCTCCAGCAAGCCCGCCAGCGCCAGCAAAAACGTGCCGCTGCACACCGAGGCGGTCCGTCGCGCCTGGCCGGAGGCGTTGCGCAACCAGTCCACCAGCGCGGTATTTTCCAGCATGGCTTGCTCAATGGCCGGCGCGCCGGGTACCACCAGGGTGTCGATGGCAGCGGGGTCAAACTGTGCCAAGGCGACGGTGTCGACGCTCAAGCCCTCGGCGGTCGGCATCAGCCCGCCCGCCAGGCTGGCGTTGTGCAACACATAACCTTGCAAACCGCGCTCGGCCATGGCCTTGGTCGCGGCCCAGAACACCGTCTGGGCGCCAGTCAGGTCGAGCAAGCCCATGTGCGGGTAGGTCAGGAACACCAACGTGCGGGGTTGGGCCAAAGCAGAGAGTGCAGTCATGCGCTGGCCAGCAGCTTTTCCAGTTTTTCCTGATCCCGCGCAAACTGTCGGATCCCTTCGGCACGCAATCGCTCAGCGTATTCCGGGATGGCGCAGGCCTTGAGCAGCAGCGACGGGTTGGTGGTGGCGCCCACGGGCCGCAGGCGGCTGATGGCTTCCAGATTGCCGGTGTCGCAGACCACAGTGGTGAATGGCTTGAGTTGTTCAAGTTTGGACGTCATCGCCGCGTTCTCCGGAAAAGGGCACGGCGCTGTTTTACCATGTCCCGCGCACCTTGTTTACCCTGAGGCTGTCAGCTCCGGGCCGCCTTGGCATCCACAGAGAGGGGTAACCGCCAGAGTCCGGTGGAACCCTTCAGCCGGGCACTTGTCCCCGCTTCCCATGTCACCACCCAGCCCACAGATACCTTAATTTTCCAAGCCTGCCGGAAGCCACTCCAGGCCCTCGGCTGCGCCCGCTATTTTTTCCTGGGCGCCCGGCACTGCCGATCCAAGCGGCAAAACTGAATACGGACATTCTCGTCAACCGTGAATTATCAGGCAGGTTACCCATGCAGTTCAGCGACTTACTGGCAGCGATCTCCACCCATGCGATCCGTCTGCAGACCGAAGGGGGCGACCTGATCGTCCTGGGCGATGACGAAGCGTTGGACGACGCGCTCTGGGATCAATTGATCGCGCACAAACCCCAACTGTTGCAGTTGGTCGCCGAACATGGCGGTGACTGGCTGAGTCCGGCCTACCGCATCACACCGGACATGCTGGCCCTGGTCAACCTCGACCAGCCGGCCATCGACCGCATCGTCGCGGCGGTCCCAGGCGGCGCGGCGAATGTGCAGGATATCTACCCCCTGGCGCCGCTCCAGGAAGGCATGCTTTATCACCATCTTTCGGCGCAGAAGGGTGACCCTTACGTGCTGCACGCGCAGTTCGTGTTCGACAGCCGCGCACGCCTTGAGGCCTTTGCCGAGGCGTTGCAATGGGTCATCGACCGTCACGACATCCTGCGTACCTCGATGGTCTGGGAGCGCCTGGACGAGCCGCTGCAAGTGGTGTGGCGCAAGGCTGTGCTGGCCTGCGAAGAGGTGCCTCTGGACGGTGCTGACCGCCTCGCTCAATTGCTCGCTCGCTATGATGCCCGCGCTTATCGCATGGACCTGGGCCAGGCGCCGCTGCTGCGCCTGGTATTCGCTGACGACCCGGCCAACCAGCGGGTGGTGGCGATGCTGCTGTTCCACCACACCATCCTTGATCACACGGCCCTGGATGGCGTTCGGCATGAAATCCAGCTGTACCTGGCCGGGCAGCAAGCCCAGGCCCCTGCACCGATAGCGTTTCGCAGCTATATCGCCCAGGTGCGCCATGGCGTCAGCGAGCAGGTCCATGAGGCGTTCTTCCGCGACATGCTGGCGGATATCGATGAACCGACGCTGCCGTTCGGCCTGCAAGATGTGCAGGGCGGCGGCCAGGGGATCGACGAAGTGCGCATTCCCGTCGACAGCGCTCTGAGCCGCCGCCTGCGCAGCATGGCGCGCCCGCTGGGGGTGAGTGTGGCGAGCCTGATGCACCTGGCTTTGGCGCGAGTGCTGGGTGCAGTCTCCGGTCGGGAGGCGGTGGTATTTGGCACTGTGATGCTCGGGCGCATGGGCGCAGGTGAGGGCGGTGAGCGGGCCTTGGGCATGTTCATCAACACCTTGCCACTGCGGGTGGATGTGGGTGAGCAGGGCGTGCGCGCTGCGGTCAAGATCACCCATGAACGCCTCACGCGCTTGCTCGATCACGAACATGCGTCCCTCGCGCTGGCACAACGGTGCAGCGGCGTGGCGGCGCCTACGCCGCTGTTCAGCGCGATACTCAACTACCGTCACAGCGCGGCCACCGACATGGCGGCGGTGATCGAAGTCGCCGACGGCATCCAGGTGTTGGGCGCCGAGGAGCGCACCAATTACCCGCTGACGCTGAACGTCGATGACCTGGGTGAAGACTTCGCCCTGACCGTGATGGTTGATGCGTCCATTGGCGCGCAGCGGGTTGCGGGTTATCTGCATACGGCCTTGGAAAGCCTGGCCGAAGCCCTTGAACAACGACCGGATATGCCGCTCTGCGGCCTGAACATCCTGACTGACGCTGAACGCCACCATTTGCTGCACACTTTGAATCATTGCTCCACGCATTACGCCGACACCCAACTGATCCACCAGCAAGTCGAAACCCACGCCGCTGCCCGGCCCGATGCCATTGCGTTGCGCTTCGAGCACCACGTCCTGACCTACCGCCAACTCAACGAACGCGCCAACCAGGTCGCCCACGCGCTCCTGGCCCACGGCGTGTGCCCCGACGCGCGCGTGGCGATTTGCGTGGAGCGTGGCCCGCAGATGATCATCGGCCTGCTTGGCATTCTCAAGGCCGGTGCGGGCTATGTGCCCATCGACCCGGCCTATCCCCAGGAACGCATCGCCTACACCCTGGCCGACAGCCAGCCGGTGGTGGTGCTGGTGCAGGCAAACACGGCGCAGCGGGCCGGCGCACTGGCCCGGATCGACCTGGACCACCTGGGCCCGTTGCCCATCACCAACCCTGGGCTGCACCTGAGCCCGGCCAACCTGGCCTACGTCATCTACACCTCCGGCTCCACTGGCCAGCCCAAGGGCGTGATGATCGAGCATCGCCAGGTCGCACGCCTGTTCAGCGCCACCCACCACTGGTTCGGGTTCAACCCGCACGATGTGTGGGCGCTGTTCCATTCCTTCGCGTTCGACTTTTCCGTGTGGGAAATCTGGGGCGCGCTGATGCACGGCGGCCAGTTGCTGATCGTGCCGCAACTGGTCAGCCGCTCGCCGGATGAGTGCTACGCGCTGTTGTGCGACGCCCAGGTGAGCATCCTCAACCAGACGCCGAGCGCGTTCCGCCAGTTGATCGCGGCCCAGGGCAACAGTGCCCAGTCCCATTCCTTGCGCCAAGTGATTTTCGGCGGCGAAGCCCTGGAACCGGGCATGCTCAAGCCGTGGTACGCACGGGCAGTGAATGCCGGTACGCAACTGGTGAACATGTACGGCATCACTGAAACCACCGTGCATGTGACCTACCGTGCGCTGGAAGCGGCCGACGCGCACTTGGTCGGCGTGAGCCCGATTGGCGTGCGTATTCCCGATTTGCAGTTGTACGTGCTGGATGAGCGCCATGAGCCCTTGCCCCTGGGTGTGGTGGGCGAGTTGTACGTGGGCGGTGCCGGGGTGGCGCGTGGTTACCTCAACCGCCAGGCGCTGAATGCCGAACGCTTCCTTGCCGACCCGGCCACCGGCTTGCGCATGTACAAGACCGGCGACCTCGGCCGCCTGCTGGCCGACGGCAGTGTTGAGTACCTGGGGCGTAACGATGACCAGGTCAAGATCCGTGGTTTCCGTATCGAACTGGGTGAAATCCAGGCGCACCTGGCCACTGCCAGCGGCGTGCGCGATGCGGTGGTGATCGCCCGTGAAGATCAGCCGGGCGACAAACGCCTGGTGGCCTATGTGATCAGCGATGGCGAACTCAACGTGGCCGCCCTGCGTGACCATCTACTGCTGAGCCTGGCCGAACACATGGTGCCCAGCGCCTTCGTGCGCCTGGATACGCTGCCGTTGACCACCAACGGCAAACTCGACCGCAAGGCCTTGCCCGCACCCGATGCCGACGCCGTGGCCCGGCGCGAGTATGCGGCGCCCCAGGGGGCGGTGGAAACCACCCTCGCCATGCTCTGGCAAGACCTGCTCAACGTCGACCGTGTCGGTCGTGAGGACAATTTCTTCGAACTCGGCGGCCATTCGCTGCTGGCGGTCAAACTGATCGAGCGCATGCGTCAGGTCGACCTCAGCGCCGATGTGCGCGTGCTGTTCGGCCAACCGACCTTGGCGGCGCTCGCTGCGGCGGTGGGCGGCCAGCAGACCGTGCAGGTGCCGGCCAACCTTATTCAAGCAGACACGCCGGCCATCACCCCGGGCATGCTGCCCCTGGTCGAGCTGGATCAGGCCGCTATCGACCATATCCTTGAGGCCGTACCCGGTGGCGTTGCCAACGTGCAGGACATTTATGGCCTGGCGCCGTTGCAGGCCGGCATTCTCTACCACCACCTGGCGACCACCGAGGGCGACCCCTACGTGTTGCAGGTGCAGTTGCGGTTTCACGACCAGGGCGCCGTCGACGGGTTTGTCAACGCGCTGCACACGGTGATCGAGCGCAACGATATCCTGCGCACCGCCATCCTCTGGGAGGGCCTGGAAGAGCCGGTGCAAGTGGTGTTACGCCAGGCACCCTTGGTGATCGAACGCCTGGATGCGCTAGGCAGTGATGCACTGGAGCATCTGCAACAGCGTTTCGACCCACGCCACTATCGCCTGGACCTGTCACGCGCCTCGCTGATGCGCCTGGCGTATGCGCAGGACAGCCACGGCTTGGTCGGCATTTTGCTGCTGCACCATATCCTCCTCGACCACACGGCCCTGCACGTGCTGGTCAAAGAGATGAGTGCCAGCCTGCATGGCCACAGCGCGCAACTGCCTGACGCGGTGCAGTATCGCAACTACGTGGCCCAGGCCCGCCTCGGTGTCACCCAGGCCCAGCATGAAGCCTTCTTCAGCCAGATGCTGGGCGACATCGACGAGCCGACCCTGGCCTTCGGCTTGCAGGACGTGAATGGTGACGGCAGCGGCATCCATGAAGCGCGCCTGCCGCTGGAGCCTGCGCTCAACCTGGGCTTGCGCGAACAGGCGCGGCAACTGGGCGTGAGCACCGCGAGCCTGGTACACCTGGCCTGGGCCCAGGTGCTGGGCCAGGTGTCTGGCCAGCAGGAGGTGGTATTCGGCACCGTGTTGCTGGGCCGTATGCAGGGCGGCGAGGGCGCGGACCGGGCGCTGGGGATGTTTATCAATACCTTGCCGCTGCGGGTCAGCGTTGGCAGCGTCGGCGTGCAGGCCGGCGTGCGCGCCACCCATGCGCGCCTGGCGCAACTGCTCGGGCACGAACATGCCTCGTTGTCCCTGGCCCAGCGTTGCAGTGGCGTGCCGGGCTCGCTGCCGCTGTTCAGCACCTTGCTCAACTACCGGCACAGCGCAGCCGATGAAGCGCCGGGGGACAACCCCTTTGCCGCTTCCGGTATCGAGATTCTCAGCTCCGAAGAACGTAGCAACTATCCGCTGGTGCTCAACGTTGATGACCTGGGGAGTGGCTTTGCGCTGACGGTGCAAGGCGTCGCGCACCTGGATGTGCAACGCGTGGGTGAGTACATGCTCACCGCGTTGCGCCATGTGGTGAGCGCGCTGCAGCATGCGCCGACCACGCCGCTGCAGGCGGTGTCGATCCTGCCGCCTTCCGAGCGTCATCAAGTGCTGGTAGGTTTCAACGCCACCGCCCGGCAATACCCCTCGCAACTTACTGTCTCGCAACTGTTTGAAGCTCAGGCGCTGGCTCGCCCTGAAGCGTCGGCGGCGGTGCAGGGCGAGCTGTCACTGAGCTACCGTGACCTCAATCGCCGTGCCAACCGCTTGGCCCATCATCTGATCAGCCAGGGTGTGCAGCCCGGCGAAAGCGTGGCGATTGCCTTGCCGCGTTGCCTGGATCTGCTGGTCTGCCAACTGGCGATCCTCAAGTGCGCTGCGGTGTATGTGCCGCTGGACGTCAACGCGCCTGTCGAACGCCAGGCCTTCATCGTCAAAGACAGCGGCGCACGCCATGTGCTGGACGACCTGGCGCAGTTGGATCTGGACGCGCAGTCGCCCGCTAACCCAGACTTGGCCCAATCCGCGCAGAGCGTTGCCTACATCCTCTACACCTCCGGCTCCACCGGGACACCCAAGGGCGTGCAAGTGCCCCACCTCGCCATCTCGCGGCTGGTGCTGAACAACGGTTTTGCCGAATTCAATGCCCACGACCGGGTGGCCTTTGCTTCTAACCCGGCATTTGACGCCAGCACCCTCGAAGTGTGGGCACCGTTGCTCAATGGCGGTTGTGTGGTGGTGGTCGAGCAGGTGCGGTTGTTATCCCAAGCCGCGTTCGCCGAGCTGTTGCGGGAACAGACGGTCAACGTGTTATGGATGACCGCCGGGCTATTTCATCAGTACGCCGATGCGTTGATGCCGGTGTTCCGCCAATTGCGCTACCTGATCGTCGGCGGCGACGTGCTTGACCCTCAGGTGATTGGCCGGGTACTCAAGCTCGGCAAACCCCAGCATCTGCTGAATGGGTATGGCCCGACCGAAGCCACCACGTTCTCCACCACGTTTGAGGTCACTACCCTTGGCGAGGGCGCTATTCCGATTGGTCGACCGATTGCCAACGCTCAGGCCTATGTACTGGACGCGCGCCAGCAACCGCTGCCCGTGGGTGTGACCGGCGAGCTCTATATCGGCGGTGCGGGCGTTGCGAAAGGCTACTTGAATCTGCCTCAGCTGAGCGCGGAAAAATTCGTCCCGAACCCATTCGGCGATGGCCAACTCTACCGCAGCGGTGATCTGGCCTGCTGGCGAGCCGACGGCAATTTGATGTATCTGGGGCGCAATGACCTGCAGGTGAAGATTCGTGGCTTTCGTATCGAACCCGGTGAAATCGAAGCGTGCCTGTGTGCCTGTGCCGGGATCAGGGACGTTGTGGTATTGGTTCGCGAAGACGAGCCTGGCCACAAACGGTTAGTGGCCTATTACACCGCCGACGCAACGTTGGATATCGCAACCCTGCGAGCTCATGTGCAAGGCCGGTTGCCCGATTACATGGTGCCTTCGGCTTATGTGTGGCTGGCGCAGTTGCCGCTCACCGCCAACGGCAAGCTCGACCGCAAGGCATTGCCGGTACCCGACCAGGCCGCCTTGATCAGCCGTGGCTACGAAGCCCCACAAGGCGAGGTGGAAAGCCTGCTGGCGCAGATCTGGCAGGACGTGCTCAAGCTTGAACGCGTGGGGCGCCATGATCACTTCTTCGAATTGGGCGGGCATTCGTTGCTGGCGGTCAGCCTGATCGAACGCATGCGCCAGGTGGGCCTGAGCGCCGATGTGCGCGTGTTGTTCAGCCAGCCAAGCCTGGCCGCGCTGGCGGCAGCCGTGGGCAGCGGCAGAGAAATCGTGGTGCCCGCCAATGGCATCCCCACCGGCTGCATACAGATCACACCGTCGATGCTGAGCCTGGTGCAACTCACCCCGCAGGCCATCGCGCGGATTGTCGCCAGCGTGCCGGGTGGTGCAGCGAATATCCAGGATATCTACCCGCTGGCGCCGCTACAGGAAGGCATTCTCTACCACCACATCAGCGCCGAGCAGGGCGACCCGTACCTGCTGCAATCGCGCATGGCCTTTGACACTGCCGAGCGCCTGCACGGCTTTATGGGCGTGCTGCAACAGGTGGTGGCGCGCCACGACATTCTGCGTACCGCTGTGGTGTGGGAAGGGCTCGAAAGCCCGGTGCAAGTGGTGTGGCGCACCGCCCAGTTGGGGGTGCACGAGGTGATGCTCGACCCGGCACATGGCGACGTGATGGCGCAACTGCATGAGCGTTTCGATGCGCGTCACTACCGCCTCGACATTACCCAGGCGCCCTTGCTGCGCATGGTCTATGCCCAGGACCCGGCGCACAACCGGGTCGCGGCGATCCTGCTGTTCCATCACCTGGCGCTGGACCACACCGCCATGGAAGTGGTCGGCCAGGAAATGCGTGCCTTTATGTTCAACCAGGCCCAGGATTTGCCCGTCGCCGCGCCGTTTCGCAACTATGTGGCCCAGGCGCGACTGGGCGTCAGTGTGGCGCAGCATGAGCAGTTTTTCCGCGACATGCTCGCCGAGGTCGACGAGCCCACCTTGCCGTTTGGCCTGCAGGATGTGCAGGGCGATGGTCGTGCAATCGAAGAAGCCGAGGTGCACCTGGAAGCGGGCCTGGCCCAGCGTGTACGCCAGCAGGCGCGCCAACTGGGCGTCAGCGCCGCCAGCCTGATGCACCTGGCCTGGGCCCAGGTGTTGGGCCTAGTCTCGGGCCGCGACGAGGTGGTGTTCGGCACGGTGCTGATGGGCCGTATGCAAGCCGGCGAGGGCGCAGACCGTGCGCTGGGGATGTTTATCAACACCTTGCCGCTGCGGGTCGATATTGCAGCCGGCGCAGCGCAGGCGGTCAAAGCCACCCATGCACGCTTGAGCGCCTTGCTCGGGCATGAGCATGCGTCACTGGCCCTGGCCCAGCGTTGCAGCGGTGTGCCGACCAGCACGCCGCTGTTCAGCGCCTTGCTCAATTACCGCCACAGCAACCCAGGCGAAATGGCCCGCGACGGCCACGGCATCTGGGAAGGCGTGCAACTGCTGGGCGGTGAAGAACGCAGCAACTATCCGCTGACCCTGAGCGTGGATGACCTGGGCGCAGGCTTTGGCCTGAGCGTGCTGGCCGTGCCGCAAATCGGCGCGCAGCGCCTGTGCGACTACATGCTCAGCGCCGTGGAGCAACTGGTTGCCACCCTTGAGACGGCGCCCCACCGCGCGCTGCGCCAGTTACCGATTCTGCCCGCCGCAGAGCGCGACACGGTGCTGCGCGAGTTCAACGCCACTGCCCACGACTTCCCCCATGGCCAGACGGTGCACGGTGCGTTTGAGGTACAGGCCGAGCGCCAACCCCATCGCATTGCCGTGCAGCAAGGCAGCGAGGCGCTGACGTATCAGCAGCTCAATCAACGGGCCAACCAGTTGGCTCATCACTTGCTGGAACTCGGCGTGCAAGCCGATGACCGCGTGGCACTGTGTTGCCGTCGCGGCCCGCAGATGCTGGTGGGGCTGTTGGGCATTCTCAAGGCTGGCGCGGGCTATGTGCCGATCGACCCGGCGTACCCCGCCGAGCGTATCGCCTACTTGTTGCAAGACAGCGCGCCCGTGGCGGTGCTGGCCGAGACCAGCACGCGGGAGCTGCTGGGGCCCGTCGCCGTGGTCGATCTGCAGGACCCCGGTTGGCAGCGCCACGCCGTCAGCAATCCGCAACTGCCCGCCCTGACGCCCGCGCACCTGGCGTATGTGATCTACACCTCCGGTTCCACCGGCCAGCCCAAGGGCGTGATGGTGGAACACCGCACCGTGGAAAACCTGGTGCA
This sequence comes from Pseudomonas sp. PA-1-3F, assembly GCF_021609665.1. Taxonomy (NCBI): domain Bacteria; kingdom Pseudomonadati; phylum Pseudomonadota; class Gammaproteobacteria; order Pseudomonadales; family Pseudomonadaceae; genus Pseudomonas; species Pseudomonas sp. PA-1-3F. The sequence continues at coordinate 15,560 of NZ_WJZD01000003.1, read as the reverse complement.
TTGGCACTGTGAGGCCTTTGGTCTGACAGCGGTCAGCCACACCAGCAGCGTGGCCGGCATGGGGTTTGATGCCATGGCCTGGGAAGTCTGGCCGGCCCTGTGCGTCGGCGCGACCCTGCACCTGCCACCCGCCGACATCGGCAACGAAAACATCGATGAACTGCTGGCCTGGTGGCTGGCACAGCCGTTGGACGTGAGTTTCCTGCCCACCCCGGTGGCCGAGTACGCGTTCAGCCTGCCCCAGCAGCACCCCACCTTGCGCATCCTGCTGATCGGCGGTGACCGCCTGCGTCAGTTCACCCAGGAGCGGCGCTTTGCGGTGGTCAACAACTACGGCCCCACCGAAGCCACGGTGGTTGCCACCTCCGGCCGCGTGCGGGCCGGGCAGGTGTTGCATATCGGCCGGCCTGTCGCTAATGCCACCAGCTACGTGCTGGATGCGCACCTGCGCCCGGTACCGGTGGGCGTGGCCGGTGAACTCTATGTGGGCGGCAGCGGCGTGGCGCGGGGTTACCTGAACCGTCCCGAGCTGACGGCCGAGCGCTTCCTGCAAGACCCGTTCAACCCAGGGCAGATGTACCGCACCGGTGACCTGGTGCGTTGGCTGCCCGATGGCAACCTTGAGTACCTGGGCCGTAACGACGACCAGGTAAAACTGCGCGGTGTGCGGGTTGAACTGGGTGAAATCGAAAGCCGCCTGACGGCACTGGACGGCATCCGCGAGGCCGTGGTGCTGGTGCGCGAAGGCCGCCTGTTGGCCTGGTTCACCGAACAGCGCCCGCTGCAGATCGAGACCTTGCGTGCGCACCTGCAGGCCCAACTTCCCGAGGCGCTGGTGCCGGTCGCCTACATGCGGCTTGATCAGTTGCCCCTGACCGCCAACGGCAAACTGGACCGCAAGGCATTGCCAGAGCCAGACCAGTGCGCCTTGCTCAGCCGTGAATACCAAGCCCCCCAGGGTGACGTCGAAACCACCCTGGCGCGGCTGTGGGCCGAGGTGTTGCAGGTGGAGCAAGTGGGTCGCCATGACCACTTCTTCGAACTGGGCGGCCATTCATTGCTGGCCGTCAGCCTCATCGAGCGCATGCGCCAAGCCGGCCTCAGCGCTGATGTGCGCGTGCTATTCAGCCAGCCAACCCTGGCCGCGCTGGCCGCCGCTGTCGGCAGTGGCCGCGAAGTGCAGGTGCCGGCCAATTGCATCAGTGCCGGTTGTCAGCGCATCACCCCGGACATGCTGGCCCTGGTGGACCTCGACCAGTCGGCGATCGACCAGGTGGTGGCCCAGGTGCCTGGCGGCGCTGCCAACGTGCAGGACATCTACCCGCTGGCGCCGTTGCAGGAAGGGATTTTCTATCACTACCTCACGGCGGCGCAGGGCGATCCTTACCTGCTGCAATCACACCTGGCGTTTGACGGTGTCGAGCGCCTGCAGGCCTTTATGCGCGCACTGCAACAGGTGATCGACCGCCACGACATCCTGCGCACCGGGGTGGTGTGGGAGGGCCTGGCGCAACCGCTGCAAGTGGTGTGGCGCCAGGCGCAGTTGTGCGTGCAGGAACTGCAACTGGAAGGTGACGTACTCGCCGGCCTGCACGAGCGGTTTGATGCGCGGCGGTATCGCCTGGAGATCAGCCAGGCGCCGCTGATCCGCCTGATGTACGCCCAGGACCCGGCCAACCAGCGCGTGGTGGCGGTGTTGCTCTATCACCATATCGTGTTGGACCACACCGCCTTCGACGTGGTGTTGCGCGAAATGCAGGGCCACTTGTTGGGCCACGCAGCCCCCACCGCCGCGCCAATGCCGTATCGCAACTATGTGGCCCAGGCCCGTTTGGGTGTCAGCGAACAGGAGCATGAACAGTTCTTCCGCCAGATGTTGGGCGATGTTGACGAACCGACGTTGCCGTTCGGCTGGCAGGACGTGCGCGGCGACGGCAATGCCATCGACGAACATACCCTGCAACTGGACAGCCAGCTCAACCGCCGCCTGCGCAGCCAGGCACGGCTGCTGGGGGTCAGTGCTGCCAGCCTGTTCCATCTGGCCTGGGCGCAGGTGCTGGCCGCGGTATCGGCGCGCCATTCGGTAGTGTTTGGTACGGTGCTGGTGGGTCGTCTGCAAGGCGGCGAGGGCGCCGACCGCGCTCTGGGCGTGTTTATCAACACCTTGCCGTTGCGCCTGGATATCGACGACCAGGGCGCCCGCGCCGCCGTGCGGGCCACCCATTCGCGGCTGACCCAATTGCTTGGCCATGAACACGCCTCCCTGGCCTTGGCCCAGCGTTGCAGTGGCGTAGCGGCCCCGGCGCCCTTGTTCAGCTCGATGCTCAACTATCGCCATCGCGGCGCCGCCACCCGTTCGGCGGATGCGCAGTTGGCATGGGAAGGCATGCAGACCTTGGTCAATGACGGGCGCACCAATTACCCGCTGACCTTGAACGTGGACGACCTGGGCGACGGCTACGCGTTCACCGCCCTGGCCCAGGTGGATGCGCAACGGGTGTGCGGGTATATGCATAACGCGTTGAGCGGCCTGGTCGAGGCTCTTGAGCAGGCCCCGCACCAGGCGCTGAACCGCCTGCCGGTGCTGGGGCTGCAAGAGCGGCAACAACTGCTGGTGCAGTTCAACGCCACCGAGGTGAACTACAACCTCGACCAGACCCTGCACGGGCTGTTTGAAGCCCAGGTTGTACGTACCCCGCAGGCCGTGGCGGTGAAGGCCGGCGAGCACACCTTGAGCTACCAGCAACTCAATGAACGCGCCAACCGCCTGGCCCATCACCTGCGTGACAGCGGTGTGCGCCCGGATGCACGGGTGGGCATCTGCGTCGAGCGCGGCCTGGACATGGTCGTCGGCCTGTTCGCCATCCTCAAGGCCGGCGGTGCCTATGTGCCGCTGGACCCGGCGTACCCGCCAGAGCGCATCGCCTACATGCTGCACGACAGCGCGCCGGTGGTGGTGCTGGCCCAAAGCGCCACCCGCACCCTGCTGGGGGACGTGGCGGTAGTCGACCTCGACCACAGCACCTGGCAACACCAACCCGCCACCAACCCGCAAGTACCAAACCTCATTGCCCAACACGCGGCCTATGTGATCTACACCTCCGGTTCCACCGGCCAACCCAAGGGCGTGATCAACGAACATGCCGGGGTGGTCAACCGCCTGTTGTGGATGCAGGACGCCTATAGCCTCAAGGCCCACGATGCGGTGTTGCAGAAAACCCCGTTCAGCTTCGACGTGTCGGTGTGGGAGTTCTTCTGGCCGCTGTTCACCGGCGCGCGTCTGGTAATGGCGCGCCCTGAAGGGCACAAGGACCCGGCGTACCTGTGCGAGGTGATCGCGGCGGAGCACATCACCACCTTGCACTTTGTGCCGTCGATGCTCGATGTATTCCTGGCCCACGGCGATGTCAGCCAGGCGGCGGGGTTGGTGCGGGTGATGTGCAGCGGCGAGGCCTTGCCGGGCAGCCTGGTGCGGCGTTTCAAGCAGCAGTTGCCGGGGATTGGTTTGTACAACCTGTATGGCCCCACTGAGGCGGCAGTGGACGTGACGGCCTGGAACTGCGCACGGCCCGAGGTGCCGGACAACACCCCGATCGGCAAGCCGATTGCCAACACCCGCCTGTATGTACTCGATGGGCAGTTACAGCCGGTGCCGCTGGGCGTGGTCGGTGAGCTGTTCATCGCCGGCGTGCAAGTGGCGCGGGGTTACCTGAACCGTCCTGAGCTGACCGCCGAGCGCTTCCTCGACGACCCGTTCACCCCCGGGCGCATGTACCGCACCGGTGACCTGGGCCGCTACTTGCCCGACGGCACGCTCGAGTACCTGGGGCGCAACGACGATCAGGTGAAGATCCGTGGCCTGCGCATCGAACTGGGGGAAATCCAGGCGCGCCTGATCGAGCATCCGGCGGTCAAGGACGCCGTGGTCGTCGCCCGTGACCAGCGCCTGGTCGCGTATTACACCGGCGCGCCCACCGATATCGAAAGCCTGCGCGCCCAACTGTTGCAGCACCTGCCTGACTTTATGGTGCCGGCGCTGTTCATGCACCTGGACGCCTTGCCCCTGAGCCCCAACGGCAAGCTCGACCGCAAGGCCCTGCCTGCACCCGGTATGGACGCCTTGCAGGTACGTGAGTACGCGGCGCCCGAAGGCGACACCGAGATCCTCCTGGCCCAGCTCTGGGCCGAGCTGCTCAAGGTGGAACGGGTAGGGCGCCACGACAACTTCTTTGAACTGGGCGGGCACTCGCTGCTGGCCGTGAGCTTGATCGGGCGCCTGCGCCAGGAAGGCATGGAAGCCGATGTGCGGGGCTTGTTCGAACAACCGACCCTGGCCGGCTACGCCGCAATGACCGAACGAATGGAGATCGTCCTGTGAACATCCTCGAGCTGCTGGCAACCCTGAAAACCAAGGATGTGCAACTGGCGCTCAAGGGCGAGCAGTTGTCGGTGAACGGCAACAAGCAAGCCTTGAGCGACCCGTCGATCTTGGCCGCCTTGCGTGAACACAAGCCGGCGCTGATCGAGCTGATCAAGGCCGGTGAATACACCGCGACCAAGGCCGGTGAGGTGCAGGTGCCGGCCAATGGCATCCCGGCCAATGCCGAGCGCATCACCCCCGACATGCTGACCCTGTCGACCCTGAGCCAGGACGAGATCGAGCGTATTGTCGCCACGGTGCAGGGCGGCGTGGCGAATATTCAGGACATCTACCCGTTGGCGCCGTTGCAGGAAGGCATCCTGTTCCACCATGTCAGTGCCGAGCAGGGTGACCCCTATGTGATGCAGTCGCAGTTCGCCTTTGACAACCTTGCGCGTTTCGATGCGTTTGCCCAGGCGCTGCAACGGGTGATGGACCGTCACGACATCCTGCGTACCGGGGTGGTCTGGGATGGCCTGACGCAACCCTCGCAAGTGGTGTGGCGCCAGGCACGCCTGCCGGTGCAAGCCTTGATGCTGGACCCGGCCGATGGCGATATCGCCGCGCAACTGCATGACCTGTTTGATGCCCGCCACTATCGCCTCGACGTCACCCAGGCGCCGTTGTTGCGCCTGGTGCGCGCTGAAGACCCGGCCAACCAGCGCATCGTCGCCACCCTGTTGTTCCATCACATGGCGCTCGACCACAGCGCCCTGGACGTGGTGTGCCACGAAATGCAGGCGTGCCTGTTGGGCCAAGGCGCGGCCCTGGGCCAGGCCGTACCGTTTCGCAACTATGTGGCGCAGGCGCGGTTGGGGATAAGCGAGCAGGAGCACGAACGTTTCTTCCGGCAGATGCTCGGTGATATCAGCGAGCCCACCTTGCCGTTCGGTTTGCAGGACGTGCAAGGTGATGCGCGGGGTATCGCTGAAGTCAGCCTGCCATTGGCGCCGGCACTGGCCCAGCGCTTGCGCGGGCAGGCGCGCCAACTGGGCGCGAGCGCCGCCAGCCTGTTTCACCTGGGTTGGGCCCAGGTGCTGGGGGTGTTGGCCGGCAAAGCCCAGGTGGTGTTCGGCACCGTATTGATGGGGCGCATGCAGGGCAGCCATGACACCGACCGCGCCTTGGGCATTTTCATCAATACCTTGCCGTTTCGCGTGGACGTAGACGCCCAGGACGTACGCACCGCAGTCAAGGCCACCCACGCACGCCTGACCACCTTGCTGCGCCATGAGCACGCGGCGTTGGCCCTGGCCCAGCGTTGCAGTGGCGTGCTCGCGCCGACGCCGCTGTTCAGCGCGCTGCTCAACTATCGCCACAGCGCGCCCGCCGCCAGCGCCGAGGCGGTGTCGGCCTGGCACGGTATCACCGCACTGCGCGCCGAGGAGCGCACCAACTACCCGCTGACCCTGAGCGTGGACGACCTGGGTGAGGGCTTCGGCCTGAGTTTGCTGGCCAGCACCCTGGTTGACCCTCAGCGCGTCTGCGCCTACCTGCACACCGCGCTGGAAAACCTGGTGAGCGCACTGGAGCAGGCCCCCCATACCGCGCTTGATCAACTCTCGGTGGTGCCCGCCGCCGAACAGCGCTTGCTGCTGGAACAGTTCAACACCACCCAGACCGTTTTCCCCCAAGGCACCACCCTGCATGGCCGCGTCGAAGCCCAGGCCGCGCTCACGCCGCACGCCATTGCCGCTGTGCATCAGGGCCGGCAACTGACTTACGCCGAATTGAACCAGCAAGCCAACCTGCTGGCGCATCATCTGCTGGCGCTGGGGGTCAAGCCCGACGACCGCGTGGCCATTGTCGCGCGGCGCGGCCTCGACACCCTGGCCGGGTTGCTGGCGATTCTCAAGGCCGGCGCCGGTTATGTGCCGGTGGACCCGTCCCACCCGGCCGAGCGCCTCCACTATTTGCTCAGCGACAGCGCGCCGGTGGCGGTACTCACCCAGCATGCGTTGCTGACGCGCCTGCCGGTGCTGGAAGTGCCGGTGATCAACCTGGACCGCTTCACCTGGCAGCACCATTCGGCGAGCAATCCCACAATCGCCGTCGGCCCGACGAATCTCGCCTATGTGATCTACACCTCCGGCTCCACTGGCTTGCCCAAGGGGGTGATGGTGGAACACCACAGCGTCGCCAACCTGGTGGACTGGCATTGCAGCGCCTTCGACCTGCGCGCCGGGCGGCATACCGCCAGTGTTGCCGGTTTCGGCTTTGACGCGATGGCCTGGGAAGTGTGGCCGGCGCTGTGTGTGGGCGCCACCTTGCACCTGCCACCGGCCCATGAGGGCGGCGAAGATATCGACGCACTGCTGGCCTGGTGGTGCGCGCAGCCACTGGACGTGAGCTTTCTGCCGACGCCGGTGGCGGAATACGCCTTCAGTCAGAACATCGAGCACCCGACCTTGCGCACCTTGCTGGTCGGTGGCGACCGCCTGCGCCAGTTCGGGCGGGCGCAGCGCTTTGAGCTGGTCAACAACTACGGGCCCACCGAAGCCACGGTGGTGGCCACTTCCGGCAAGGTCGAGGCGGGCCAGCCGTTGCATATCGGCAAGCCCATGGCCAATGCCAAGGTCTACGTGCTCGACCCACACCAGCGTCCGGTGCCGCTGGGGGTGGCGGGGGAGTTGTACGTGGGCGGCAAGGGCGTGGCACGCGGTTACCTCAACCGCCCGGAACTGACTGCCGAGCGCTTTGTGCGCGACCCGTTCAACGAAGGACGCATGTACCGCACCGGCGACCTGGTGCGCTGGCTGCCGGACGGCACACTCGATTACCTGGGGCGCAACGATGACCAGGTGAAAATCCGTGGCGTGCGCATCGAACTGGGCGAAATCGAAACCCAGCTCAACCAGTTGCCCGGGATTCTGGAAGCGGTGGCGGTGGTGCGTGAAGAACGGCTGGTGGCCTACTTCACCGAAAACCCACAACTGGACCCGCTGACGGTGGCCCAGATTCGCGCCCACCTGGTGGCGCATCTGCCGGACTACATGGTGCCCGTCGCGTTCATGAAACTCGACGCACTGCCACTGACGGCCAATGGCAAGCTTGACCGCAAGGCCCTGCCGGCCCCGGACATGGCCGCCGTCTTTACCCGCGAGTACGCCGCGCCCCTGGGCGAAATCGAAACCGTGCTGGCGCAGATCTGGGCCGAGGTGTTGCAGGTGCAGCGCGTGGGGCGCTATGACCATTTCTTTGAGCTGGGTGGGCATTCGCTACTGGCCATGCGCATGGTGTCCCAGGTGCGCCAGCGGCTGGGCGTCGAGTTGGCGCTGGGCGACCTGTTTGCCAACGCCGAACTGGCGGCGGTCGCCGAGGTACTGGCCCAGGCCGGTCGCAGCACCTTGCCGGATATCTTGCTGGCCAACCGTGATGAGGACGTGCCGCTGTCCTTCGCCCAGCAACGCCTGTGGTTCCTGGCCTTGATGGAAGGGGCCAACACCGCCTACAACATTCCCATCGGTTTGCGGTTGCGCGGGCAGTTGCATGTGCAAGCGTTGCAACGGGCCCTGGCGCGCATTGTGGCGCGGCATGAAACCCTGCGCAGCCGCTTCGCCCAGCAGGGTGACCAGGCCCAGGTGCTGGTCGTGCCGGCCGAAGAGGTGTTGGCGCTGCAAGTGCAGGACCTGCGTCGCCATCCGCAGCCGCAACAGGCCCTGGACGCGCTGATCCACGGCGAAGCTTCGGCACCGTTCGACCTTGAGCGCGGCCCGTTGCTGCGCGGGCGCCTGGTGATGATGGCCGATGATCACCATGTGCTGTTGCTGACCCTGCACCATATCGTCTCTGACGGCTGGTCCATGGGTGTGCTGACCCGCGAGCTGATGGCGCTGTACCAGGCTTTCAGCCACGGCCACGCCGACCCGCTGCCGCCCTTGCCGATCCAGTACGCCGACTTTGCCGTGTGGCAACGCCTGTGGCTGAGCGGCGAGGTGCTGCAGCGCCAAAGCAGCTACTGGCAACAGGCGTTGGCCGGTGCGCCGGTGTTGCTGACCTTGCCCACCGACCGCCCGCGCCCGGCGCAGCAGGACTACGCTGGCAGCAGCGTCGAAGTGCGCCTGGATGAACGCCTCACCGCCGGGCTCAAGGCCTTGAGCCAACGCCATGGCACCACCTTGTACATGACCTTGATGAGCGCTTGGGCTTCGCTGTTGGCGCGCTTGTCCGGGCAGCCCGAGTTGGTGATCGGCACGCCGGTGGCCAACCGCATGCGCACCGAAGTCGAAGGGCTGATTGGCCTGTTCGTCAACACCCTGGCGCTGCGTATCGACACCTCGGGCGAGCTGAGCACCGAGGCGTTGATGGCGCGGGTCAAGGCGCTGACGCTGCAAGCCCAGGCCCATCAGGACTTGCCCTTCGAGCAGGTGGTGGAAATCACCCGGCCGCCGCGCAGTCTGGCCCACAGCCCGCTGTTTCAGACCCTGCTGAGCTGGCAGGACAGCAGCGCGCCGACCCTGGCCCTGGGCGACCTGGCCCTGGAGAGCATTGTCGAGAACAGCCATTTCGCCAAGTTCGACCTGTCGTTGAACCTGGGGGAAGTGCAGGGCAGCATCCTCGGTGCGCTGGAATATGCCGTGGCCCTGTTTGACGAATCGACGATGCAGCGTTACGTCGGTTATTTCACCCGCGTGTTGCAGGCCATGGTCGATAACGACCAGGCGGTGCTGGCGCAGGTGCCGCTGGTGGATGCGCGCGAGCGTCGGCAACTGCTGGTGGATTTCAACGCCACCGCCGTTGAGTACAACCTCGACCAGACCCTGCACGGCCTGTTTGAAGCCCAGGTACTGCGTACACCCCAGGCCATTGCCCTGAAGGCGGGCGCGCAGCAACTGAGCTATGCCGAACTGAACGCGCGCGCCAACCAGTTGGCCCATCACCTGCAAGCCCTGGGTGTGCAACCCCAGGCGCGGGTGGCGATCTGCGTGGAGCGTGGCCTGGACATGGTCATCGGCCTGTACGCGATCCTCAAGGCCGGCGCCGCCTATGTGCCGCTGGACCCGGCCTACCCGTTGGAACGCATCGCCTACATGCTCCACGACAGCGCGCCGACGGTAGTGCTGGGCCAGTCCAGCACCCTTGGGTTGCTGGGCGAGGTGCCGGTGGTAAACCTGGATTCGCCCACCTGGCAGCACCAACCCACCCATAACCCGCAGGCGGCCAGCGTGGCGGCCTACGTGATCTACACCTCCGGCTCCACCGGTCAGCCCAAGGGTGTGATCAACGAACACCCTGGGGTGGTCAACCGCCTGCTGTGGATGCAAGACGAATACGCGTTGACCGCCAGCGATACGGTCTTGCAGAAAACCCCGTTCAGCTTCGACGTGTCGGTGTGGGAGTTCTTCTGGCCGCTGTTCACCGGCGCACGCCTGGTCATGGCGCGCGCTGGCGGGCATAAAGACCCTGACTACCTGTGCCAGGTGATCGAGGCCGAGGGGGTCACGACGCTGCATTTTGTGCCGTCGATGCTCGACGTGTTCCTGGCCCACGGCGATGTCAGCCAGGCCGCCGGGCTGGTGCAGGTGATGTGCAGTGGCGAAGCCCTGCCGGGCAGCCTGGTACGGCGCTTCAAACAGCAATTGCCGGGGGTTGGCTTGTACAACCTGTATGGCCCCACCGAAGCGGCGGTGGATGTCACCGCGTGGGACTGCGCAGGCGCCGTGGTGCCGGATAACACCCCCATCGGCAAGCCGATTGCCAATACGCGCCTGTATGTACTGGACGAGCAGTTGCAGCCGGTGCCGTTGGGGGTGGTCGGTGAATTGTTCATCGCCGGCGTGCAGGTGGCGCGGGGTTACCTCAACCGTCCTGAGCTGACAGCCGAACGCTTCCTCGACGACCCGTTTACCCCGGGGCGCATGTACCGTACCGGTGACGTGGGTCGCTACTTGCCCGACGGCACTCTCGAGTACCTGGGGCGCAATGATGACCAGGTGAAGATTCGTGGCTTGCGCATCGAACTGGGGGAAATCCAGGCGCGCCTGACCGAGCATCCAGCGGTGCAGGAAGCTGCCGTGATTGCCCGCGAGCAGCGCCTGATCGCCTATTACACCGGCGTGCCGAGCGACGTGGAAAGCCTGCGCACCCACCTGCTGCAACACCTGCCGGAATTCATGCTGCCGACGAGCTTTATGCACCTTCAGGCGCTGCCGCTGAGCCCCAACGGCAAGCTCGACCGCAAGGCACTGCCGACGGCGGGCCTGGACGCGTTGAGCGTGCGCGACTATGAAGCGCCCGTGGGTGATACGGAAATCACCCTGGCCGCACTGTGGGCCGAATTGCTCAGCGTGGAGCGCGTGGGTCGGCATGACAATTTCTTTGAATTGGGTGGCCACTCATTGCTGGCAGTCAGCCTGATCGGGCGCATGCGCCGCCTGGGCTTGTCGGCGGATGTGAAAGTGCTGTTCGGCCAACCGACCTTGTCCGCCCTGGCTGCGGCCTTGGGCGGTGGGCGTGAAGTGACGGTGCCGGCCAATCGCATTGCGGCCGATTGCACCCGGATTACGCCGGACATGCTTGCGCTGATCACCCTGGACCCCGCTGCCATCGAGCGCATCGTTGCCAGCATCCCCGGCGGTGTGGCGAATGTGCAGGATATTTACCCGCTGGCACCCTTGCAGGCCGGCATCCTGTATCAGCATCGCGCCGTGCAAGGTGACGATGCCTATGTGCTGCAGGCGCAGTTTGCCTTCGACAGCCGCCTGCGCCTGGACGCCTTTGCCCATGCCTTGCAGGCGGTGATCCAGCGCCATGACATCCTGCGTTCATCCTTCCACTGGGACGGGCTGGAGGAGCCGGTGCAGGTGGTATGGCGCACCGCCTCATTACGTATTGAAAACGGCTCGGTGCCGCCACGCCTGGACCTCGCCCAGGCACCTTTGATGCGCCTGGTGTATGCCGAGGAGTCGCAGCGGGTGGTGGCGACGTTGCTGTTCCACCATCTGGTGATGGACCACATCGCGTTGGACATCCTGCAACACGAAATGCAGGCCTTCCTGTTGGGCACGCAAGACACCTTGGCCGCGCCCGTGCCGTACCGCAACTACGTGGCCCAGACTCGTCTGGGCGCTGAGGACCACGAGCCGTTTTTCCGCGAGATGCTCGCTGAGGTCGACGAACCCACCGACGTACCGCACCTGGGTGCCGATGAGCGCGTGAAGGTGAGTCTCGACCTGGGGTTGAGTCGGCGCCTGCGCCACCAGGCGCGTCAAGCGGGAGTCAGCGCCGCCAGCCTCATGCACCTGGCCTGGGCCCATGTGCTGGGCACGGTCTGCGCCCGTGAACAGGTGGTGTTCGGCACGGTGATGCTCGGTCGCCTGCAAGGCGGCGAAGGTGCCGAGCGCGCCATGGGTGTGTTTATCAATACCTTGCCGCTGCGAGTCGACCTGGGTGAACACTCGGTACTGACCGCGCTGCGTGCCACCCATGGGCGCCTGACCCAACTGCTCAGCCATGAACACGCGCCCTTGGCGCTGGCCCAGCGTTGCAGCGGCGTACCCATGGCCACGCCGTTGTTCAGCGTGCTGTTCAACTACCGCCACAGTGCGCTCCAGGCCGGGGGCGTGGCCGAGGCGTGGCAGGGGATCGAGGTGCTCAAGACCGAGGAACACACCCACTACGGCGTGTCGATGAGCGTGGATGACCTGGGTGAAGGTTTCAGCCTCACGGCCATGGGGCAGGGGGCCCGACGCTTGGGCGACTACCTGCATAACGCCTTGGTGCAGGTGGTGCAGGCACTGGAAGAGCGCAGCGACATCGTCCTCAGTAGTTTGCCGATCCTGCCCCTGGCTGAACGCCAGCAACTGCTTGAGGGCTTCAACGCTACGGCTCGTGCGTTCCCACGTGAACACAGCGTGCAGCAGGTGTTCGAAGCCCAGGCGCAGGCGCGCCCCGACGCGGTGGCGGTGCTGCACGGCGAACAACGGATAAGCTATGGCGAACTCAACCGCCGCGCCAACCGCCTGGCCCATCACCTGCTCGGCCTGGGTGTGCGCCCCGGCGATAACGTGGCGATCCTGCTGCCACGCTCGGTGGCGTTGCTGGTCAGCCAACTGGCGATTCTCAAATGCGCCGCCGCCTATGTACCGTTGGACATCAGCGCGCCGGCCGAACGCCAGGGCTTCATGCTGCAAGACAGCGGCGCGGCCTGGCTGTTGACCGGTAGCGACTGCAGCGTGGAGAGCGCGGCGCAGCGCCTGGACCTGGACACCCTGGCCCTTGACTCACACCCCGACCACAACCCGGGCCTGCTGCAGTCCTCGCAGAGCGTGGCGTACATCATGTACACCTCCGGCTCCACCGGCATGCCCAAAGGCGTATTGGTGCCTCACCGTGGCATCACGCGCCTGGTGCTCAACAACGGCTACGCCGATTTCAGTCCCAATGACCGAGTGGCCTTCGCTTCGAACCCGGCCTTCGATGCCAGCACCATGGACGTCTGGGGGCCGTTGCTCAACGGCGGTCAGGTGCAGGTGATCGACCACGCCACCTTGCTCGACCCGCTGGCGTTCGGCGCGGCACTCAACGGCGTGACGGTGCTGTTCGTCACTACGGCGCTGTTCAACCAGTATGTGCAACTGATTCCCCAGGCCCTGGCCGGCTTGCGTATTTTGCTGTGCGGCGGCGAGCGTGCCGACCCGGCGGCGTTCCGCAACCTGCTGGGGCTGGCTCCGGGGCTGCGCCTGGTGCATTGCTACGGGCCGACCGAGACCACCACCTACGCCACCACTTTTGAAGTGCGCGCCATTGCCACTCAAGCCGACAGCGTGCCGGTAGGGCGACCCATTTCCAACACGCAGGTCTACGTGCTGGATGCGCAGTTGCACCTGCTGCCCCTGGGGGCGACCGGCGAAATCTGCATCGGCGGCGACGGTGTCGCCCAGGGCTACCTGAACCGCCCTGAGTTGACGGCGGAAAAGTTCGTGCAAAACCCGTTCAACCCAGGCGCCTTGCTGTACCGCACCGGCGACCTCGGACGCTGGACCGCAGACGGCCTGCTGGAGTGCATCGGGCGCAATGACGATCAAGTCAAGATCCGTGGCTTTCGCATTGAGCTGGGTGAGATCGAAGCACGCTTGGCGACATTCTCCGGAATCCGCGAGGGGGTGGTGCTGGCCCGCGAAGACGTGCCGGGGGACAAACGCCTGGTGGCCTATTTCACCTGGGCGGGCGAGCCGGTCGGAATCGAGCCGGTGCGTGCTTATCTGCAGGCGCACTTGCCGGCCTACATGGTGCCGTCGGCCTTTGTGATCCTTGAGCAACTGCCGTTGACGGCCAATGGCAAGGTCGATCGCAAAGCCTTGCCGGTACCGACGTGGGAAGCTTCGGCCAGCGGCACATTTGAAGCACCGGTCGATGCACTGGAGCAGACCTTGGCCCAGCTGTGGGCCGAGGTGTTGAAGCTTGAGCAGGTGGGGCGCCATGACAGTTTCTTCGAACTGGGCGGGCATTCCCTGTTGGCAATTCGCCTGGTCAATCGGCTGGACGAGGCCGGGTTGCCGGTGTCGCTGGCCGAGCTGTTCGAGCATGCCAGCGTGGCCTCGGTCGCGGCGCTGCTGCGCCTGCGCGGTGACGACGTGCTACCTGAGACGGCGGTGATCACAGTGCGTAGCCGCGGGGCGCAGGCACCGTTATTCCTGGTGCATGAGTTCAGTGGCATGGACGTGTACTTCCCGGCGCTGGGCCAGCACCTGCCTGGCGATTACCCGATTTATGGCCTGCCGGGCCTTGCGCTCGGCGAGGCGCATCTGGACAGCATGGAAGGCCTGGCCGCGCGCATGGTCGGGCTGATTCGCCAGATCCAGCCCCACGGTCCTTACCGGTTGGCGGGGTGGTCCTTTGGGGGTGTGCTGGCCTATGAAGTTGCCATGCAGTTGCTGGGGCAGGATGAGGCCGTGGCGTTTCTGGGCTTGATCGACAGCTACGTGCCGCGCATGACCGACCAGGGCAAGTCACGCTGGAGCGGGCCGGATGCCCTCAAGCGGCATTTGTTGTTGCAGTGCACGGCCTATTGGAAGGCACAGGGAGGTGTGGATGAGCTGGCGAACCTGGAACAACTGGAGGCAGGCCTTGGACAGCTGGACTTTGCAGCTCTGCTGCAACGCTGTCGCGATCAAGGTTTGCTATACGCGCAAATGGCAGCGGCGACGGACGCCGACCTGCTGAGCTTTTTGCAACGGGAAGTCGGGCATGGGCATGCCCTGGCCCACTACAGCCTGTTCCCGCTGCCGATCCCGGTTCACTTGTTCAGCGCCGAGCAGCGGCCTACGGAACTGTCGCGGCGCAGTGCCGCGCTGGGTTGGGACATCGCCCTGGCGCCTGGGCAACTGCGCCAGGTGCAGGTGCCGGGGGATCACCAGAGCATGATGCAGGCGCCGCATATCCAGAGCCTTGGCCAGGCCATGAGCCGAGCGCTGGCGGCGAGTACTCCGGTGAGTTGCGCGGCGCACTCACCCTTGCTGCGTATCCAGAGCGGGCGCGCCGGTTATGCGCCGGTGTTCTGCGTGCCAGGCGCGGGAGACAGCGTCACCGGCTTTGTGGGTTTGAGCGAAGCGCTGGGGCGCGACTGGCCGCTGTATGGCTTGCAGCCGCGGGGGCTGGATGGCGAGGCGGTGCCCCATAGCCAGGTGGAAGCGGCGGCCCAGTGTTACCTGGCGGCGCTGGAACAGGAATGCCCCGAAGGGCCGGTGCATCTGGTCGGGCATTCGTTCGGCGGCTGGGTGGCACTGGAAATGGCGCTGCGCTTGCAGGCAATGGGGCGTGAGGTGGGGTCGTTGACGGTGATCGACAGCGAGTCGCCGGGGCGTGCGGGCAAGGCATATACCTCGACGGCGGCGTTGTTGCGGTTGATCGAGGCGATGCAGTTGGCGGCTGGGAAGTCGCTGGGGATTGATCCTGTGGACTTTGCCGGGCGCGATGAAGTGGCGCAGCGACAAGCGTTGCATGGGGGGATGGTGAGCGTGGGGTTGTTGCCGGCGCGTGCGGCGCTGGAGGCGATGGATGGGCCGGCGCGCACTTACGCGGCGGCGTTGCGCACGGTGTATCAGCCGCAAGGGCGGTATGACGGGGTGGTGCGCCTGGTGTTGGCGCAGGACCCGGCGTTGGATTCGGCGGGGAACCAGCGTGAGCAGGGGGTGATGAT
>NZ_WJZD01000029.1:0-79835 GCF_021609665.1 Pseudomonas sp. PA-1-3F | reverse complement strand
GGATTGAAGCGACGATTAAGCGCGTCCTCGATCAGGGTCACATGCAACGGTGTGAGGATGGTGAACAGCAGCACTTCCGGCACCGTCAGCACGCGAAAGCTCAGGTACAGGCAGACGTAGGTCACGCCGAACTGCAATGCACCGATCATCAACATGCCGCGCATGAACGCGGGCTCCACCGAGCGCCAGCGCGTCAGCGGAATAAAAATCAGCCCGGCCAGCACGACGCGCACCAGCACCGCAAAGTAGCTGTCGACGTGACCGGCGAGGTATTCGCCAATCAAGCTGAAGGAAAATGCCTGAATCAGGGTGACAACCAGTAAATAGCCCATGCGCGCCTCGTTTCGAATGGGCGCGACATTAAAGCTTTTTGGTTTTTGAAGAAACTCGGCGCAAAAAAAACCCGACCTCGCTAAAGCGGCAGTCGGGCAGGAGCACTCAGGAGCAAAAAGTGCAAAGGGAGGTTCGATACGCGTACTTGAAGGGTTTGCGTGGGGCTATATAAGCAGCACGGGATTATCTGACGATTAACGCCTCAGGCCACCTGGGCCAGCAGTGCCTTGGCGTGATTGACGCCCTTCTCCTGGAAGTCGCCGCCCAGGTTGACGCCTTCGGCGTGAATGAAGGTGACGTCATGAATGCCAATAAATGCCATGACCTGGCGCAGGTACGGTTCCTGGTGATCCGAGGTAGCACCCGTGTGAATACCGCCGCGTGCGGTGAGCACGATGGCGCGCTTGCCGGTCAACAGGCCCTGGGGCCCAGTGGCGGTGTATTTGAAAGTCACACCGGCCCGCAACACGTGATCCAGCCAGGCTTTGAGGGTGCTGGGGATAGCGAAGTTGTACATCGGCGCGGCCATCACCAACACGTCGGCGGCCAGCAGTTCGTCAGTCAACTCGTTGGAGCGGTCCAGGGACACCTGTTCGTCGTCGTTACGCTGCTCTGCCGGTTTCATCCAACCGCCCAGCAGGTTGGCATCCAAGTGGGGTACCGGATTGAGCGCGACGTCGCGCACGGTGATGTGGTCTGCCGGATGGGCAACTTGCCATTGGCTGATGAACTGTTGGGTGAGCTGGCGGGAAATGGAATCCTGCTGGCGCGCACTGCTTTCGATGATCAGAACATTGGACATGGCTTCGTAGGCTCCATCGGTAATTGCTGTAAGTCGATGGAGAGAAGGTTAACCAGGGCCCATTCGATAAAAAAGCGCAAAAAACTGCTACAACCCATCTAGAAATTCGTTTATAAGCGGAGTATTCCTGTGGGCATGCCCCGCTACCGCTTTATTTTGGGGCGCAGTCCAAGGCAATGCGCATCTTGATGATGGCGCGGTTGAACTTGACCGTGGTGTTGGTGCTTTTGCCTGCCGGCACAGTCACGGTGCGACGGCGTGGCGATTCCGGGCCGTTGGTGAAGGTAACCTTGCACACCGCGTCCTGGGTACCGTAGTTGTTCAGCTGGATCGAACTGATGTCGCCGTCCACATCGGAGGCGGTGTAATCAATGCTCACGCCATCGATCTTTTTCGTCACGTCGATAGGGTAGGCAAACGCGCTCATCGGCAGCAGCGCCAGCAACACACAACACAATTTTCTCATTCGGCAGTCTCCAATAAGGACCGCCAGCTTAGGACAAGAGGAGCTCATCTTGAAAGCGCCCCGCGTTACCCTCGATCAATGGCGCACCTTGCAAGCCGTGGTCGATCATGGCGGCTTTGCCCAAGCCGCCGAAGCGCTGCACCGTTCGCAATCTTCAGTGAGCTACACCGTAGCGCGCATGCAGGACCAACTCGGTGTCCCCTTGCTGCGTATCGACGGGCGCAAGGCGGTGCTGACCGAGGCCGGTGAAGTGCTGCTGCGCCGATCCCGCCAACTGGTGAAAAACGCCAGCCAACTGGAAGACCTCGCCCATCACATGGAGCAGGGCTGGGAAGCCGAAGTGCGCCTGGTGGTGGATGCCGCCTACCCCAGCGCACGCCTCGTTCGCGCGCTGACCGCCTTTATGCCCCAAAGCCGTGGCTGCCGGGTGCGCCTGCGCGAAGAAGTGCTGTCCGGCGTCGAAGAGTTGCTGCTCGACGGCATGGCGGACCTGGCCATTTGCGGGTTTATCATCCCGGGCTACCTGGGCACGGAAATGAGCGATGTGGAGTTTGTCGCCGTGGCCCACCCCGATCACTCGCTGCATCGCCTCAACCGTGAGCTGAGTTTCCACGACCTGGAGAGCCAGATGCAGGTGGTGATCCGTGACTCGGGCCGCCAGCAACCTCGCGACGTCGGCTGGCTCGGCGCCGAACAGCGCTGGACTGTCGGCAGCCTCGCTACCGCCGCCACCTTCGTCGGCAGCGGCCTGGGCTTTGCCTGGCTGCCCCGGCACATGATCGAGCGCGAACTCAAGGAAGGCGTGCTCAAGCAGCTTCCCCTGGAAAAAGGTGGCAGTCGCAACCCGACGTTTTACCTGTACTCCAACAAAGACAAACCCTTGGGGCCCGCCACGCAGATCCTCGTGGAATTGCTGCGCACCTTTGACACCGCTCCCCTGGACGCGCCCTTCGCCGCTCCCCAACAAGCCTGAAACGGAGTTCATCCATGGCCTGGTTCGATCATGAAGGCTGCAGCCTGCATTACGAGGAATACGGCCATGGCAACCCCCTGATCCTGATCCACGGCCTGGGCTCCAGCAGCCAGGATTGGGAACTGCAAATACCGGTACTCGCCCGCCACTACCGCCTGATCGTGGTTGACGTGCGCGGCCATGGTCGCTCGGACAAACCCCGGGAGCGCTACAGCATCAAAGGGTTTACCTTCGACCTGGTCGCCCTGATCGAACACCTGGACCTGCCAGCGGCCCACGTGGTGGGTTTATCCATGGGCGGCATGATCGCCTTCCAACTGGCGGTGGATGAACCCCTGCGGGTCAAGAGCCTGTGCATCGTCAACAGCGCGCCTGAGGTCAAGGTGCGCAGTGCCGACGACTATTGGCAGTGGGCCAAACGCTGGACCCTGGCCCGCGTGCTCAGCCTGGGCACCATCGGCAAGGCCTTGGGCGATCGGCTGTTCCCAAAACCTGAGCAGGCCGACCTGCGCCGCAAGATGGCCGAACGCTGGGCAAGCAACGACAAACGTGCTTATCTCGCCAGCTTCGACGCCATTGTGGGCTGGGGCGTGCAGGAACAACTGTCGAGAATTGCCTGTCCAACCCTGGTCATCAGCGCCGACCATGACTACACCCCCGTGGCGCAGAAAGAAATCTATGTAAAACTGCTGCCCGATGCGCGGCTGGTGGTCATCGAAGATTCCCGCCATGCCACGCCCTTGGATCAACCCGAGGTCTTTAACGCGACCTTGCTCGAGTTTCTAAAGACCGTCGAAACCACTACCCAGGATCACTGACCCATGCTGAAAAAAATCGCCTTCTTTGCCGGTTCCGCCCTGTTCGCTGCCAACCTGATGGCGGCCGAGCCGGCCAAGGCGCCACACGTGTTGCTCGACACCACCAACGGCCAGATTGAAATCGAACTGGACCCGGTCAAGGCGCCGATCAGCACCAAGAACTTCCTGGCCTATGTCGACAAGGGCTTCTACACCAACACGATCTTTCACCGCGTGATCCCCGGCTTCATGGTCCAGGGCGGCGGGTTCACCCAGCAAATGGCGCAAAAGCCGACCGAAGCACCGATCAAGAACGAAGCCAGCAATGGCCTGCATAACGTGCGTGGCACCTTGTC
Source organism: Pseudomonas sp. PA-1-3F (assembly GCF_021609665.1). Taxonomy (NCBI): domain Bacteria; kingdom Pseudomonadati; phylum Pseudomonadota; class Gammaproteobacteria; order Pseudomonadales; family Pseudomonadaceae; genus Pseudomonas; species Pseudomonas sp. PA-1-3F. The sequence goes on along the minus strand of NZ_WJZD01000029.1, from coordinate 76,108 downwards.
CATGGCTCGCACCAATGACCCGAACTCGGCCACCAGCCAATTCTTCATCAACGTGGCCGACAATGCCTTCCTCGACCCGGGCCGCGATGCCGGTTATGCCGTGTTCGCCAAAGTGGTCAAGGGCATGGACGTGGTAGACATCATCGTCAACTCCCAGACCACCACCAAGCAAGGCATGCAGAACGTGCCTATCGATCCTGTGATCATCAAGTCGGCCAAGCGCATCGACTGAGGTCCGCAGGCAGCTTTGCACGGTGCCCGCATGGCACCGTGCACCTTTGAAAGGAGAGCCCGCCCGGCGGGCGTCAAACCTAATGCTCTATCGTCGTTTTGAACAACTGATCGATATTTTCCGCGACGCCCCCAGCGCGGCCCCTCCCGAAAAAGTCCTGCCCTTCTATCTCTATTACCTGCGCCAGGTGTGGCCGTGCTTCGCCGCGCTGCTGGTGGTGGGGCTGGTCGGCGCCCTGATCGAAGTTGCGTTGTTCAGCTACCTGAGCCGCATCATCGACCTGGCCCAGGGCACGCCACCGGCGAATTTTTTCCAGATCCACAGCGCCGAGCTGATCTGGATGGCCGTGGTCGCCCTGTTGTTGCGCCCGCTCTTCAACGGACTGCATGACTTGCTGGTGCACCAGACCATCAACCCTGGCATGACCAGCCTGATTCGCTGGCAGAACCACAGCTACGTGCTCAAGCAGAGCCTGAATTTCTTTCAAAACGATTTCGCCGGGCGCATCGCCCAGCGGATCATGCAAACCGGCAACTCCTTGCGTGACTCGGCGGTGGCGACCGCGGAGGCTATCTGGCACGTGTCGATCTACGCCATCAGTGCCCTGGTGTTGTTTGCCGAAGCCGACTGGCGGCTGATGATTCCGCTGATCACCTGGATCGTTTGCTACAGCCTGGCCCTGCGTTACTTCGTACCTCGGGTGAAAGAACGCTCGGTGATTTCCTCCGAGGCGCGCTCCAAACTGATGGGCCGAATCGTCGACGGCTACACCAATATCACCACTTTGAAGCTGTTCGCCCATACGCAGAACGAACAGGAATACGCCAAGCAAGCGATCATCGAGCAGACCGAAAAAAACCAACTGGCCGCCCGCGTGCTCACCAGCATGGACACCGTGATCTGTATTCTGAACGGCCTGCTGATCGTCACCACCACCGGCCTGGCCCTGTGGCTGTGGACCCAGTCGCTGATTTCCGTGGGCGCGATTGCCCTGGCCACCGGCCTGGTGATCCGCATCGTCAACATGTCCGGCTGGATCATGTGGGTGGTCAACGGCATTTTCGAAAACATCGGTATCGTGCAGGACGGCCTGAAGACCATCGCCCAGCCACTGGCCGTGGTCGATCGTGAAAACGCTCCGCGCCTGACGGTGCCCCACGGCCAGGTACGCTTTGAGCAAGTGGACTTCCACTACGGCAAGAAGAGCGGAATCATTGGCGGCCTCAACCTTGAGATCAAGGCCGGGGAAAAGATCGGCTTGATCGGCCCATCCGGCGCGGGCAAGTCGACGCTGGTCAACCTGCTGCTGCGCCTTTACGACCTGCAGGGCGGGCGCATCCTCATCGACGGCCAGGACATCGCCGAGGTCGCCCAGGAGAGCCTGCGCGCACAAATCGGCATGATCACCCAAGACACCTCGTTGCTGCACCGCTCGATCCGCGACAACCTGCTGTATGGCAAGCCCGACGCGACTGACGAAGAACTGTGGGCGGCAGTGCACAAGGCCCGCGCCGATGAATTCATCCCGCTGCTGTCGGACTCCGAGGGCCGCACCGGGCTGGATGCCCATGTGGGTGAACGCGGGGTGAAACTCTCCGGCGGGCAACGCCAGCGTATCGCTATCGCCCGCGTGCTGCTCAAGGACGCACCGATCCTGATCATGGACGAAGCCACCTCCGCGCTGGACTCTGAAGTGGAAGCGGCGATCCAGGAGAGCCTGGAAACCCTGATGCAGGGCAAGACGGTGATTGCGATTGCGCACCGGTTGTCGACCATCGCACGAATGGACCGCCTGGTGGTGCTGGAAAAAGGCCAGATTGCCGAAAGCGGCAGCCATTCAGAGTTGTTGGCATACGGCGGGCTTTATTCGCGGTTATGGCAGCATCAGACCGGGGGTTTTGTCGGCATAGACTGATTTCGCTGGGTAAAGCCCCGCTCAATTCCGAACAATTCTGACAGCTTTCTCTATCTGGCTGGTCTTGCGAGACAATCCTGCTGTACTGCAATCAGGCCCCAGGAGGGCCCTGATTTAAGGCGGCAGGGAAGCCACACAGACCGTTAATCAGATAGAGCAATCTAAGGAAGTGTTCATGTCACTGTTCAAACGTTCCGTAACGGAAGGACTGGGTACGTTTTGGCTGGTGTTGGGTGGCTGCGGGAGTGCGGTATTGGCCGCAGCGTTCCCCAACGTTGGCATCGGCCTGCTCGGGGTGTCCCTGGCTTTTGGGCTCACGGTGCTGACCATGGCATTTGCCATCGGGCATATCAGCGGCTGTCACCTTAACCCGGCCGTCTCGGTGGGGTTGGTGGTCGGCGGCAGATTCCCGGCCAGGGAGCTGCCGGCCTACATTGTGTCGCAAGTGATCGGTGGCGCCATCGCCGCCGCACTGCTGTACTTCATCGCCAGCGGCAAACCCGGGTTCGAACTGGCCTCCGGGCTGGCAAGCAATGGTTATGGCGAGCATTCACCCGGTGGTTATTCAATGGCGGCAGGCTTTGTCTGTGAGCTGGTGATGACGGCGATGTTCGTGCTGATCATCCTTGGTGCCACCGACCGTCGAGCCCCGGCAGGCTTCGCGCCCATCGCCATTGGCCTGGGGCTGACGCTGATCCACCTGATCTCCATCCCGGTGACCAACACCTCGGTCAACCCGGCCCGCAGCACAGGGCCTGCGTTGATTGTAGGCGGCTGGGCGCTGCAGCAATTGTGGCTGTTCTGGCTCGCGCCGATCCTCGGCGCGGTGATCGGCGGCATTACGTACCGATGGTTGGGTGCAGAAAAAACAGCTTGACCCAATCCCTGTAGGAGCGAGCTTGCTCGCGAAAAACGCCAAAGATGACGCAGTGCTTACAGCTGTAAACCGGCGTCGTCTGCACGTTCTTCGCGAGCAAGCTCGCTCCTACAGGGTGTTTCACGTGCCGTCAGAGTGCCGATAAGGCAGGGCCGCCCTCGCCTCTTCGGCATACGCCAGAACCCCCACCCGTTCGCGCTCAAGAAAATCTTCCACAGCGTTCTTCAACCCCGGGTGGCGCAGGTAGTGCCATGACCGCGTAATCACCGGCTCAAACCCGCGAATCAATTTGTGCTCCCCCTGGGCACCCGCATCGAAGCGTTGCAGGCCGTGGGCGATGGCGTAGTCCATGCCTTGGTAGAAACAGGTCTCGAAATGCAGGCGGTCGAATTCCGCCAGGCAACCCCAGTAGCGGCCGTAGAAGCTGTCGCCACCGATCAGGCTGAAGGCCATCGCCACCGGGCGCGTGCCTTGTTTGGCCAAGACTACGCGTATGGCTGTGGGCATGCGCTCAGCCAACAGGCTGAAAAATACGCGGGTCAGGTAGGGCGATTGCCGACGCACCGCGTAGGTGTTGGCGTAGCAGGCGTAAACAAAATCCCACTGGGATTCGCTCAGCTCATGGCCTTGCAACCACTCGAACTCGATACCCTGCCCTGCCACTTGTTCGCGCTCTTTGCGCATCTGTTTGCGCTTGCGTGAACTCAGGGCGTCAAGGAAATCCTGGAAGTCGCGGTAACCACGGTTCTGCCAATGAAACTGACAACCCAGGCGTTGCAACCAGCCGGGGTGTTGGGCCATGGCTTCATCGGCGAGGGCATCGGTAAAGTTGATATGGGCGCTCGACAGGCCCTCGATCTCCAGATACCCCGGCAGGCTATTAAGCAATTCGAAAGCGTCTGCGGCACTGGCAGCCAATACGCGCGGCCCACCGACCGGGCTGAACGGCACGGCCGTCAGCAACTTGGGGTAATAGTCGATGCCGGCGCGCTCGCAAGCGTCGGCCCAGCCGTGATCGAACACGTACTCGCCATAAGAATGCCATTTGCGATAACCCGGCAATGCCGCCATCAACCGGTCGCCTTCCCAGTGCAGCAAGTGCTCCGTCTGCCAGCCCGAATGCGGGCCGATGCTGGCGCTGTCTTCCAGCGCACTGAGAAACCCATGCTGCATAAACGGCTGGGCCTGTGGCATCAGGGCATCCCACGTGTGCGCAGCGATATCGGACAGGCTGTCCAGGCGTTGCAGCGGCATCGGCATCCTCATTGTTTCTTGGCATGAAAACCTGGGGAGTATCGCTGATCACAGCCGCGCGCACATCCTCAAAACACGCGGACAGACGTCAAAACCCTTAGTTCCGTTGCGTAACGATTTGTCATCTAGATGAAATCACTTAGCCACTACTCCGTCATAAACGGTCGCGATACTGACGCCAGTTTTTAGAGCGTCCGGGTCTACCGGGCGACATTTTTTCCGTCCGTCATGGGTCGGTTGTGTCCTGGAGGGTGTTGCCCTCCCTCCTCACTTTCGGAGATTGATATGCGTCTTGCTTCCACTAAAACTGCGGCGGTCCTGTGTGGCGGCCTGTTGCTGGCACTGAGCGTTCCGGCCAGCGCTGCAGTCGACGCTAAATTGCTCGACATGCTCAAGGCCAACGGCCAGATCACCGCGGCGCAGTACACCGAACTGCAAATGGAACTGGCCAGGGATCAGAAAGAGCAGCAGATCGCACGCCAGGCTCAACAAGAGACCAACGAGCAGATCGCGGCCACTGCGAAAAAAACCAACGAGCTGAGCAGCTTCGACCAGAAATTGGCTTGGGCAGCCAAGACCCAGTTCAAGGGTGACGTGCGCTTCCGCCAGGAAACCATCAAGATCGACGGCGAGCCCAACAACGGTGGGCGTGACAAAGACCGTCAACGCATTCGTGCCCGCCTGGGTGCCTACACCGAAATCAACCCGCAGGTGGACACCGGTATCCGTATCGCCACCGGCGGCGGCGATGATGCACGCTCCACCAACCAGGACCAGGATGGTTACTTCGATAAAAAGTCGATCTGGCTGGACCTCGGCTACATCGACTACCACCCGGACCAGATCAAGAACCTGCACGTGATCGGCGGCAAGATGCTGCAGCCGTGGGTGAACATGGGCGATGTGATCTGGGATAGCGACATCAACCCTGAAGGCCTGGCCGTCACCTACAAATACCCACTGGGTAGCAGCGCTGAGCTGTTCGGTAGCCTGGGTAACTACAACCTCAAGGACAACGTGGACGGTGACGGCGTGCAATTTCGCCATGACCTGCGCCTGACGTCCGGCCAGTTGGGCACGCGGTTCTCGGTCACCGACAACCTGAAAATGACCTTGGGCGGCAGCATCTACGCCTACAAGAATGACGAAGACAGCCGCTGCACAACCACCACCACGCCTTGCGCATTGGCGGTCAACGGCAACTCGGCCAACAATGAATTCCGCTTGTACGAAGGCTTTGCGCAAGCAGACATCGGTGGCCTGGCCGTGCCGCTGTCGTTCTACGGCCAGTACGTGAAAAACAACGATGCGGTGACCGACCAGGACACCGCCTGGTTGCTGGGTGCCAAGTCCAAGGTGTTCGGTTTGAACCTGGACTACAACTACCGCGACGTTCAACGTAACGCCGTCGTAGGCGCCTTCACCGATTCGGACTTCGCCAACGGCACCACCGGCTCGCGCGGTCACAAGATGAAAGTCAGCTATGACATCGACAAGAACTTCGCCATCGGCGCCACCTACTTCCTGACCAAGGCTGACTTCGCCAGCCGGACCCAGCGGGATGCAGATACCAACACCTTGCAGCTGGATGCTGAAGCCAAGTTCTAACGCTTAACATGTAGGAGCGAGCAAGCTCGCTCCTACATATCTTTACGCCGCTCGGCGGCCAGTTGTTCGGCCAGCGCATCAACACCCTCCACCGGCTCCTGCGGCATACGCTTGAGCGTTGCCTGCATCAGGCGCATCTGACGGATAAAGCGCCGGCAGTTCGGACAAAACATCAAGTGATGACGCACCAGCAGGCGCTCCCGAAAGGTCAATTGCCCATCGAGATAGTCACTGGAACGCGCTACTTGTTCTTTACAGGTCAACATTCGCCCGTTTCCTCAAAATGCTCCACCGTGGCGAAGACTTTAAGCCGCGCTCGATGCAACAGCACACGGACGTTGGAGAGTGAAAGGGTCAGAAGATTACAGATTTCTTCCAGTTCCAGGCCCTGGCGTTCACGCAGGACCAGCACACTGCTTTGCAATTCTGACAAACTCAGAATCGTATGCTCCAGGCATTTGCGCAGTTCATCTTCGGTCAGCAGCGCTTCCGGGGTGTCCTGGTGCCAAGCGTAAGGGGCGACAGCCCAATGGCCATCATCCGGGCTGAAGCGGTCATCGCCAATGGTGCCGTGGGGTGAGGGCAAATCGTCGAGAAGGACTTCCCGACGATTTTGTTTGTAACGGCTCTTTGCGGAGTTGGCAGTGATCGTCAATAACCATGTCTTGAGGCTCGATCGCCCTTCGAACTTGGCCAGGTTGCGCACCACCGAGAGCCAGGCATCTTGCACCACCTCATCGGCATGGCGCTGGCCGACGATGGCATACGCCACTGCCCGCATCGCACTCTGGTAAGTGTTGACCAAATCCTTATAAGCCCGCTGCTCACCCTTGAGCAGGCGTTCAAGCAGGTGCGCATCGTCCGCTGCTGCCATCGATTACCTCAATATTGCCGTGGAAATACGCTCAATGTGGGAGCTGGCTTGCCTGCGATCCAGACAACTCGGTGATTCAGGCACACCGAGCCGATGCCTTCGCAGGCAAGCCAGCTCCCACAGTAGATCGCGTCCGGCCACACACTCAGCGTTTGCGCAGTATCACACTGCCAATCGAATACCCGGCGCCAAAGGAGCTGAGTACGGCAACCGCGCCCTTGGGCAGGTCATCCTGATAAGTGTGAAACGCAATCACCGAGCCGGCCGAGCTGGTATTGGCGTAAGTATCGAGGATCACCGGCGCTTCTTCCACCGATGCCTCGCGTCCCAGCAGTTTTTTCACGATCAAGTGATTCATGCTCAGGTTGGCCTGGTGCAGCCAGAAACGCTTCACATCAGTGACACTCAGCTGGTTTTCTGCCAAGTGTTCGCCGATCAGTTCGGCCACCATCGGGCAAACATCGCGGAATACCTTGCGGCCTTCCTGCACGAACAGCTTGTCGGGGGCGCCGATGCCCTCTTCCGCCGTGCGGTTGAGAAAGCCGAAGTTGTTGCGAATGTTGTTGGAAAACTTGGTCAGCAGCTTGGTGCTCACCACATCGAACTGATGTTCGGACGTCGCCAGGTCAGCACGCTCCAGGATCACCGCTGTGGCGGCATCACCGAAGATAAAATGGCTGTCACGGTCACGAAAGTTCAGGTGGCCGGTGCAGACTTCCGGGTTGACCATCAGGATCGCCCGGGCCTGGCCCAACTGGATGCTGTTGGCCGCGTTCTGGATGCCGAAGGTGGCCGAGGAACACGCCACGTTCATGTCGAAGCCGAAACCCTGGATACCCAAGGCTTCCTGGACTTCAATGGCGATCGCCGGGTAAGCGCGTTGCAGGTTAGAGCAGGCGACAATCACGCCATCAATGTCGGCGGCGGTCTTGCCGGCGCGCTGCAGGGCTTGTTCGGCGGCACCGATGGCCATCTGGCAAAGCACCGACCATTCGTCGTTGCTGCGCTCGGGCAGGCGCGGCGCCATGCGCTGCGGATCGAGGATGCCGTTTTTGTCCATCACAAAACGGCTCTTGATGCCGGATGCCTTTTCGATGAATGCCGCGCTCGACTCGGTCAGCGCCTGCACCTCGCCACGTTCGATCGCGGCGGCGTTGTCGGCGTTGAACTGTTGGACGTAGGCATTGAAAGACTGCACCAGCTCTTCGTTGGAGATGCTGTTGGCCGGGGTGTACAGGCCGGTGCCGCTGATGACGACGTTATGCACGGTCGTTCCTCTAAATCTGTCAGGCAGAAGATATTGGTACCGTCGTACCAAACTGTAAGTCGTTTGATTCCGTCCAGCAGGCATCAAACTGGCAACGCTTTATCTAATCTTGTAACCGCGAAGTTTGCCACAACGCCGGTGATTTGGCGCCATATGCCAGACAAACATCCAATTGTGGGAGGGGTTTGTCCTCATACCTGTAGGAGCGAGCTTGCTCGCGAAAAACTCACAGGCGCCGCGTTTATTCAGGAGAGCCGCGTTATCGTTGACGTTTTTCGCGAGCAAGCTCGCTCCTACAAGTGGGCCAGGGGTTCAGGGCTCTACCTGACTCCACTGCTTGCTCAAGCGCTTATCGGAAATCGGCACTTTGGTGCCCAACTGCTGAGCAAACAGCGACACCCGGTATTCCTCCAGCCACCAGCGGTATAGCTCCAACTGCGGGTCGCGCTTGCCTTCCTGAGTGTGTTTGTTCAGGCGGTTCTGGTACTGCGCCCACAGGCCGCCCAATTCGCTGCTCCACACGCGGTCCTTTTGCACCTGGCTCGGCAGTTTTTCCAGGCGCAGTTCAATGGCCTTGAGGAAACGCGGCAGTTCCTTGAACCACTGGGCCGGGGTTTCCCGCACAAAACCTGGATACACCAGGTTGCTCAGTTGCTGCTTGATATCGTTCAAGGCCACGGCCTGGGCCAGGTCGATCTTGCCTTTGAAGCGTTTTTGCAGGCCGTGCCAGAGCTTCAGCACTTCCAGGGTCAGGCGCGCCAAGCGTTCGGCGTGCTCAGTCCAACTGCCGCGCTTGCGTTCAGCCAAGGCTGCCAGGCCAGCGCCGTCCCGTGGCAGGCTATCTTCGCCTTCAAGTACGCAGGTATCGAGACTGGCCAGCAGGATGTCTTCCACCAGCGCGTCGATACGCCCCAGTTCGCGGTACATCAGGCCCAGCTCGGTCAAGCCCGGCAATTTGCCGCGCAGGAATTTCGCCGGTTCCGCCAATTGCTGCATCAGCAGGCGCTGCAAGGCGCGACGGTGCTGGAACTCGGCTTCGGCGGCAGTCGAGAAGCGCCCTTCCTTGACCGTGCCGTTCTCTTCCACCAGTGCCGGGTACACCGTCATCGATAGGCCGGCGATGTTCTGCTGGGTTTTTTCCGCCACCGCCGCAAACACCTTGGCCTCCACCGGCTGCTGGCTTTTCGCGGTTTGCGGCACGGCCAAGGCCGCCTGGCTGGCTTCGGCAAACCGTGCGGTGAGCTCGGCCAGGTCACGGCCTTCGCCGAGGAATTTGCCCTGGCCGTCGACCACTTCCAAGTTCATCTTCAGGTGGTTTTCCACCTGTTGCGCCGCTTCGGCCCACGCCTCATCGCTGACCCGCGCACCGGTCATGCGCAGCAATTCACGCCCCAGCGCCTGGGGCAGCGAGCCCTGGCCGAATTCGATGCGTTGCAGCGCGGCCTTGACGAAGTCCGGCACCGGCACGAAGTTTTTGCGCAACGCCTTGGGCAAGTTGCGCACCAGAGCGATGCACTTGGCTTCGATCAACCCCGGCACCAGCCACTCCAGGCGCTCGGCTGGCAACGCCGGCAACAAAGGCGCCGGCACCCGCAGGGTCACGCCGTCACGGGGGTGGTTGGGTTCGAAGTGGTAACTCAAGGCCAGGGCCAGGTCGCCCAGGTGCAAGGTGTCCGGGTAATGCGCGGCGGTGACTTCACTGGCCTCGCGGGCCAGTACGTCTTCTTCACGCATGATCAGCAGTTGCGGGTCTTTCTGGCTGTTGACCTTGTACCAACTGTCAAAGGTGGCGGTCTGGTGAATCTCTGCGGGCAGGCGCGCATCGTAGAAGGCGTACAGGGTTTCTTCGTCGGCCAGGATGTCGCGACGGCGGGCCTTGGCTTCCAGCTCGTCGAGTTGCTCCAGCAGTTTCTGGTTGGCCGTCAGGCACTTGGCACGGGACTGAATCTCGCCGCGCACCAGGCCTTCACGGATAAACAACTCACGGGACACCACCGGGTCAATCGGCCCGTAATGCACCGGCCGGCGCCCGACCACGATCAGCCCGAACAGGGTGATCTGCTCAAAGGCCACCACCTGGCCGCGCTTCTTCTCCCAATGGGGTTCGAAGTGGTTTTTCTTGATCAGATGCCCGGCCAGCGGCTCGATCCAGTCGGCGTCGATTTTCGCCACCATGCGTGCATAGAGCTTGGTGGTTTCCACCAGTTCGGCGGCCATCAGCCATTGCGGGCGCTTCTTGCCGATGCCCGAAGACGGGTGAATCCAGAAGCGACGCTGGCGCGCGCCGAGGTAATCGCCGTCTTCGGTCTTCTGGCCGATCTGGCTGAGCAAGCCGGACAGTACCGCTTTATGCAGCTTCGGATAGTCCGCGGGCTCTTTGTTGAGGCTCAGCTGCATGTCGCGGCAGATCAGGCTCAATTGACGATGGGAGTCGCGCCACTCGCGCAGGCGCAAGTAGTTGAGGAAGTTTTTGCGGCACCAGTTGCGCAACGGGCTGGCGGTCAGTTCCTGGCGCTGCTCCTCGAAACCGCGCCACAGGTTGACCAGCCCGGCGAAGTCCGAATCCGGGTCTTTCCACTGTGCGTGGGTCTGGTCGGCCGCTTGTTGACGCTCCGGTGGGCGCTCGCGCGGGTCCTGGATCGACATGGCACTGGCGACGATCAACACTTCCTGCAAACTGCCCAGCTTGGCCGCTTCCAGCAACATGCGGCCCATGCGCGGGTCCACCGGCAAGCGGGCAAGCTGGCGGCCCAACGGCGTGAGCTGGCTGTTGCGGTCTACCGCCGAGAGTTCTTGCAGCAGGTTGAAACCGTCGCTGATGGCCTTGCCATCCGGCGGTTCGATAAACGGGAAATCGGTGATCTCGCCCAGGCGCAGGTGCAGCATCTGCAGGATCACAGCAGCGAGGTTGGTGCGCAGGATCTCCGGGTCGGTAAATTCCGGGCGCCCGATAAAGTCTTCTTCGCTGTACAAGCGCACGCAAATACCCGGCTCAACCCGGCCGCAACGGCCTTTACGCTGGTTGGCGCTGGCCTGGGAAATCGCCTCGATGGGCAAACGCTGCACTTTGGCGCGGTAGCTGTAGCGACTGATGCGCGCCGTACCGCTGTCGATCACGTAGCGAATGCCCGGCACGGTCAGCGAGGTTTCCGCGACGTTGGTCGCCAGTACCACGCGCCGGCCCGGGTGGGACTGGAAAATGCGTTGCTGCTCGGCCGGCGACAGCCGTGCGTACAACGGCAAAATCTCGGTGTGCTTGAGCTGGGCCTTGCGCAGCATGTCGGCCGCGTCACGAATCTCGCGCTCGCCGGGCAGGAACACCAATACATCGCCAGGACTGCGCCGTTCGCTGCGCTCATAGGCGGCGATTTCATCAAGGGTGGCAAGGATCGCCTGGTCGACGGTCAGGTCGTCCTCGACGCGGTTGCCCTCCTCGTCCTGTTCCAGGGTGAGTGGGCGATACCAGGTGTCCACCGGGAAGGTACGGCCCGACACCTCGACAATCGGCGCATCGTCGAAGTGCTTGGAAAAGCGCTCCAGGTCGATGGTGGCCGAGGTGATGATGACTTTCAGGTCGGGGCGACGCGGCAACAGGGTCTTGAGGTAGCCGAGCAGGAAGTCGATGTTCAGGCTGCGTTCGTGGGCTTCGTCGACGATGATCGTGTCGTAGCGCTCGAGGTAGCGGTCGTTCTGGGTTTCGGCCAGCAGGATGCCGTCGGTCATCAGCTTGATCAGGGTGTTGGAGTCACTCTGGTCTTCGAAGCGCACTTGGTAACCGACCAGCGCACCCAATGGCGTGGCCAGCTCTTCAGCGACACGGCTGGCGACACTGCGCGCTGCGATCCGGCGTGGCTGGGTGTGGCCGATCAGGCCGAACTGGCCGCGGCCGATTTCCAGGCAGATTTTCGGCAACTGGGTGGTTTTACCCGAACCGGTCTCACCGGCAATGATCAGCACCTGGTGCTTGTTCAGCGCGTCCTTGATCTCATCGCGCTTGGCAGCAATCGGCAGGCTGTCGTCGTAGCGAATCACCGGCAGGCTGGCGCGCCGCGCCGTGACCTGGGCGCAGGACGCCTGCATGCGCGCCACCCACTGCGCCAACTTGTCCTCGTCGGGCTTCTTGCGCAGCTCAAGCAACTGCCGGCGCAAGCGGTGGCGGTCGGCGAGCATGGCGTGATCGAGGGTTTTGAGCAGTTGGTCGATGGTGGGTGCTTGGTCAGTCATCAGGTGCGTTTGGGTCGTCTATTTATGCAGGGGGCGAATTGTCGCAGAAAAGCAGCTGCTAGCGGCAAGCTTCAAGCAGCAAGTAAGGGCAGACCTACTTTCACTTGCCCCTTGCAGCTTGCAGCTTATGGCTGCTCTTTCCTCTTATAAGGGAACACGTCGATAACCTTGCCGGCACGAATCGCGTCCTGCAGGCCTTTCCAGTAGTCAGCGTTGTACAACTCGCCATGCAGCTCATCGAACAACCGGCGTTGCCCGGCGTCGGCAAACAGGAACGGCGGGAACTCTTCGGGGAACACATCCAGCGGGCCGATGGAATACCAGGGCTCGGAGGCCATTTCATCCTCGGGGGTGCGCGGCGCGGGAATATGGCGGAAGTTGGCTTCGGTGAGAAAGCAGATTTCGTCGTAGTCGTAGAACACCACGCGGCCGTGGCGGGTGACGCCAAAGTTCTTCAGCAACATGTCGCCGGGGAAGATATTCGCCGCCGCCAGTTGCTTGATCGCCAGGCCGTAATCCTCCAATGCTTCGCGCACCTGAGCGGGGTTGGCGTTGTCGAGGTAGAGGTTGAGCGGGGTCATGCGTCGCTCGGTCCAGCAGTGGCGGATGAGCACGGTGTCGCCCTCCACTTCGACGGTACCGGCGGCGACTTCCAGCAGCTCGGCCAGGCACTCGGGCTCGAACTTGCTCAAGGGGAAGCGGAAGTCGGCGAACTCCTGGGTGTCGGCCATGCGCCCTACCCGGTCGACGCTTTTCACCAGGCGGTACTTTTCGATCACCGTGGCGCGGTTGACGTTTTTTGACGGCGAGAAGCGGTCCTTGATGATCTTGAACACCGTATTGAAACCCGGCAGCGTGAACACGCTCATGACCATGCCGCGCACGCCGGGGGCCATGATGAACTGGTCGTCGGTGGTGGCCAGGTGGTTGATCAGCGCGCGGTAGAACTCGGATTTGCCGTGCTTGTAGAAACCGATGGAGGTGTACAACTCGGCAATGTGCTTGCCCGGCAGGATGCGCTTGAGAAAGCCGATGAATTCCGCTGGCACGGGTACATCGACCATGAAATAGGAACGGGTGAACGAGAAGATGATCGACACGTCGGCTTCGTCAGTGATCAACGCATCGATCTGGATGCCACGCCCTTCGCGGTGCAGCAGCGGAATCACCAACGGCCATTGTTCGTCGCGGGTGTAGATGCGCCCCACGAGGTAGGCGCCTTTGTTGCGATACAGCACCGAGGAAAACAACTCGACCTTGAGGTCCGGGTCCTTGCATACCCAATCCGGCAGGTTTTCCCGCAACTGGGCTTCGAGGCGGCGCAGGTCGGCGGGCAGGTCGGCGTAGGGCTCGCTGAAGCTGTAGTCAGAGAAGACCTGCGCCAGCATGTCCGCTATTTTACCGGCCGGCGTGTAGATACGGGTTTGCGCCGCCCGCGCCCGGCGCAGGCTAGGCCGAGTGGTGTGGATGAACATGCAGCCGTCACTGATCAGGTCATGGCTGAACAGGCCGCAGAAGATCGAGTTGTACCAGGTCTCGGACAGCTCATCGTCAAAGCGCAGGTCGATCAAGCCAATATAAGCGCTTTTTACCAAGGGCCACTGGCCGATGTCCTGCAATCCAGCAGGGTCGAAACTGGCGCGCAGACGGGTAGTCACCTCAGCGACTTTCTCCTCATAGAGATTGATGCGCGCCGCCGACGCGGCCTGCCCCTGCTGCCACTGGGCCTTCTCGAAACGCTCACGGGCGCCATCGGTGATCTGGCGGAAGTGCTCACGGTAATCGTCGAAACCGTCGAGGATCATCCGGGCGATAGCGAGGGCGGACTGCGACATGCGGGAAACCTCGAACGGGTATCTGGAAGCCCAGAGCTTAGCCAGTGAACCGAGGCAGGAGAAGAATGATTTTGCACGGGGGCAAACTGACTGCAATTAGCCATTGTGCCGACCTGCCCACTGGGCAACACTTCTGCGCCCGATTGGCATAGGAGTTTTCCGTGAGACCTGTTGACACCCTGTATCTGCTGGGGCTGGCTGCCATCTGGGGCGCGAGTTTCCTGTTCATGCGCATCATCGCGCCGGAAATCGGCACGGTGCCCACCGCGTTTTTCCGCGTGTCGATTGCCGCCGCGGGCTTATTGGTGATCCTGGCGATGCTGTGCGTGAGCTGGGATTTCCAGGGCAAGTTCAAGACGGTCCTGCTGCTGGGCGTGATCAACTCGGGGATTCCCGCGACGATGTACTCGGTGGCGGCGCAGGTACTGCCGGCGGGTTATTCGGCGATTTTCAATGCCACTACACCGCTGATGGGTGTGCTGATCGGCGGATTGTTTTTCAGCGAACGCCTGACGCCGTCGAAAATAGCGGGGGTGGCCTTGGGTCTGCTTGGTGTTGCCGTGCTCACCCGCGCAGGGCCGGTGGCATTTGATCTGGAACTGTTAATGGGCGCATTAGCGTGCCTGCTGGCGACCACCTGCTATGGCTTCGCCGGTTTCCTGGCGCGACGCTGGCTGGATCAGCGCGGCGGGTTGGACAGTCGTCTCTCTGCCTTGGGCAGTATGCTGGGTGCTACGTTGTTTTTGCTGCCGTTCTTCGCCTTCAGCGCCATCACCCAGCCACCGGCGAGTTGGGGCGGCTGGCAGGTGTGGGTGTCACTGCTGGGATTGGGGCTGGTATGTACGGCGTTCGCCTACATCCTGTACTTCCGCCTGCTGTCATCCATCGGCCCGGTCAGGTCAATGACCGTGACCTTCATGATTCCGCCGTTCGGCGTGTTGTGGGGGGCGTTGTTGTTGGGTGAGCCGCTGTCCATGGCTCATTTGTATGGTGGTGTATTGATTGCCGGGGCGTTGTGGTTGGTGTTGCGCCCGCAAAAACTGTAGGAGCGCCCCTGTGGCGAGGGAGCTTGCTCCCGCTCGACTGCGTAGCAGTCGCAAGCTCCTGGGGGCGCTTCGCACCCCAGCGCAAGCAAGCTTGCTCGCCACAGCTAGCTCGCTCCTACAGGGGTGGTTTCTAGCTCTTACGGAACACGAAGACCAAGCCGACGATGATCAACGCCATTCCCAGCACGCTCAACAGCGCCAGGCGGTTACCGAAGATCAGGTAGTCCATCACCGCGGTCACCGCCGGCACCAGATAGAACAAACTGGTGACATTCACCAGGTTGCCGCGGGCAATCAGCCGATACAGCAACAGCGTCGCCAGCACCGACACCACCAAGCCCATCCACAGCACCGGCAGGTAAAAGCCTGCACTGTGCTCGAAGTGGAACGGCTGGAACGGCACGAACACTCCGCACAGCAACAGCCCGGCCAAGTATTGCAGTGGCAGCGTGCCCAAAGGATTGTCGGTGATGCGCTTTTGCATGATCGAGCCAAACGTCATGCTCGCCAGCGCCAGCAGCCCGAACAGCATCCCCGCCAGGGACATGCCCGCCAGCCCGATGCCCTGATACACCACCATAATCAAGCCAGCCAACCCCAACCCCAGGCCGAACAGCCGGCGCCAGGAGCGTTGGCGCTCCATCAGTACCACGGTGAGGATCGGCTGCACACCCATGATGGTCGCCATCACCCCAGGGGTGACGTTGAGGTCCAGGGCCAGCAGATAGAAAATCTGATAGGCCCCCAGCAAAACCAGGCCCGTCGCCGCCGCATACAGCAGCGGCTTGCCGGGACGTGGCAGCTTCAACTTGAGGAGCGGGATCAGCACTACCAACCCCATCAGGGCAATGGCAAACCGGATCAACAGAAAGGCAAAGGGCGACGCATGGGCCAGGCCCAACTTGGAGAAGATCGCCCCGCTGCTCCACAGCAAGACAAACACGCTCGTCGAGGCCGCCGCGGCCACGGATTGTTTCGAAAGCACAGACATGGTTACCACCTGTTATCAGGCAAAAAGCCGACTCAGTAAAAAACTGAATTTCAGTAGGTTTTTTCAGGCAGGCACGGGCAACAGCGAATCGCTGATCAGCCCGAAATGCCAACACCCGGCGGTGATACGACTGCGTACACCGGCGTGCTACTGACAGGTGGGGGGTAATGACTGACCTGCGCAGGCTGCTTGCCACGGCACGGCACGACCACGGCGTTGACCGCTGAATCGACTACCGCTATGCGCTGGGAAGCTGGCATGTGCTGATCTTTTTGAAGGGATATAAAGACGCGACGACTATAACCAGCCGCAAACATACTTTGCAATCCTTTCCCCCTTGCCTTGTACATGGAGGCGTTTTCATGCCCTAGAACCTGGCCACTCGCTATAATGCCGCCCGGATTTTTCGAAGGATTTCACATGATTGCTTTGCCCTGGCTGTACCTCACCCTACTTTCCATTGGCTATGTCGTGGCTTTGATCTACGGCCAACTGGGCGTACTGGCGGCGGTCTCCATCGCACTGCTGCTGGTGGCCGGGTACGCCGTGCGCCAGCAACGCAACCCTTGGGCACGCTACTTGGGCCAAGGCTTGTTTATCGTACTGGCCCTGGGCCTGGTGATGCACTGGCTGCCGGGTTTCTATAACGGCCGCGGTATTGCGCCCCAGCGTTTTACGCCGGACTCAGTGCCCTTCTCGATGTACCTGAACCAGGACAAGCCCCTGATAGGCTTCTGGCTGTTGCTGGCCTGCCCGTGGATTGTGGCGAGACGCTCATTGCGCCTGTCGATCTGCGTCACCGCCCTGGCACTGACCCTGACCGCCATCGCCGTATTGGGTGGCGCCGCACTGATGGGAATGATCAGTTGGGCACCGAAATGGCCGGACCAGGCATGGCTGTGGGTACTCAATAACCTGCTGCTGGTGACGCTGGTGGAAGAAGCGCTGTTTCGTGGCTATGTTCAGGGCGGCCTGAGCCAACGCTTCAAACACTTGCCCTACGGCGAGAACATCGCGCTGCTGCTGGCCTCGCTGTTATTCGGCCTGATGCATTGTGGTGCGGGTTGGCAATGGGTGACGCTGGCCAGTATTGCCGGGGTCGGTTACGGCCTGGCGTATCGCTTTGGCGGGCTCGGCGCAGCGATTGCCACGCATTTTGGCTTGAATCTGCTGCACTTCGGCTTGTTCACCTACCCAATGCTGGCCAGCTAAGCCTGCCCGACTGTAAGAACGAGCTGTTGTGGCGAGGGAGCTTGCTCCCGCTCGGGTGCGTAGCGCCCGCAAGTTGTTTGGGGCCGCTTCGCAGCCCAGCGGGAGCAAGCTCCCTCGCCACAGTCGGCACTCTGCTCCCAGGATTGTTGCAAAAATAAGTTAAATAAATACCCAGCATGGCCGATACCCCCTGAAAGCCTTGCGGATTGAACAATCATGCGTAATAACCAACCCGTTACCCAGCGCGAACGTACCTTCCCCGCTCAGCAACGGTTGATCTCCACCACAGATGCCAAGGGTGTCATTACCTACTGCAACGACGCGTTTGTCGAAATCAGTGGGTTCACCCGTGACGAACTGGTCCGTGCTCCGCACAACCTGGTGCGTCACCCGGATGTGCCTTCGGCGGTGTTCGCGCACATGTGGTCCACGCTCAAACAAGGCTTGCCATGGATGGGCATTGTCAAGAATCGCTGCAAGACCGGCGACCACTACTGGGTTAACGCCTATGTGACACCGGTATTCGACGGCAACCAGGTGATCGGCTACGAATCGGTGCGCATCAAGCCCACCGCCGAGCAGATCCGCCGGGCCGAAGCGCTCTATCAACGCATCAACCAGGGCAAGTCGGCGATTCCCCAGCGCGACAAATGGCTGCCGGTGCTGCAGGACTGGCTGCCGTTTATCCTGGTCAGCCAACTGAGCTTCATGATCGGCGCCACCCTCACCTCCCAATGGGGCTTTGCCCTGGCAGCGGCGCTGTCGGTGCCGTTGGGCCTGCTGGGCTTGAGCTGGCAACAGCGCGGTCTCAAGCGTTTGCTGCGCTTGGCCGAACAGACCACGTCCGACCCGCTGATTGCGCAGATGTACACCGACAGCCGTGGCGCCCAGGCCCGACTGGAAATGTCGATCCTCAGCCAGGAAGCGCGTCTGAAGACCTGCCTGACCCGCTTGCAGGACACTGCCGAGCACCTCAACGATCAGGCGGCACAGTCCAACACCCTGGCGCACAACAGCTCCAGCGGCCTGGAACGTCAGCGTGTGGAAACCGAACAGGTGGCCACTGCGGTAAACCAGATGGCGGCGACCACCCAAGAAGTGGCCAGCCACGTGCAGCGCACCGCCGACGCCACCCAGGAAGCCAACCGCCTGACCGGTCGCGGCCGCGATATCGCCGGGGAAACCCGCGAGGCGATTCAGCGGCTTTCGGCCGCCGTTGGCGAGACCGGCGTGACCGTCACTCAACTGGCCAAGGACAGCGATGAAATTGGCGGCGTTGTCGATGTAATCAAGGGCATCGCCGACCAGACCAACTTGCTGGCGCTCAACGCCGCTATCGAAGCCGCGCGTGCCGGTGAGATGGGCCGTGGTTTTGCGGTGGTCGCCGATGAAGTGCGCCAACTGGCGCAGCGTACGGCCGAATCCACCGGGCAGATCCATGCCCTGATCGCCAAGCTGCAACACACGGCGGCTGCGGCCGTGCAAACCATGGACGCCGGGCATCGCCAAGCTGAAGAGGGTGTAGCACGTGTGATGGAAGCGGATCAGGCGTTGGTGGGCATCAGTGAGGCGGTGGCCAATATCACCGACATGACCACCCAGATTGCCGCGGCCACCGAAGAGCAAAGCGCCGTGGCCGAGGAGATCAGCCGTAACATCAGCACTATTGCGCTGTTGGCCGACCAGACCTCAGAGCAGGCGATGAACTCGGCGCAGTTGAGTGAAGAACTGACTCATACGGCGAATACTCAGTACTCGCTGGTGGAGCGTTTTAACCGGTAGAACTTCAAGGGCTCACTTTCTCCAACAAGTGAGCCCCTTGCAGATGGCTATCACTCATCATCTTTTTATCACAAAGCATTCTATAAAACTGTCAATTCTCACAGTTAACCTTTGAACGCCTCCCTCCTTATAGTGTGAACCTGTCAAACAGGAGCACACCGCCATGTCCCGACCTGCCGATTCAAATAGCGCCCTGCATCCCTTCCCAAAAACCATGGGGCGTGTGCAATGGACTGAAAAATCATCGAACAACGAAAGAACATTGGAAGGCTGGGCTCTCCCACTGCACCTATCCGAATACAATAATCAGTATTGGGTCAAGTTGACGCTCCAGTCCCCAGACACTCAACAATCACTGTTACTGAAAATACCTTGCGACTCCATAAGTACATCACCTAACAAATCAATCAAGCAAAACCCGGAAGCCTTCGCCCACCTGTACATTCAAGGTGCAAACAATAACGCACCTGAAACGGAAGAACGTATTAAACCTGTCGGCGACATTGAAGTAACCGTTGACGAAAGCACAGGGAACACAACGCTGAATTTCGAAGGTTCTTTCGCTGACACAGCGTCGGAATTACGCGAAATAAAATGCTGCTGTGAGTGGCCTGGAACTACCCTTGCCTCACAACATTCGATCTTTAAGTGGACAGAAGGACAAACTCAATACAAGACGGAGGGCTGGTTGGCCTACTCCAGTTCAAGCAAGGCATGGTATCTGACCAGCGAGGAGGGAGAATGGGGTACGCCTCAATACCGTGAATGGGCTATTTTTATTTACTGCGACGATGAAAATGAACAGATCATCGATGAAACATTTAAAAACGGTGATGAGAAATCGAATTTTTACTATGCTCCCTTCGGCGGTGGCACCTATGAAGACGAATACAATGTAACGCTTACACTGACTCAGCAGCCGTTGCGCTGCGAAGCCACCTTTAAAAATAAAATCCGCGACCGTGTAGACATGACTAACGGCACGTTTATGCCTATAAAAGACTGCCCGTAGCCACATCATTTTCACGGATGCTCGTACAGTGAGACCTCAACCCCCTGACAAACTTAAACCCACCCCGATATAAAGGAGCTTTATAATGTCGACCGACCTCTACTCCTTGGAAAATCAAGAAAACTCCACGTCTAAAAATACGTTTACGTGGATTAAATGCAACGAAAGCACATCTGCGGAAAGAGTATATTTTTACCACAACAAAGATAAGACGCGATGGGCTATCGAAGGGTTAATAGGATCCTTTAAGGATAAGAACCTGCTGGGTTATCACTTCAAGATTCCTTATGAAGAAGGGAATATAACTAAAACCTATAACCTCACAACGGAATTTGGAGGTTATCACTCCATCGATTACCCAAATTATGCAGTTACACATTACCTGGCTGAGGAGGCCCAAGTAACGATCACCATCAATACGTTTACGCAAAGAGCAACAGGTTCTTTCAAAGCAACTTTTGAAGATCGGTCGGCCCACATGAATGTTACGGGTGATTTCGAAATGTTCGAGATTCAATACGAACAGTTTTAAAAAAACTCATCACCTTTGCAACACCCAACCTCCTCACAAAGCGTCAGGCGAGAAAACCTGACGCTTTGATGGCCGCCACCTCCAAATGCTGCTCATGACTGAACCCCGACGCCTTTAACGGCTTCAAATCATGATCCCCCGCCACCAGCCACATCACCTCAATGCTCGGCGATAACGCATACCCCTCCACCGCCGCTCGATTGCCCAAGGCATCACGCTCGCCCTGCACAATCAAGGTGGGCGTCGTAAGCGCAGCCAAGTGCTCCACCCGGGGCTTCTCTGGCTTGCCAACCGCATAAAACGGATAGCCCAGGCACACCAACCCATCGGCGCCCAATTCATCGGCCAACAAACTGGCCATGCGCCCGCCCATGGACTTGCCGCCAATCGCCAGTTTCCCAGCGACATGACGTCGCACCTGGGCATACACCTCACGCCACGCCTCCAGCAGTTTCGGCGCCGGATTCGGCGGGCGCTTGCCCCCGTCCAAGCGGCGCTGGGCCATGTACGGGAACTCGAAGCGCAACACGTTCACGCCATGCCCGGCAAGGCGTGCAGCCATGTCGTTCATGAATGCCGAGTCCATCGGTGCGCCAGCGCCGTGGGCCAGGATCAACGTGACCGGCTTATCCGAAGTCGTGCCCGTGGCGACATCCCACAACCAGCCATGTTCCCGTACACACTGCGCCCATTGATCCCCGTCAATACTGGCCTTGTGCTCTTTGCCCATGCTTGCCTCGCTTTTTAGTCTGCCTATAACTCCAGCCCAAGTGCCGCACTTGCTTGGGTTGAACCGTGGATGGGGAACCATGAACACTACTTTAAGTACCGCCTATAACTACAAGGTGGTCCGCCAATTCGCCATTATGACGGTGGTGTGGGGCATCGTCGGCATGGGGCTCGGGGTTTTTCTCGCAGCCCAATTGGTTTGGCCTGCGCTCAACTTCGATTTGCCTTGGACCAGCTTCGGCCGCCTGCGCCCTTTGCACACCAACGCGGTGATCTTCGCGTTCGGTGGCTGTGCGCTGTTCGCCAGCTCCTTTTACTCGGTGCAACGCACCTGCCAGACGCAGCTGTTCGCGCCGAAAGTCGCCGCGTTCTGCTTCTGGGGCTGGCAGCTGGTGATCCTGCTGGCCGCCATCAGCCTGCCACTGGGCTACACCAGCTCCAAGGAATACGCCGAGCTGGAATGGCCGATCGACATCCTGATCACCATCGTCTGGGTCGCCTACGCCATCGTGTTCTTCGGCACGATCATGAAACGCAAGACCAAGCACATCTATGTGGGTAACTGGTTCTTCGGCGCGTTCATCATCACCGTGGCCATTTTGCATATCGTCAATAACCTGGAAATCCCGGTCAGCCTGACCAAGTCCTACTCGCTGTACGGCGGTGCGACCGATGCCATGGTGCAGTGGTGGTATGGGCACAACGCGGTAGGCTTTTTCCTGACTGCGGGCTTCCTCGGCATGATGTACTACTTCGTGCCCAAACAGGCCGAGCGCCCGGTGTATTCCTATCGTTTGTCGATCGTGCACTTCTGGGCGTTGATCACCCTGTACATCTGGGCCGGCCCTCACCACTTGCACTACACCGCCTTGCCGGACTGGGCGCAGTCCCTGGGCATGGTGATGTCACTGGTGCTGCTGGCGCCAAGCTGGGGCGGCATGATCAACGGCATGATGACCCTCTCGGGTGCCTGGCATAAGTTGCGCAGCGACCCGATCCTGCGCTTCCTCGTCGTCTCCCTGGCCTTCTACGGCATGTCGACCTTCGAAGGCCCGATGATGGCGATCAAGACCGTCAACGCCCTCTCCCACTACACCGACTGGACCATCGGCCACGTACACGCCGGGGCGCTGGGCTGGGTGGCGATGATCTCCATCGGCGCGCTGTACCACATGATCCCGAAAGTCTTCGGTCGCGAGCAGATGTACAGCCTCGGCCTGATCAACGCGCACTTCTGGCTGGCCACCATCGGCACCGTGCTCTACATCGCCTCGATGTGGGTCAACGGCATCGCCCAGGGCCTGATGTGGCGTGCGGTCAACGAAGACGGCACCCTCACCTACTCCTTCGTCGAAACCCTGGTGGCCAGCCACCCAGGCTTCATCGTGCGTCTGGTGGGCGGTGCGATCTTCCTCAGCGGCATGTTCCTGATGGCTTACAACACATGGCGCACCGTGCGTTCGGCGCAACCTGCCGAAGTCACCGCTGCCGCGCAGATGGCCTGAGGAGTCGATGATGAAACACGAAACGATTGAAAAGAACGTCGGCCTGTTGATGCTGCTGATGGTGCTCGCCGTGAGCATCGGTGGCCTGACGCAGATCGTCCCGCTGTTCTTCCAGGACGTGACCAACAAACCGGTCGAAGGCATGAAGCCCTACACCGCGCTGCAACTGGAAGGCCGCGACATCTACATCCGCGAAGGCTGCGTGCAGTGCCACTCGCAGATGATCCGCCCGTTCCGCGCCGAGACCGAGCGCTACGGCCACTACTCGGTGGCTGGCGAAAGCGTGTGGGACCACCCGTTCCTGTGGGGCTCCAAACGTACCGGGCCGGACCTGGCCCGCGTCGGCGCGCGCTACTCGGACGACTGGCACCGCGCGCACTTGTACAACCCGCGCAACGTGGTGCCGGAGTCGAAAATGCCGGCCTACCCCTGGCTGGTTACCGCCGCCGTCGACAGCAGCCACACCGAGACCAAGTTGAAAGTGATGCGCACCCTCGGCGTGCCGTACACCGACGACGACATCAATGGCGCCGTCGCCAGCCTCAAGGGCAAGACCGAGATGGACGCGCTGGTTTCCTACCTGCAAGTGCTCGGCACTGCCATCAAGAGCAAGAGGTGAGCCATGGGATTTGAATTCGATGCAGGCACCATCCGCGGCCTTGGCACGCTGGTGGTCGCCATCGCCTTTATCGGCCTGTCGCTGTGGGTGTTCAACAACCGCCGCAATGCGGAATTCGAGCAGGCGCGCCTGCTGCCGTTTGCCGATGAACCTTCCCCATCCGACGCTCAAGCAGAGCCAGCCACAAGGAGCACTCGGCCATGACTACGTTCTGGAGTACATGGATCTGCGTATTGACCCTGGGCAGCCTGATCGGCCTGACCTGGCTGTTGGTCGGCACCCGCAAGGGCGAGACCAAGGGCAGCGTCGACCAGACTATGGGCCACGCCTTCGACGGTATCGAGGAATACGACAACCCGCTGCCCCAGTGGTGGTTCATGTTGTTCGCCGGCACCCTGGTGTTTGCCGTCGGCTACCTGATCCTCTACCCGGGCCTGGGCAACTGGAAAGGCGTACTGCCGGGCTATGAAGACGGCTGGACCCAGACCAAGGAATGGGACAAGGAAATGGCCAAGGCCGACGCCAGGTTCGGGCCGATCTTCGCCAAGTTCGCGGCCATGCCGGTGGAAGAAGTCGCCAAGGACCCGCAAGCGTTGAAGATGGGCGGTCGCCTGTTTGCCTCCAACTGTGCGGTGTGCCACGGCTCGGACGCCAAGGGCGCCTATGGCTTCCCCAACCTGGCCGACAACAACTGGCGCTGGGGCGGTTCGGCCGAGGCCATCAAGGCCACCATCCTGAACGGTCGCCACGCGGCGATGCCGGCCTGGGGTGAAGTGCTGGGCGAGGACGGGGTGAAGAACGTCGCCGCCTATGTGCGTCACGACCTGGCCAAGCTGCCGTTGCCCGCCGACAACACCGCCGACCTGGCCGCCGGGCAAGCCGCCTTCAGCACCACTTGCGTGGCGTGTCATGGTCCGCAAGGTCACGGCGTGGAAGCCATGGGTGCGCCCAACCTGACCGAGCCTGCGGGCTTTATCTACGGCACCAGCCTGGCGCAGTTGCAGCAGACCATCCGCCATGGTCGCCAGGGCCAGATGCCGGCTCAGGACGTGCTGCAAGGCAATGACAAGGTGCACTTGCTGGCGGCTTACGTGTACAGCCTGTCCCATAACGCTGAAGGCGCAACGCCAGACAGCCAACCGCAGTAAAAGCTCTACCTGTGGCGAGGGAGCTTGCTCCCGCTGGAGTGCGAAGCGCTCCCACGATTTTGGGGCCGCTACGCAGCCCAACGGGAGCAAGCGCCCTCGCCACAGGCATAAGTCGCGACCAAGTGTCGCACCCCTTCCAAACCCAACTTTCCCCTCCTCCTATTCGGGTCTACGCTTGTTCCCACAGTGGAGCAATTCTGGCGTAGGCGACGGTATCCGTTGCGCCCTATAAAATTCCTGTCCACTTGATCAGCTTTCTATTTCGGTCTTTATCCTTACACCAAACATGGAAAGGGCGCAGAATCTGGCGTGGAACGCATTGATACAGGTCAGCCATTGCGTTGCAATGGCCCCTCGGTTTCTACATACTTGCGGCCGATTTTACCTATAAAAAAACCTAAACCGTGGAACCTTAGAATGAGCACAGCAATCAGTCCGACTGCTTATAACTATAAGGTAGTCCGCCAGTTCGCCATCATGACGGTGGTCTGGGGGATCCTTGGCATGGGGCTCGGGGTGTTCATCGCCTCGCAACTGGTTTGGCCGCAATTGAATTTCGACCTGCCCTGGACGACTTTCGGCCGCCTGCGCCCACTGCACACCAACTTGGTGATCTTCGCCTTCGGCGGATGTGCACTGTTTGCCACCTCCTACTATGTCGTGCAGCGCACCTGCCAGACGCGACTGATTTCCGATGGTCTGGCCGCCTTCACCTTCTGGGGCTGGCAGGCGGTCATCGTCGGCGCCATCATCAGCCTGCCCCTGGGCTACACCACCACCAAGGAATACGCTGAGCTGGAATGGCCGATCGCCATTTTGCTTGCCATCGTGTGGGTGACCTACGGCCTGGTGTTCTTCGGCACCATCGTCAAGCGCAAGACCAAGCACATCTACGTGGGCAACTGGTTCTACGGGGCCTTTATCGTGGTCACGGCGATGCTGCACATCGTCAACCACGCCTCCCTGCCGGTGAACCTGTTCAAGTCCTATTCGGCCTATTCCGGCGCAACGGACGCGATGATCCAGTGGTGGTACGGCCACAACGCCGTAGGCTTCTTCCTCACCACCGGTTTCCTGGGGATGATGTACTACTTCGTGCCCAAGCAGGCCGAGCGTCCGATCTACTCTTATCGCCTGTCCATCGTGCACTTCTGGGCGCTGATCACCCTGTACATCTGGGCCGGCCCTCACCACTTGCACTACACCGCTTTGCCGGATTGGGCACAGTCCCTGGGCATGGCGATGTCGATCATCCTGCTGGCGCCAAGCTGGGGCGGCATGATCAACGGCATGATGACCCTCTCGGGCGCCTGGCATAAGCTGCGCACCGACCCGATCCTGCGGTTTCTGGTGGTGTCCCTGGCGTTCTACGGCATGTCGACCTTTGAAGGTCCGATGATGGCGATCAAGACCGTCAACTCGCTGTCCCACTACACCGACTGGACCATCGGCCATGTACACGCCGGGGCGCTGGGCTGGGTGGCGATGATCTCCATCGGCGCGCTGTACCACATGATCCCCAAACTGTTCGGCCGCGTGCAGATGCACAGCGTCGGGCTGATCAACGCACACTTCTGGCTGGCCACCATCGGCACCGTGCTCTACATCGCCTCGATGTGGGTCAACGGCATCACCCAGGGCCTGATGTGGCGTGCGATCAACGATGACGGCACCCTCACCTACTCCTTCGTCGAAGCGCTGCAAGCCAGCCACCCGGGCTTTATCGTACGTGCCCTGGGCGGTGCGTTCTTTGCCAGCGGCATGCTGTTGATGGCCTACAACGTCTGGCGCACCGTGCGTGCCAGCGACCCTGTAGAAGCCGAAGCCGCCGCCAAGATCGCCGTTGTGGGAGCTCACTGATGAAGCATGAAGTAGTCGAGAAGAACATCGGCCTGCTGGCCTTCTTCATGGTCATCGCCGTGAGCATCGGCGGCCTGACCCAAATCGTCCCACTGTTTTTCCAGGACGTGACCAACAAGCCGGTCGAAGGCATGAAGCCGCGCACCGCCCTCGAACTGGAAGGCCGCGACGTCTACATCGCCAACGGTTGCGTGGGCTGCCACTCGCAGATGATCCGCCCCTTCCGCGCCGAAACCGAACGCTACGGCCACTACTCGGTCGCCGGTGAAAGCGTGTGGGACCACCCGTTCCTGTGGGGTTCCAAGCGCACCGGCCCGGACCTGGCCCGTGTGGGTGGGCGTTACTCCGATGACTGGCAGCGTGCGCACCTGTACAACCCGCGCAACGTGGTACCTGAGTCGAAAATGCCGGCGTACCCGTTCCTCGTGGAAAACAAGCTCGACGGCAAGGACACCGCGAAGAAGATGGAAGTCTTGCGCACCCTGGGGGTGCCCTACACCGACGAAGACATCGCCGGTGCGGCCGCCGCCGTGAAGGGCAAGACCGAAATGGACGCATTGGTGGCCTACCTGCAAGGCCTTGGCACCATCATCAAAAGCAAACGGTGACCTACATGGATATCGGGATGATTCGTGGCCTGGGCACCGTTGTGGTGATGGTGGCCTTTATCGGCCTGGCGTTGTGGGTGTTCAGCCCACGGCGCAAGTCGGAGTTTGACGACGCGACCATGCTGCCCTTTGCAGATGATCCCGAAGCCATCAAGCACGTCGAGCAAGCTTCTAGGAGTAACAAAGAATGACTACGTTCTGGAGTCTGTACGTCACAGTCCTCAGTCTGGGTACCATCTTCGCCCTGACCTGGCTGCTGCTGTCGACCCGCAAGGGCCAGCGCACCGAGCAGACGGACGAGACCGTCGGCCACTCGTTCGACGGCATCGAGGAGTACGACAACCCGCTGCCCAAGTGGTGGTTCATGCTGTTTGTCGGCACCATCGTCTTCGCCCTTGGTTACCTGGTGCTCTACCCTGGCCTCGGCAACTGGAAGGGCCTGCTGCCAGGCTACAACTACCTCGACAACGACAAGCAAACCCCGTTCGCCAACGGCCAGACCGGCTGGACCGGCGTGCACGAGTGGGAAAAGGAAATGGCCAGGTCGGAGGCCAAGTTCGGGCCGATCTTCGCCAAATTCGCGTCGATGCCGATTGAAGAAGTCGCCAAGGACCCGCAAGCCTTGAAGATGGGCGGCCGCCTGTTCGCCTCCAACTGCTCGGTGTGCCACGGCTCCGACGCCAAGGGCGCATACGGTTTCCCCAACCTGACCGACGCCGACTGGCGCTGGGGTGGCGAACCCAACACCATCAAGGAAACCATCATGAAGGGCCGCCACGCGGTGATGCCAGGCTGGGCCGAAGTCATCGGCGAGCAAGGCGTGGCTGACGTAGCAGGCTTTGTGGTGACCCAACTCGATGGTCGCAAACTGCCGGAAGGTGCCAAGGCCGATGTGGCCAACGGTGAGAAACTCTTCGCCGCCAACTGCGTGGCCTGCCACGGCCCGGCCGGTAAAGGCACCCCCGCCATGGGCGCGCCGGACCTGACGCATCCGGGGGCGTTCATCTACGGTTCAAGCTTTGCGCAACTGCAGCAGACCATCCGTTATGGCCGCCAGGGCCAGATGCCCGCGCAGGAGCAGTTGCAGGGCAATGACAAGGTGCACTTGCTTGCGGCGTATGTGTATAGCTTGTCGCATGGGGATAAGAAGGCTGAGGAGCAGTAAGACCTCTGAAACAATAATCGAGCCCCGCACAGCGAATGCTGGCGGGGCTTTTTTGTTTTAGCTGCGAACCTTTCAAAGCCAAATCTACCGTTCGTAGCCTCAACCTTGCCGCGCGCATTCGCCAGGTAGTAACGTAACTACATTCAGTCCAGCGAAGGGGGACCTACCCCATGACCATCACGACCATTTCCAGCCGCGAATTCAACCAAGACACAAGTGGTGCCAAAAAAGCCGCCCGCAAAGGGCCGGTTTTTATCACTGATCGCGGCAAGCCTGCCCATGTACTGCTAAGCATTGAGGACTACCAGAAGCTGACAGGTCTGAACGCCGACATCGTTGATCTTTTGGTGATGCCGGAAGCCGCCGATATCGACTTCGAAACCGAACGTGCCGTGATCATTCATCGCCCCGTGGACTTTTCTTGATGTATTTACTCGACACGAATGTGATCTCTGAACTGCGTAAACCTCAGGCTGATGCAAATGTCGTGGCGTGGGCAAAAAGTGTGGTGGCGCCACGTATGTTTATTTCGGCGATCACGCTGAAGGAATTGGAAACCGGAGTCCTGCGAATTGAGCGGCGAGACCCGGCGCAGGGGAAGGTGTTGAGAGCCTGGCTCAAGCGTCATGTGATGCCCGCCTTTGATGCCAGAATCCTGCCCGTCGATGCAGCAGTCGCGTTGCGTTGCGCACACTTGCATGTACCCGACCGAGCCAACGAAAGTGATTCATTGATTGCCGCAACTGCGCTGGTTCATGGGCTCACCGTCGTCACGCGCAACATCAGCGACTTCCAATCGAGCGGCGTTGCACTGATCAATCCATGGGACGAATGACCAGCTTACCGACAAAAACCGTCCATACTTGCCAAGTCAATTGATCCAGGTCACGTACACCATCAATTGATTTCCCCCAACGCGACCAAAGGTCGCACCCTTTGCGCACCATCGGGGGCGTATCATTAGGCCACTGCAACACCCTTAATTTGACCCCGGCTGGCACGTACTGGCCGAGGCAAATCTCCACCGCCGTGGGATGCAATGATGAGCGACCAGATACCGGTACATGACGTTACCCCGCCTGCCAAGACCGTCGACCTTTACGCTTCGAGAGAGAAGATCTACACCCGCGCCTTCACTGGCTTGTTCCGCAACTTGCGCATGGTCGGCGGTGCCGCTCTGTTCCTGTTGTACTTCGGCACGGTGTGGCTGAATTGGGGCGGTCACCAGGCGGTGTGGTGGAACCTGCCGGAGCGTAAATTCTTTATTTTCGGCGCAACGTTCTGGCCTCAGGATTTCATCCTGCTGTCGGGCATTCTCATTGTCGCGGCATTTGGCCTGTTCTTTATCACCGTATACGCCGGGCGTGTGTGGTGCGGCTATACCTGCCCACAGAGCGTGTGGACATGGATCTTCATGTGGTGCGAAAAGGTCACCGAAGGCGACCGCAACCAGCGCATCAAGCTCGACAAAGCGCCCATGAGCGCCAACAAATTCCTGCGCAAGTTCAGCAAGCACAGCCTGTGGCTGCTGATCGGCTTTGCCACCGGCATCACCTTCGTCGGCTACTTCTCGCCGATTCGCGAACTGGTGTTCGACTTTTTCACTGGCCAGGCCGATGGCTGGTCGTATTTCTGGGTGGGTTTCTTCACCCTCGCCACCTACGGCAACGCCGGCTGGCTGCGTGAGCAGGTGTGCATCTACATGTGCCCCTATGCGCGCTTCCAGAGCGTGATGTTCGACAAGGACACCTTGATCGTGTCCTATGACCCGCGCCGTGGCGAAGTGCGTGGCCCACGTAAAAAGGGTACCGACTACAAGGCCCAGGGCCTGGGCGACTGCATCGACTGCACGATGTGCGTGCAGGTGTGCCCTACCGGTATCGATATCCGCGACGGGCTGCAAATCGAGTGCATCGGTTGCGCCGCCTGTATCGATGCCTGCGACAACATCATGGACAAGATGGAGTACCCACGCGGCCTGATCAGCTACACCACCGAACACAACCTTTCGGGGCAGAAAACCCATAAGCTGCGCCCGCGCCTGATCGGTTACGCCCTGGTGTTGCTGGCGATGATCAGCCTGTTGGTGTCGGCCTTCTTCATGCGCTCGCTGGTAGGTTTCGACGTCAGCAAAGACCGCGTGCTGTATCGCGAGAACGCCGAAGGGCGCATCGAAAACGTCTACAGCCTGAAGATCATGAACAAAGACCAGCGCGACCACACCTACGTGCTCGACGCCGCTGGCCTGCCAGACCTCAAGCTGCAAGGCCGGCGCGAAATCAAAGTGGCCGCCGGCGATATCGTCAGCATGCCGGTGGAGTTGTCGAGTGCGCCCGAGCAGTTGCCGTCGAGCACCAACGAGGTGACCTTCATCCTCGAAGACGCCGATGACACCAGCGTCCATATTGAAGCCAAGAGCCGATTCATCGGCCCACAAGTCCGTTAACAGGGAACATACGCATGCCCGCAACTACTGCCGCCAGCCCTTGGTACAAGCACCTCTGGCCCTGGATCATCATCGCGATTCTGGCCTGCTCGGTGACCCTGACCTTGTCCATGGTGACCATCGCAGTGAACAACCCGGACAATCTGGTCAACGACAACTACTACGAGGCCGGCAAAGGCATCAACCGTTCCCTGGACCGCGAACGCCTGGCCCAGACCCTGCAACTGCGCGGCAAGCTGCACCTGGACGAACTGACCGGCGAGGTCGAGCTGCAACTGACTGGCTACAGCAATCCAAATACCCTGGAGCTGAACCTGATCTCCCCGACCCAGCCAGAGAAGGATCGCAAGATCAACCTCACCCGCAGCGACAGCGAGCCCGGCCGCTACATTGGCCAGGTCACCGACAAGGTCGAAGGTCGCCGTTTCGTGGAACTGCTTGGCGTGGAAGGCGGCAACACCTGGCGCCTGTTCGAAGAGGAAGAGGTCAGCCATGACAAGGATTTGTTGCTGGGTGACGAACCGTTGCAGGGCGCTGAAGACTTGAAGAAGTAGACGATGATCGTTCCCACGCTCTGCGTGGTAACGCCTTGCTGGACGCTCTGCGTCCGCTTTGTGACGCAGAGCGTCACGGGCAACATTCCCACGCAAAGCGTGGGAACGATCTGCGGAACCGAGTAATGACCCAACCCACCCCCTGCTACCACTGCGCCCTACCCGTCCCCTCCGGAAGCCGGTTCACCGCCCAGATCCTCGGCGAACGCCGTGAACTCTGCTGCCCGGGCTGCCAGGCCGTGGCCGAGGCGATAGTGGACGGCGGGCTGGAAAGCTATTACCAACACCGCAGCGAAGCCTCGGCCAACCCCGAGGCGCTGCCCGTGCAATTGGTGGACGAGCTGGCGCTGTACGATCGCGCCGATGTGCAAAAACCCTTTGTCCGCCATCAAGGCGACCTGGCCGAAACCACCTTGCTGATGGAAGGCATCAGTTGCGCCGCCTGCGGCTGGTTGATCGAGAAACACCTGCGCAGCCTGCCTGCGGTGGCCGAAGCGCGATTGAACCTGTCCAACCACCGCCTGCACGTGCGCTGGGCCGATGGGCAATTGCCGTTGAGCCAACTGCTCAGCGAGCTGCGCCATATCGGTTACGCCGCCCACCCTTACCAGGCCGACCGCGCCGCCGAACAATTGGCCAGCGAGAATCGCCTGGCCCTGCGACAACTGGGAGTCGCCGGCTTGCTGTGGTTCCAGGCCATGATGGCAACCATGGCCACTTGGCCGGAATTCAATATCGACCTGAGCCCGGAACTGCACGTCATCCTGCGCTGGGTCGCGATGTTTCTGACCACGCCCATCGTGTTCTACAGCTGCGCGCCCTTCTTCAAAGGCGCCCTGCGTGACCTGCGCACGCGCCACCTGACCATGGACGTGTCGGTGTCCCTGGCGATTGGCGGCGCGTACCTGGCCGGCATCTGGACGGCGATCACTGGCGTAGGCGAGTTGTATTTCGATGCCGTGGGCATGTTTGCCCTGTTCCTGCTGGCCGGACGCTACCTTGAGCGCCGCGCCCGGGAGCGTACTGCCGCAGCCACCGCCCAACTGGTCAACCTGTTGCCCGCCTCCTGCCTGCGCCTCAAGGACAATGGCCAGAGCGAACGCATCCTGCTCAGCGAGTTGGCACTGGGTGATCGTGTGCTGGTGCATCCCGGTGCGGTGCTGCCGGCGGATGGGGTGATTCTCGACGGCCAATCCAGCATTGATGAATCCCTGCTGACCGGCGAGTACCTGCCGCAACCTCGGCGCACGGGTGAGAGCGTCACGGCCGGCACGCTGAATGTCGAAGGCGCGCTGACCGTCCAAGTACGCGCCCTGGGGCATGACACGCGCCTGTCCGCCATCGTGCGCCTGCTGGAGCGCGCCCAGGCCGAGAAGCCGCGCCTGGCGCAGATCGCCGACCGCGCTGCACAGTGGTTCTTGTTGTGCTCGCTGATCGCCGCCGCACTGATCGGCCTGCTGTGGTGGGAGCTGGACCCCACCCGGGCGTTCTGGATTGTGCTGGCGATGCTGGTGGCGACCTGTCCGTGCGCCCTGTCGCTGGCCACGCCCACCGCCCTTACCGCAGCCACCGGTACCTTGCACAGTCTCGGGTTACTGCTGACCCGCGGCCATGTGCTGGAGGGCCTGAACCAGATCGACACGGTGATTTTCGACAAGACCGGCACCCTCACCGAAGGGCGCCTGGCGTTGCGCGCCATCCGGCCCCTCGGCGCGCTGGACAGCGACCAATGCCTGGGCCTTGCCGCCGCCCTGGAGAACCGCTCCGAACACCCGATTGCCCGTGCCTTCGGCCGTGCGCCGCTGGCCGCCGATGAAGTGCTGAGCACGCAAGGGCTGGGCCTGGAGGGTCGTGTGGGAGAATGTCTGTTGCGCATCGGCCAGCCGGGTTTTGTCTGTGAACTCAGTGGCTGCGCGATTCCCGCCTCGCCGGACGAAGCCGGGCAATGGCTGCTGCTGGGCGACCGCAGCGGGGCGCTGGCCTGGTTCGTACTCGACGACCGTCTGCGCAGCGACGCCCCCGCCTTGCTGGCCGCATGCAAGGCGCGGGGCTGGCGCACGCTGTTGCTCTCCGGCGACAGTTCGCCGATGGTAGCCAGTGTCGCCTCTGAGCTGGGTATCGACGAGGCCCACGGCAGCCTGCGCCCTGACGACAAGCTGCAGGTACTGCAAAACCTGCACAAGGAAGGTCGCAAAGTGCTGATGCTGGGCGATGGGGTCAATGATGTGCCGGTGTTGGCTGCTGCCGATATCAGTGTGGCGATGGGCTCGGCCACCGACCTGGCGAAAACCAGCGCCGATGCGGTGCTGTTGTCCAACCGCCTGGATGCGCTGGTGCAGGCCTTCAGCCTCGCGCGGCGCACCCGCCGAGTGATCATCGAGAACCTGTTGTGGGCCGGGTTGTACAATGGCCTTATGCTGCCGTTCGCCGCCCTGGGTTGGATCACTCCGATCTGGGCGGCCATCGGCATGTCCCTCAGTTCGTTGACCGTGGTACTCAACGCGTTGCGCCTGACTCGCCTGCCGAGCGCGCAAGCCCCGGGTACCGCCCCAGCAACCCGCCCGCTGCCGGCCTGAGCCGCGTGGGCATGGAGTACAGATGCCAGCTCTCTATGTGATGATTCCGGCAGCACTGCTGTTAGTGGGCGTGGCCATCTACATCTTCTTCTGGGCCGTGGACAGCGGCCAGTACGAAGACCTCGATGGCCCGGCCCATAGCGTGCTGTTCGATGACCAGGACCCGAACCACCTGGCCGCCATCGATGAAGCCAACAACCCCGAGCAACCGCCCAAAGAGCCCCCTCATGCTTGAGCTGATGCCCTTGCTGGTCTCGGCGCTGATCCTCGGCCTGCTCGGTGGTGGCCACTGCCTGGGCATGTGCGGTGGGTTGATGGGCGCGCTGACCCTGGCCATTCCCAAGGAACAACGCAGCCGCCGTTTTCGCCTGCTGCTGGCGTACAACCTGGGGCGCATCCTCAGCTATGCCACCGCCGGTTTATTGATCGGCCTGGCCGGCTGGGCGGTGGCCAACAGCCCGGCAGCGATGTTCATGCGTGTGCTCGCCGGCCTGCTGTTGGTGTGCATGGGCCTGTACCTGGCCGGCTGGTGGAGCGGCCTCACCCGTATCGAAAGCCTGGGGCGCGGCCTGTGGCGGCATCTACAGCCGGTGGCCAACCGGTTGCTGCCCGTGTCCAGCCTGCCCCGCGCCTTGTTGCTGGGTGCGCTGTGGGGCTGGTTGCCGTGCGGGCTCGTCTACAGCACCCTGCTATGGGCGGCGAGCCAGGGCAATGCACTGGACAGCGCCTTGCTGATGCTGGCGTTCGGGCTGGGCACCTGGCCGGTGCTGCTGGCCACCGGGCTGGCCGCCGAACGGGTGACGGCGTTGTTGCGCAAGCGCAGCGTGCGGGTGGCCGGCGGGGTGCTGGTGATGATCTTCGGCCTCTGGACCTTGCCCGGCCCCCATCAGCACTGGCTAATGGGGCATTAACAGGCCCTGTGGCATAGCGCCGCTCCCCGTTGATGCAAATCAACATGCCTTGCCTGCCCTGCCCCTAGACTCGGCCCACTAGCCAATCCGGGGGACCGCCCGCATGCTCGACGCCATTCGTTGGGACACAGATCTGATTCACCGCTACGACTTGGCGGGGCCGCGCTACACGTCCTACCCCACCGCCGTACAATTTGACAGCCAGGTCGGCACCTTCGACCTGCTCCACGCCCTGCGTGACAGCCGCAAGGCAGTGCGGCCACTGTCGCTGTACGTGCATGTACCCTTCTGCGCCAACATTTGCTACTACTGCGCCTGCAACAAGGTGATCACCAAGGACCGGGGGCGCGCCCAGGCCTACCTGCAGCGCCTGGAGCAGGAGATCCAATTGGTGGCCTGCCACCTCGACCCGCAGCAACCCGTTGAGCAACTGCATTTCGGCGGCGGTACGCCAACGTTTCTCAGCCACGATGAACTGCGCCAGGTGATGACACGCCTGCGCCAGCATTTCAATTTGCTGGATGATGACTCGGGCGACTACGGCATCGAAATCGACCCGCGCGAAGCCGACTGGGCCACCATGGGCCTGCTACGCGAACTGGGCTTCAACCGCGTGAGCATCGGCCTGCAAGACCTCGACCCCGAGGTGCAACGGGCGGTCAACCGCCTGCAAAGCCTGGAGGAAACCCGCGCCGTGATCGATGCAGCGCGCACCTTGCAATTTCGCTCGATCAATATCGACCTGATCTACGGCCTTCCCAAGCAGTCGCCGTTGAACTTTGCGCGCACCGTGGAGGAAGTTATCCGCTTGCAGCCTGACCGCCTGTCGGTGTTCAACTACGCGCACCTGCCGGAACGCTTCATGCCCCAGCGTCGGATCAACACAGACGACCTGCCCTCGCCGGCAGAAAAACTGCTGATGCTGCAAACCACCATCGAACAGCTGACCCAGGCCGGTTACCGCTACATCGGCATGGACCACTTTGCGCTGCCGGACGACGAACTGGCGGTGGCCCAGGAAGAAGGCAAGCTGCAGCGCAACTTCCAGGGTTACACCACCCACGGGCACTGCGACCTGATTGGGCTGGGGGTGTCGGCGATCAGCCAGATCGGCGACCTGTATTGCCAGAACAGCAGTGACCTGAACCAGTACCAGAATGCCTTGGCGGGCGCGCAACTGGCGACCAGCCGCGGCCTGGTCTGCACTACGGACGACCGGTTGCGACGGGACGTGATCCAGCAGTTGATCTGCAATTTCAGCCTGGTATTCGAGGGGGTCGAACAGGCGTACAACATCGATTTTCGCGGCTATTTTGCCGAGTTATGGCCGCAATTGCAGACAATGGCTGATGATGGCTTGATCGAACTGGACGCCCAGGGCATTCGCGTGCTGCCAGCCGGGCGCTTGTTGGTGCGCTCGGTGTGCATGGTGTTCGATGCCTACCTGGAGCACCAGAACAGGCAACGGTTTTCGCGGGTGATTTGATTACATCGCCAGGGAGGCAGCTTTCATCGAATCCTCGGCACTCATGCCTTTCATCGCCTTGGCCAGCGACGTCTGAGCCGACATCAGGCCAGCCTGCAGCGAACCGATCTCGGTCTGCAGCGCGCTGGCCTTGGCACGCGCCTCTTCAGGGGAAAGATTACTGTCCGCGGCCACCGCCGCCAGTTCGGCCTGTTTTTCGGCGATCTGTTGCTTCAGTTGGCGGATCATTTTCAATACCTGTTTGACGTTGTCTTCCAGGCCACTGTCATCGATGTCCGCATTGCTGCGCTGCTCCACGCCTGCAGCTTTGAATGCCGCAGCGGAAATAGTCACTGTCACACCTTCCACGACCTTGGTTTCAGAAGATTTTTCAAGGGTGGGACCTTCGTCCTTGAGCGCAGTAACCGGCTTCGCGTCAGGCACAACAGGGATGCGAATAGCCGGGTTGTAGGCCGCTATAACAGACATGATCCGAGCTCCGTCTAAGAGATGTGCTCTTTGTATCGACCTCAAGCAACAAATCTTTATACCTGTGCAGGTTTTCTGTACACGCTGGCCTCGCTGCCCCCCAGTGCGTTACCCTTACGTCTTATGTGTGTTTTCCCACAAGGATTTAAGAAATGTCCGAGCCAGTCAAACTGCGCGCTCACAGCCAGGCCCATTGCAAGGATTGCAGCCTGGCCCCCCTCTGCCTGCCACTTTCGTTGAATCTGGAAGACATGGATGCGCTGGACGACATCGTCAAACGCGGCCGCCCACTGAAAAAAGGCGAGTTTCTGTTTCGCCAGGGCGACAAGTTTGATTCCGTCTATGCAGTACGCTCGGGCGCGTTGAAGACCTTCAGCCTCAGCGACGGCGGCGAAGAGCAAATCACCGGTTTCCACCTGCCCAGTGAGTTGGTCGGGCTGTCGGGGATGGACACCGAGATTCATCCGGTGTCGGCCCAGGCCCTGGAAACCACGTCAGTGTGCGAAATTCCTTTCGAGCGCCTGGATGAACTGGCCCTGCAACTGCCGCAATTGCGCCGCCAGTTGATGCGCGTGATGAGCCGCGAGATTCGTGACGACCAGCAAATGATGCTGCTGCTGTCGAAGAAAACCGCCGACGAGCGTATCGCCACGTTCCTGGTCAACCTGTCGGCGCGCTTTCGCGCCCGTGGGTTCTCGGCCAACCAGTTCCGCCTGAGCATGTCGCGCAATGAGATCGGTAATTACCTGGGCCTGGCAGTGGAGACTGTGTCCCGCGTGTTTACCCGTTTCCAGCAGAACCAGTTGATTGCCGCCGAGGGTAAAGAAGTGCATATCCTCGACCCGATCCAGCTGTGTGCATTGGCTGGCGGTTCGCTGGAGGTCTGATCCAGGCTGCGGCCGCGCCAATCGGCGAGGCCGCAGGTATACTTCGAGTCCGTTTTCCGCTCTGGACTCCTCGACGATGACTTTTGATTCGTTCGACATCAAATCCCTGATTCGCCCCGTTATCGACTTCCCCAAGCCGGGTGTGATCTTTCGTGACATCACGCCGCTGTTCCAATCGCCCCGCGCCCTGCGCCTGGTGGCAGACAGCTTTGCCCAACGCTATGTCGAAGCCGATTTCACCCATATCGGTGCAATGGATGCCCGTGGCTTCCTGATCGGCTCGATCATCGCCTACCAACTCAACAAGCCGCTCATCCTGTTCCGCAAGCAAGGCAAGCTGCCGGCGGACGTGCTGGCCGAGGGTTACCAGACCGAGTACGGCGAAGCCTTCCTGGAAGTGCACGCCGACAGCCTGTGCGAAGGCGATTCCGTGCTGATGTTCGATGACCTGATCGCCACCGGCGGCACCCTGATTGCGGCGGCGAACCTGGTGCGGCGCATGGGGGCAAAGATTTTTGAGGCGGCGGCGATTATTGATTTGCCAGAGCTGGGTGGCTCGCAGCGGTTGGCCGATATGGGGATTCCGACGTTTTGCCTGACGCAGTTCGGGCTGACCGAGAAATAAGCGTCGTCAGTACTGACGCCATCGCGGGCAAGCCCGGCTCCCACCTTGGAATGCATTCTCCTGTGGGAGCCGGGCTTGCCCGCGATGAGGCCCGAAAGAACACCCCGGTTTACAACCCCATCTGCTTACTGATGATTTCATTCATCACTTCACGCGTCCCGCCACCAATCGACAAAATCCGGTTATCGCGATACAGCCGCTCCACCAGACTGCCACGCATATATCCCTGCCCGCCCAATATCTGCACCGCGTCATACGTCACCCGATCAGCGGTATCGGTAGCCAGATTCTTGGCCATGGAAATCTCTTTGATCACGCTCTTGCCGGCGGCCATCTTCGCGGCCTGGCGATAGGTGAACTCGCGGGAAACCTCCACGGCGGTAGCCATTTCCGCCAGGCGATGCTTGAGTACCTGGAATTTGCCGATGGGTTTGCCGAATGCTTCGCGCTGGGCGGCCCACTGGAGGCTTTCCTCCAAGGCCAGTTGCGCGGTCATGTTGGCCATGAGGGCCAAGGCCAGGCGCTCGCTCTGGAAGTTGCCCATGATGCAGGCAAAGCCCATGTTCTCGACACCGACGAGATTGCCCACAGGCACGCGGCAGTCATCGAAGAATAACTCGGCGGTGTCCGACGCCCACCAGCCCATCTTCTTCAGTGGCTGGCCGACGGTAAAACCGGGCGTGTCTTTTTCAATCAGCAGCAGGCTGATGCCACCAAAGCCCGGCCCGCCCGTGCGCACGGCCACGGTGTAGAAATCAGCGCGAATGCCGCTGGTGATAAAGGTCTTGGCACCGCTCACGCGGTAATGCTCGCCTTCACGTACGGCGCGGGTTTGCAGGTTGGCTACATCTGAGCCGCCGCTGGGCTCGGTGACCGCCAGGGCGATGATCTTCTCGCCGGCGAGCACCAGAGGCGCTATGCGCTCACGCACGTCGGGCCGGGCCCATTTGACGATGGGCGGCAGGCCGATATCCAGGGAGCCGAGCCCTGCCACCACGCCGCCGGAGCCGCAGCGCATCAGCTCTTCGCTGGCGGCGACCTTGGCGAACAGATCGCCTTCGTGGCTGCCACCCAGCGTTTCGGGGTAGCCGATGCCCAGAATGCCCGCCGCACCGGCCTTGAGGTAAAGCTCACGGGGAAAGCTCTCAGCTTCCTCCCAGTGCTCGATGCCCGGCAGCATCTCGCGCTCGACAAACCGGCGCACGCTGTCGCGGACCAATTGGTGGCTGGGGTCGAAGTATTCCTGATAGGCAGACATCGGCAAGCTCCATGGCGAGATGGAGCGAACTTACCAAGCGCTTGCTTGGTTATCAAGTCATGTGTCTGCGCTAACCCTGTAGGAGCGAGCTTGCTCGCGAAAAACGTCAACGATAACGCGTGCTTCCTGAGTGAACGCGGCGCCTATTAGTTTTTCGCGAGCAAGCTCGCTCCTACAGGGTTAGGAAGTCCCAGATTGCAATGGGCTTTAGAGCGCGATGGGTTTGCGGCCTGCGAACGAGTGCGCCAGGGTGCCGCCGTCCACCAATTCCAGCTCGCCCCCCAACGGTACGCCATGGGCGATCCGTGAAGTAATCAAACCTTTATTGGTCAGCAACTGGGCGATGTAGTGCGCGGTGGCTTCACCTTCCACCGTCGGGTTGGTTGCCAGGATCACTTCGGTAAAGGTGCCCTGCTCTTCGATTCGCGCCACCAGTTGTGGAATACCGATGGCTTCCGGCCCCAAACCGTCGAGCGGCGACAGGTGGCCCTTGAGCACAAAGTAACGCCCGCGGTAACCGGTTTGCTCCACGGCGTACACATCCATCGGCCCTTCCACCACGCACAGCAACGTGTCGTCGCGACGCGGGTCGGCGCATTGCGGGCAGAGTTCTTCTTCGGTGAGGGTGCGGCACTGGCGGCAGTGGCCCACGCCCTCCATGGCCTGGCTCAGGGCCTGGGCCAGGCGGGTGCCGCCGCTGCGGTCACGCTCCAGCAGTTGCAGCGCCATGCGCTGGGCAGTTTTCTGGCCAACGCCGGGCAAGGTGCGCAAGGCGTCGATCAGTTGGCGAATCAGGGGGCTGAAGCTCATGGGCGAAGGGTCCGACAAAACAACGAGACGCGGTTTATACCCGCGCCCCGGATTAGCGTCAAATACTCAATCCTGCGCGACGCGCACCACCAACTTGCCGAAGTTGCGCCCTTCGAGCAGGCCGATAAAGGCTTCGGGCGCCTGCTCCAGGCCGTCGACCACGTCCTCGCGGAACTTGATCTTGCCCTCGCGCACCCAAGGCGCCATGGCACTGAGGAACTCCGGCTGGCGGTCGCCGTAGTCATCGAACACGATAAAGCCCTGGATGCGCACTCGCTTGGTCAGCAAGGTGCGTTGCAGGGCCGGCAAACGGTCAGGGCCGCTGGGCGCTTCATGGGCGTTATAGCCGGCAATCAACCCGCACAGCG
The DNA here is from genome assembly GCF_021609665.1 of Pseudomonas sp. PA-1-3F. Taxonomy (NCBI): domain Bacteria; kingdom Pseudomonadati; phylum Pseudomonadota; class Gammaproteobacteria; order Pseudomonadales; family Pseudomonadaceae; genus Pseudomonas; species Pseudomonas sp. PA-1-3F. Next base: position 35,424 of record NZ_WJZD01000029.1, on the reverse strand, counting down.
GCACGCGCGCTTTGGGGTTGAGCAAAGGCAGCACGGCATCGAAGACTTTACCGCCGACGTTTTCGAAATAAATGTCCACGCCTTTGAAACAGGCCAGGGCCAGCTCATGGGCGAAATCTTCGCTCTTGTGGTCGATACAGGCGTCAAAGCCCAACTCATCCACCACGTAGCGGCACTTGTCTGCGCCACCGGCAATGCCCACCACGCGCAAGCCCTTGAGCTTGGCCACTTGGCCCACCACCGACCCCACCGCGCCAGACGCAGCCGCCACCACCAGGGTTTCCCCGGCCTTGGGCTGGCCGATATCCATCAAGCCCATGTAGGCCGTCATGCCCGGCATACCCAGTACGCCCAAGGCCATCGACGGACTCGGCAGGCCCTTGGGCAGCGGGATCAGGTTATGGCCTTCGCAAATGCAGTGGCTTTGCCAGCCGGTGGCGCCGACCACCAGGTCGCCCACTTCGAATTTCGGGTTGCGCGATTGCTCGACACGGCTGACAGCCCCACCGGTCATCACCTCGCCGATTTCCACGGGCGCGGCGTAGGACGGCGCGTCACTCATGCGTCCACGCATGTAAGGGTCCAGGGACAGGTACAGGGTCTTGAGCAATACCTGACCGTCTGCCAGGTCCGACAGGCTCACACGTTCCAGGCGAAAGTTTTCCGGCGTGGGTGCGCCTTGAGGGCGTGAAACCAGAACGATGCGTTGGTTGAGCGTCATTTCTTGAGGCATCAGCGGGGCTCCTTTATCGGTGAGTGGTTTCAACGGTATAGGGTGCAGACCATCGGTGAAGGCCTGGGGTTCGATGTTTCGACCGGCCAAAAAAAATGCCAGGCGCGATGCCTGGCATTTGAGTCTAGCTAAAGCGTGTATCAGAACGGCAGTTTCATGCCCGGTGGCAGTTGCATGCCAGCGGTCACGCCGGACATTTTGTCCTGGCTGTTGGCTTCGATCTTGCGCACAGCGTCGTTGACGGCTGCGGCGAACAGCGCTTCGAGCATTTCCAGGTCATCTTCACCCACGCCCGGCAATACGCTTGGGTCGATGCTGACACGCTTGATGTCGTGACGACCGGTCATCACCACGCTGACCATATCGCCACCGGCTTTACCGGTGACTTCGGCGTTGGCCAGCTCTTCCTGCATCTTGGCCATTTTTTCCTGCATCTGCTGCGCCTGCTTCATCAGGCCGGCCATGCCACCTTTCATCATGGGAATCACCTCAAAAGTACGTGGATCAATGAGTAGCCCGGTGTCATGACGCTTGGGGCACCGGGGCTTCGACAGGTTCAATAGTATCGTGGCGGACGACCGCACCGAACTGTTGCATCATTTGTTGGATAAGCGGATCTGCGTGGATCGAGTCCTCGGCCTCGCGCTGGCGGTTAAGGCGCCGACGGGTCGCTGCCTGGGCCGGGGTTTCCTGCTCGGGCTTGATCAGCTCGATGGCGATGGTCAGCGTGCGCCCATGGTACTGGTTGAGCGCATCGTTGAGCCGGCGCTGCTGGGTGGCGTTGAACAAGGCGCTATGGGCCGGGTCCAGGTGCAGCAGCCAGTGGTCGCCTTCGATGGAGATCAGGGTGCAGTTGGCGGCGATACTGCCGGTCATGCCGGAGATCGGCAATTTCGGAAACAATTCCAGCCATTGCAGGGCCAGGCCGGTAGCCGGGGCCGCGGCAGGTTCTGCCTCGGGCTCGGGCGCAGGTTCCGCGGTGTGCTCACTGGCCAAATCGTCCAGGTAGCTGTAGGCCGAATCCATGTCCGGCTCAATGTAGTCTTCGTCCAGCGGCGGTTCGTCGTCCAGGTCAATGCCGGGAGTGGCCGCGTCGACCTGGGCGACCGTCGGTTCAGGAACGGGGGCCGATACCCACTCAGGGGCATCCGGCACCACGCTGTCCGGGGTCGGCGCAGGCATCGGCGTCAGCTCGGGTTGCTCGCCGGTGGTTTCCAGCACGGGCTCCACGGCGGGCTGTTGCTCGGGCTCTACTTGCGCTTCGACCGGGTCATTCCAAGGCAAGTCGACCACGGGCTCGGGCTCGATGACCGGCTCGGGCTCGACCACCGGTGCGACGGCAACCGGCGCAGGTTCAGGCTCAGGTGCCGGCGCAACCGGCTCAGGCACAGCAACCGCAGGCGCAGTAACTACTGGCGCGACAACGGCCGCGCCAGCCACTGGTTTGGCGGAATCAACTGTGGCCTGGCTGATCCCCACTGGCTTTAGCGGCTGTCTCGGTGCGTCTGCCGAATCTGCCGGCCGGAATGCCAGCATGCGCAGCAGCACCATTTCAAAGCCACCCCGAGGGTCGGGTGCCAGGGGCAGGTCGCGGCGACCGATGAGGCCCATCTGGTAGTAGAACTGTACGTCTTCGGCCGGCAACGCCTGGGCCAGGGCCAATACGCGATCTCGGTCGCCATGGCCGTTGTCCACGCCTTCCGGCAGGGCCTGGGCGATGGCGACGCGATGCAATACGTTGAGGATTTCCGAAAGCACGCCATTCCAGTCCGGGCCTTGCTCCGACAGGTGGCGCACCGCTTCGAGCAACGCCTTGGCGTCTCCTTCGATCAGCGCGTGGAGCACGTCGAACACCTGGCCGTGGTCCAGGGTACCGAGCATGGCGCGCACGTCGGCGGCCATGACCTTGCCTTCACCAAACGCGATGGCCTGGTCGGTGAGGCTCATGGCATCGCGCATCGAACCGTCGGCGGCGCGGCCCAGCAACCACAGCGCGTCGTCTTCGAACGGTACGTTCTCGACGCCCAGCACATGGGTCAAATGCTCGACCACACGCTCGGGGGTCATGTTTTTCAGGGAGAACTGCAGGCACCGCGACAAAATCGTTGCCGGAAGTTTCTGCGGGTCGGTGGTAGCCAGGATGAACTTGACGTAGGGCGGCGGCTCTTCCAGGGTTTTCAACAAGGCGTTGAAGGAGTGGCTGGACAGCATGTGTACTTCGTCGATCAGGTAGACCTTGAAGCGGCCACGGCTCGGCGCGTACTGCACGTTGTCCAGCAGCTCGCGGGTGTCTTCGACCTTGGTTCGGCTCGCGGCATCGATCTCGATCAGGTCGACGAAACGCCCTTCGTCGATCTCACGGCACACCGAACAGGTGCCACAAGGCGTCGAGGTAATACCGGTTTCACAATTCAGGCACTTGGCGATGATGCGCGCAATCGTGGTCTTGCCCACCCCACGCGTACCGGTGAACAGGTAGGCATGGTGCAGCCGTTGGCTGTCCAAGGCATTGATCAGAGCCTTGAGCACATGGGTCTGGCCGACCATTTCGCGGAACGAGCGCGGGCGCCATTTACGTGCAAGAACCTGATAACTCATCGAAAACCGTCGCAACTGGGAAGCAGAAGCCGGTAATGCTAGCGGAGCAAGGGGGAAATTGCATCCGGCACGCTCGTCTAATCTGACGAAGCTTGTTCGATTGGCCTCCCGGAGGGCACCTGCGGGCGTTTTGCTGGCACCTTGGAGCGCCAATGTCCTTCCAGACTGATAGCGGCGACACTTGCCAGCACGATCACCGCGCCCAGCATCACCTGCAGGGTGACGTGTTCGCCAAGCAGCGTGGCGGCCATCAGCATGGCAACCGGTGGAATCAGGTACATCGCCACCGACGCACGACTGACCTCGACGTGCTTCAACACGTAACCCCAGGCCAGATAGGCCAAGGCACTGGGAAAAATGCCCAGCACCAGCACGGCAAGATTCTCCACCATCGGTGCCTGCACGATGGCGACGGGCAGGCCCGGCAGGTTCACGCACAGCATCAGGGTGCCGGACCACACCATGTAGCACGCCATCGTCAACGGGCTGTAGCGATGGGCGTAATGTCGCTGAATGGCGAAGTACACACTCCATGAGCAGGCCGCCAACAAGATCAGCAAACCCCGTGGGTTGATATCGCCTATGCCCCGGTCGCCCCAGATCACCACCACTACGCCGGCCAACCCCAACAGCACGCAGCCCCAGCGCCAGGCGCTGACCTGCTCCTTCAAGCACAAAAACGCAATCAACACACTGAACAACGGCGCCGACTGTGCCAACACACTCGACGCCGCCGCCGTCACCCATTGCTGCCCGTAATTGAGACTGGTGTGGTGCAGGAACACCCCGAAAAAGCCCAGCACCAACAACCACGGCAGGTCGCGCAATGGTGGCCGTCCAATCCCCATCACCGAGGCCACGCCGCCCATGAATACCGACGCGATCAAAAACCGCAGCAGCGCCAATTGGCCGGGGCTGTAACTGTGCAGCCCCATGTGCACGCCGATGGGGGAATACGCCCAACAGAGGATGACGCTGGCAATGACTAGCGTAAGCTTCAGAGGTGACGGAGTATTCATCGACAGCATCCACGCAAAAGGAATGCTGCCAGTCTTGGCCCAGGCCAGGCATAGGACAATTAAGCGTTTCTGACTTCTGAAATCATTGGAACTGAGCAATGGAACTGGCCCAACTGAAAATGGTGCGAGCCGTGGCGCAAACCGGCAGCGTGGCCCAGGCTGCGCTGCAATTGCACTGCGTGCCGTCCAATATCACCACGCGCATCAAGCAGCTGGAAAGCGAGTTGGGCACACCGCTGTTTATCCGTGCTGGCCGAGGGCTGGCGATCAGCGCCGCGGGAGAGATCTTCCTGGATTACTGCGAACGTATCCTGGCCTTGGTGGATGAATCCAAACGCGCCGTGGATGCCAGCGCCATTCCCCGTGGCACCTTGCGCATCGGTGCGGTGGAATCCAGCGCCAGCGGGCGCTTGCCGCCGCTACTGGCGGAATACCACCGGCGTTATCCCGATGTCAGCCTGGAACTGGTCACCGGTGCCTGGGCGCAACTGCTGGACGACCTGCAGCACCACCGCCTGGATGTGGCGCTGGTGGCTGCCGGCGGCAAACGCACGAAGCTGGAACAGAGCGTGGTCTACAGCGAGCGCCTGGTGCTGATCGCCAGCGCGTGCAGCGCACCTATCAACAGTGCCGAGGACCTGGCCGGCCGAACCCTGCTGGTGTGGCCGCCGGGCTGCCCTTATCGCGCCGCCCTGGAAAACTGGCTCAAGCCCCATGACATCAAGCCAGCAATCGCCAGCTACGCCAGTTGGGGCACGATCATCGGATGCGTGAGCGCGGGGATTGGCGTGGCGTTGGCACCCGAGGGGATCCTGGCGCGCTATGAACAGGCCAATCAGCTGGCATCGTATCGCTTTGAAGCACTGGCGCCCGTGGACAACCTGTTGTTCTGGCACACGGACACCCAGCGGCACCTGGCGCGAGATGCGTTTGCCGGGCTACTGCGCGAGACCTTTGGCTGACACAGTCCTAAATGTGCGACGAAAATCGCCCTGATACCAAGTAGGAGCGAGCTTGCTCGCGAAAAACTCACAAGCGCCGCGTTTATTCAGGAGGCACGCGTTATCGTTGACGTTTTTCGCGAGCAAGCTCGCTCCTACAATTCAGGGCTTCGGCGCAGCCAACCGTGCGTACTGGCCCTGGCTGATCCAGCCCGTGAACGAACGGTCGTCAGCGTTGATGAACTCCACCTGCGCCCAACCGTCCTTGAACGCCAGTACGCCCACCACATCATGCTTGACGATGTAGGGCCGCTTTGCCGCTTTGGCGCCCGGCGTTTTCAGCAAGTAAGCCTTGTCGGCAGACACCGTCACCAAGCCTATCCATTGTTTGCTGGCGGTCTGGCTCAGCTCCAGGCCGGTGGCGATTTCCGGCATCAGCACATTGATGCAGCCGGGGTGTTGACGGCCCTGCGCCACGGTCAGGGTCACCCCGTCGGACGCCGCTGCCACACTGCCTGGGTAGGCAGCGTCCAGCCAGGTGGTGAGCGCTTCGGGTTTGCCTTGCAGGTAGAACGAGCAACCACGGGCCACACCCTCGCCCATCGATTCCTGGTAGAAACCCTCCACCTGGTGCCCCGGCGTCACCGCCAGCATCAGCCCTTCAAATTGGCCTGAATGCAACGCCGCCGAGCCAGCCAACGCAGGCGCCACGGCGCACCACGACAACACTCCCATCGCCAGATAACGAATCATCTTATTTCTTCCCTTCAAAGGCTTCGTAGGCTTGTTTCATCAGGACGTCATAGTTGCCGTAATCATCGCCGTTATAGTTTCGGGCCATGGCGGTAAAATCCTTGTTTTTCATGGCACTCAATAATGCCGAGTTGTGGCTGCAAAGGCTGAGATAGGCTTTGAGTTGGTTACCGGCATTGATCTTTAATGACGCCACGAACTCAAACACCGTCTTGAATCCGCACGCAGCAAAATTGAACCCCATGATTTGAAACATGCCCCAGGATGCCGACATCAAGGCGGCTTCCTGGTCCAGCGCAAAGGCAGTGGCCATGGTCTCCCAGGCCTTGACCTGATCCTTATTGTTCGTCTGCCATTGCGGGCCGGCTTTTTTCTTGTAGATATACGACAGCAACGGCTGCGACTGGTCGTAGATGTGCTTGGTGTACTTGCGAAAGTGGTGCCCTTCAAAAGCGATGATCGGCAACTTGGCGGGCCCGAACCCCACCTTCCCGCCCGACTCCACCGTGGCGAACGCCTTGACCACATTCACCGAAATGCCGTTGCCCAATTGCTTGGCGGCGTTCTGGAAATCCGTGTCGCTCAATGTCGTCCCGCCATCGCAGGTGGACTGCATCATCAACTGCCGGTTACGCCGCTCGGCCTCGATCACCGCACGCACGCGGTCCAGGTACACATTGACCGTGGCCTGTACCGCATCGACGTTGTTATTGCCGAAAATGTTGAGAAACGTCGGAATGCGCGTATTGGGAAAAGCCCGCACCGGTACCTTCAGCGCCTCTTCGATCAGACTGTTGAACGTCCGCCCGGTGGGGTCGATCACGCCATCGGGATGAGCGTACTTGAGATGGCGAAACTGATACTGGCTGATGCATTGCACCAACTGGCCGTCGCACTTGCCGTTTTCCAGCAAGGCAAACCCCATCTTGGGAATGATCAAATTGAATAAATACTGGATGCACTGAACATCGGCGGGCAAGTTGCGGGCTTTGCCGGGCGTCCCTACCGACGCGCTGATAAGACGAGGCAACCCTTGCAGGCTTTTCATGACAGACATCCTTGTGAGTGAAAGAAGTGATAGCACTTCAATATCAAATCCACGCCCTTGTCATATTCTGAAACAAGTGGCCGGCGCAAGCTAACAAGGCGGTCTGCGGATTGTCCAGTAGCGAGCTTGAAAGTTGTGAGACAGCTATCGAATGCGAAGCAGCCGCTAGCGGCTCGACCGTTTCATCTGACGGCCAGATGAGGTTACCTTAGAAAAATTTAAGCTAAGAATTCGCCCCACTCCGCTTTACTTAGCATTTTCGTCATTTCCCTCTAGTATGCTGTACCACCCGCGACGCAATGGAATACGCCTATGCTTGGTCAGAAAATAAAATCGGAGAAACGACTGTGAGGCTCGACAAACTGCGCGTGCAGAATTATCGCTGCTTTGAAGAGTTCGAAATCGACTTCGACCCTCATCTGACTGTACTGATTGCTTCCAACGGCGGTGGCAAAACCACCATCCTGGATGCTGCACGGGTGGCCCTATGGCCTTTTGTAAAAGGTTTTGACCTGGGTAGCCAGACAGGAAAGTCCGCGACAATTCAAATCGACGACGTTCGCCTTGCCCACCTTTCCAACGGCAACATGGAGCCCCAAGTTCCAAGCGTTATTGAGGCTTTGGGCCCGTGGGGCCACGAAAAGCTTGAAAGACATTGGCTACAACAACGCACGAGCGTGAAAAAATCCACCAATACTCTTGGAGATACTGGCTCCAAGGCGCTGACGGGATACAGTAAATCCCTTCAGGAAAAAGTGCGCAGTGATGAGTCGGTTGTATTACCGCTGATCACTTACCTGGGAACCTCTCGGCTCTGGTTCGAGGGCCGCTTCACATCGGCTGCAGCCCAAACCACTCTCGACAAAACCGAGTACTCCAGGACATCTGGCTATCTAAACTGCCTCTCCTATTCGTCAAGTTTCAAAACCTTTACCGCTTGGTATAGCTGGATTTATCGAAGCTATCGAGAAGCACAGGTTGTAGCTTTAGAACGTAAGACCCAGTTGTCTGATCTTGGAAGCCGCTTCGGACAAATTATCAAATCGATCAAAGAGGCAATTGATCGCTTGATTCAAGCACCAACTGGCTGGCACAGCTTGGAGTACAGCGAGAGTCATCAACAGCAACTGATCATGCATCATCCCGAACAAGGCATATTACCTGTAGAAATGCTAAGCGACGGTTTGCGTAACGCCATCGCCATGGTTGCAGACCTCGCCTTTCGAGCTTGCAAGCTGAATCCACATCTAGGCGCTGAGGCGCCGTTGAAAACGCACGGCATTGCGTTGATCGATGAGGTGGACATGTTTCTCCATCCTCATTGGCAACAAACAATATTGGGGGCATTGCGTGCGGCATTTCCGGCCATGCAATTCATTGTCACTACCCACAGCCCACAAGTCTTGAGTACAGTTCGGCGCGAAAATATTCGAGTAATTGGCAAGGATACGCAAGGCAATCTAGTAGCCTCGCCTCCATTGGCGATGACCTATGGTGAACCGAGCAGTAGTGTTCTGCATAGCGTAATGCAGGTAGATCCGCAGCCACCTGTCATTGAAAAACCTGAGTTGTTACAACTCACTGAATGGGTGGACAAAGGGCGCTATGACGAAAAGCCTGCAATTGAATTGATGAAGCGGCTGACAGAAGCATTGAGTGACCAGCATCCCCAACTTCAACGCCTACAGCGCAGCATCAAACGGCAGAGGGCGCTTAAAAGATGAGGGCTGTTCGCAAACGTGGCCATGGCCCCTATCAATTGAACAATTCACATACAAACCCACCCGTCTCAGCCAAATCGGCAGATAGCCGGTGGTCAGGGTTTGGCTATAAGCAGCAGGTTCTCGCCTACCTGCTGGAAGAGCAATTTGGCCTGTGTTGCTATAGTGAGGTCCGACCAGATCAGATCGGACTAGGCTTTCATATCGAGCACGTCGAAAATAAAAGTCAGAACCCTCGGCGTACTTTTGATTACGACAACCTCGCCGCTTCCGCCCTAAACAGCGAAACCGATTTGCATGCATTCAGAGGAAGGGTATCAGAGGTGTTCGGTGGACACGCCCTCGGCAAATCAGATGCCGTTGATATCAATCGCTTCGTATCCTGCCATCAACCCGACTGCGGTCGTTTTTTCGCTTATCTATCGGATGGCCGCATGGTGCCCGCAGATAAGTTATCCGCAGAAGATGAAGACCGAGCTTTGTACAGTATTGATTTACTCAATTTGAATAGCCCCTTCCTTCAAAACCTGCGTCAGCAGTGGTGGGATGAATTACAGACGCTTTTCGATGATCATATTGACCAAGATATGAGTCTTCATTGCCTCGCTGGTATCGACCTCATTCCTCGCGGCAAAGAGCTGAGCCCTTTTTTCAGCCTCACACGTCAGTTCTTCGGGAGGATCGCACAAGAGGTACTGGACCAGAACCCCATTGATATGAATTAGCTCAACCTGGTCAAAAACCGTGCAACTCACGAGTTTTCTGGTATTTATGGTAATCAATCCACTCGACGACATCATATGGCAAATACAGCTGCATCTTGGCCCGAGAGATCGCGATATACACAGCACAGAGTCGTTGATCGAACGCGTAGGCGTCCTTGAATTTCTCATTGGTTAACAGCTCGGGGGTGAGCAACACCCGGTCGAACTCCATGCCACCAGCGTCTTCTGCCCGCATCAGCATACAGTGCAATCCGGAGCGGATGCTCAAGGGATTCAAGCGCGTGATATCGGCAGCGTTGAAACCTTTTTCTAACTCGTTTTCAATCCACAGGAATGACTCATCGAACTGGCTGGCATCACGTACCTGATGCCAGTTGTCCATGTCGTTGAAATAAGCATGCGGACCATTGGCATTATGCTCCGAGCTATAAAAGTCAGGTTTGAATAGCGCTATGACGCTCATCATGAAGCTCGCAAGATCCTGCTGCGTCCTGCTGTCGGGGAGTCCGAAAGGACAATTAGCCCGATGCAATTGAATGGCCCACTTCATTGTGTCCCAGTGAGATGCTGTCAACACCACGCAACCCTCCGGCGGCACAAAACCCAACGGGTAATGCTCGATGCCGACGTCGGCGTCCCGCGCGCCCTCGAAAGGAGTCTTGCTCTTCTCAGAGTGCACACTGATCAACGGATTAACCAAGCGCTCCACATTGCGACCCGAGCGCACGGAGTAGCTGATATCGCTGTGCCGAACTTCACGTTTTCTTCTAACCATCTCTCCCCTGGCCAATTGATATTCGTCACCCAACGTGATTAAAACCTGACGGCCGCGCTCGATGATCTGCAATAAAGAAGCGGGAATGTCCTGGCTTTCATCAATCAGTATATGGGTATACCGGGGTGGTACCACGCAGCCGGCGAGGCTGGCGCGCTTAATCAGCAAGAGTGCGGGAAAATCGGTCTGGGCGGCCCATTGAGTATTGCGCTCAAGGTAGGCCCACACACGACTTGAATACTCCAATAACACTTGAGCATCCACACCAGATAAAGGTTGTTTTAAGTGTGGTAAATGCCGGACTGAAAGGCTGTAATGGCTGGATTGGCAGTAATTTTCAAGCACCTTGAGACAGACATCGAGAGTCGCCTGACCATCGTGACTACGCCAACCGTGGATGTCCAAGTTCTGCGCCAAGACTTGCTTACTGGGCAACTTGATCCGCGTGCTCGTCTCAAACGACCGAGTGTCATGCAACAAAGCATTGGCAAAAGCAGCAAATGTTAAGCCGGTCCTACTATCAGACGCCAAGCCCATGCGCTTGCGCAGTGTCGCCAGTTTTGCTCCTGTGCGCGCTAATACCAAAGTCTTTTCAGGACGCAGGCACTCCATCAATGCACCAAGCAAGTGGCTTTTACCGATCCCTGCATAACCCTGAACATGTAAGTCTTCATTCAGATTTGCGCGGAAGGTTCGTACCAACTTGTCTTGGGCCGGGCTGAACCAGTGTTCACGGTGCTTAGGTGTAATCATCTGCTGGCTGAACGGGTCATTAGCGCGCAAATGCCGAACCTTATAGTCAAAATCCCATTTTCCAGTTGGCAATAAATAATTACGTCCGGCAATCTCTTCAGGCAGGAGAAGGCGCAGCTTCAAGTCCTTGATGACATTAAGGCCAAAGTACAATTTACGAGGATCAAATAACCGTTGGGCTTCGGATAATAACGTCGGCGCTCCGGACGCAGACACGTCCACCGACCAGCCGATCAATTTGGCCAGGATGCGTTCGGCGCCAGAACAGGTGAGGTCTTTTTCCGAAGCCTGTGCCAAATTCTGGATGACTAGTACTGCCGCCAGCTCTGGATCCGTCAGACTCGTCAGGACATTCGCGCCCTCAGCTCCGAGCAAGGCTGTACAGACTTCGTCCGTAACAGGCAAAAAAACAGGGCTGGATAAATCAAAATGTTCCGGTTGCATACGTCCTCTCGGCCAGGTGCAGACATATCGCGAGACCAATTCCGCTCATTTCAATACGATATAGCGGACATCGTTAAGCCACCCTAACGCGACCAACCTTGAACGCACTTGAGGCACTGATACGCCTAGATCAGTACTCAGATCTGCAAGGATCTGATGAGCCGTGACGATGTTGTAATTTTCATGATTGACATAAATAAAGCCGTGTCCGCGCCATTTCACATCATAATGCTCAAGAAGAGGCACCAGATACTCCGCTAGGGTCCTAGCCTCCATCCAATTAGGCACTTTTGGAGCAGACGAATCAGCCATCGTAATTATTCTCCTTCGATGCTCAACTCGAAGTGATAGTCACCCAATGAACCCGACATGCCACCCGGGTATCGCCGTTGATGGCTGGCTACCATTATCTTCTTTGAATCAATCCGCTGCTGCAGTTCGTAAACCGCAATATCGAGCAGTTTGCGCAAATCCTCAGCGTTATGTGCGGACACATTCAACTCCAACTTATAGACAGCTTCCAAAGGAGCCTGTGCATCCTCAACGGTGACTGCCAGGTGAGGGAATGCTTCTGCGGTCCGATTGATTTCAGACTGGCTGAGAATCGCTGCGTGCTCATCGTCCATGAGGTCAAGCACCCTCGACAGCTCCAGGGTCTGTTCGGGATGCGACTGAATGCGATCCTTTATTTCTAAACGCCGTATCTGCCACTCCCGCAATTTTTCGCGAGTGAGGTCGTCCACTCTTTCCACGTGTGCAATCTCCAGATGCCGGGCACTAGAGTATGCAGCCATGGGCTGCCCTATGGCAGACGACTTTAATGCATTTTTTCAGGTTTTATAGATAAGGGACTGCAGAAGGGAGCGTTATGGAGGCAACCCCACCAGCCACACCCCGGCACACAATGTTCCCGCTGTGGCTGCTGCCTTCCGGCTCTGACCAGGTTCACGGGTAATCGTTGCGGGGGGACCGATGGGGTCACCATAACGACGCTGCCTCTCGGCAAGCCGCGCCATTGTACCCATCTCATCGGAAGTTACAACCGTTGGTTCCGGATTAAAAAATGAGAAGGCTCAAGCACTTGCCATAACCCCATCGGCCCTGCCGCCCTCTTCCTGGATGACCAGGTGAATAAAGTGCAGCTTGGCAATCACCGCGGGCGGCAGCACGAAGGGGTAGAAATCCGGCTGGCCCATGGCGCGGGACAGTTCGTTGAGCATGCCGGCCAGTTCGATCCAGGCATTGACGAAGGAAAGGAATGCCGGGCCTCCAGGGTGTTGCGGGTCGTAGAGCGTGGTCAGGGGGAATGGCTGGTAATCCAGGTCCATCTCGCGGGCGCTCATACCAAAGCCCAGGGCCGTGTCCACGGCGTCCATCATGTGCAAGTAGTGGGCCCAGGTTTCGGCCCAGTCTTCCCAGGGGTGCATGGTGGCGTAGGCGCTCACGCAGGTGAGTTGCCAGTCCGGGCGCGGGCCGTTCTGGTAGTGCCGGTCGAGGGCCTCGGCATAACTGGCACGTTCATCGCCGAACAGGTTGCGAAAAGGTGTGAGCCAGTGACTGTTGGCGATCAGGCGATCCCAGTAGTAATGGCCGACTTCATGGCGAAAATGGCCAAGCAAGGTCCGGTATGGCTCGCGCATCTGTACACGGACTTTTTCGCGGTGGGCGTCATCGGCTTCCTTGATGTCCAGGGTGATCAGCCCATTGGCGTGGCCAGTGGTGGGCGCGTTGCCTTCCAGGTCGATACCGATAAAGTCGAAGGCCAGGCCAGTCTCTTCGTCAACGCTCTTGGGCACCACTTGCAGGCCCAGGCTGATCAGTTGCGCCACCAAGCGGCGCTTGGCGGTTTCGACCTTGCGCCAGCGTTCGGGGTTTTCCGCAATTGATAGGTCAGGAATGGTGCGGTTCAGGCTACAGGCCACGCACAACGGCGCGGTGCTGTGGGCAGGAATCAGCCAGTTGCACGCAGCCGGTGAGTCGAGGTTGGCGCAGCGCCGAAAAGCGCCAGCATCAAGATTGTCGTCGGCCAGCCAAGTACCGACCACCGGCCCAGGTTGCAAGGACGACAGGCGGCTTTGCTGCGGCTGGTAACCCAATGCCGCCTGGCAGGCCAGGCATTGGCTGTTGCGAAAGAACAGCGACTGGCCACATCGGCATTGCCACACCTTGCTGTTGCGCGAGGTTTCGGCCATGAACGGAGCGGCGATGCGCGTGCTGAGTTGCTCGAAGTAGCGGAACATGGCGATCTCTCCCTGGGTGACAGAGACTAGATCATTTCTCGCTCGGGATCGTTCAACTGCTCCCTGTAGGAGCGAGCTTGCTCGCGAAGATCGTTAACGATAACGCAGGCTGCCTGGTTCACAGCGGCGCCCTCCGGTTCTTCGCGAGCAAGCTCGCTCCTACAGTGTTGAGAGATCGTTCCCACGCTCCGCGTGGGAATGCCGCCTTGGACGCTCTGCGTCTGCGCGAAGGCCGTGACGCGGAGTGTCACAGGATGCGTTCCCACGCGGAGCGTGGGGACGATCAATCAGACGGTGATGTTGTGCTTGGCCAGGAAGGCGACGAAGGCCTCTTCGTCCAGTACTTTCAGGCCCAGCTCATTGGCCTTGGCCAGTTTCGAGCCAGCGCCCGGTCCCGCCACCACACAGTGGGTTTTCGCCGAAACGGAACCGGCCACCTTGGCCCCCAGGCTTTCGAGCTTGTCCTTGGCCACATCGCGGCTCATCAGCTCCAAGGAGCCCGTGAGTACCCAGGTGTGCCCGGCTTCGGGCAAGCCTTCAACGACCTTTTTCTCGCTCTGCCAATGCATACCAAAGTCCTTGAGCTGCTGCTCGATGGCCAGGGCATGGCTAGCGTTGTCGGCATTATCGAAAAAGTCCCGCACAGCCTTGGCTTGCTTCTCAGGCAGCGCCTGGCGCATATCGAGCCAGTCAGCCTTGATGACGCCTTCCAGCGAACCGAACTTGTCCGCGAGCTTCTGCGCAGCACCTGGCCCCACCGACGGCACGTGCAGCTTGTCGAGCAAACCGCCCAAGGTGGTGCTCGCGGCGAATTCCGCGCTGAGTTCGCCCTGCTCCTGCAATTGCAAACCGCATTCGTCCGGTGACAATAGCGCGCCAATCACCTGCTGGTTGTGCCCGTCTTCAAAGAAGCTATGGATCTCATGGGCCACTTCCAGACCTACATCCGGCAAGTACGTCAGCACCTCTGGCAACGCCTTTTGAACGCGCTCCAGGGACGCCAGCGAGCGCGCCAGGACCTTGGCCGTCTCCTCGCCCACATCGGGAATGCCCAAGGCGTAGATAAAGCGTGCCAGGGTCGGGGTCTTGCTGTTTTCGATGGCGCTGATCAGCTTCTTGCTGGAGATATCGGCAAAGCCTTCCAGGTCGATGATCTGTTCATATTTGAGCTTGTAGAGATCGGCCGGCGAACCAATGAGCTGTTCATCCACCAGTTGCTCGATGGTCTTGTCGCCCAGGCCGTCGATGTCCATGGCCCGGCGCGAGACAAAATGAATGATTGCCTGCTTGAGTTGCGCACCGCAGGCCAGGCGCCCGACGCAACGGTACACCGCGCCTTCGCTGACGGTTTCCTTGCCCTTGCTACGCTTGACCAGTTGCGTGCGCTCCACATGGGAACCGCACACCGGGCAATTTTGCGGAATTTGCACGGCGCGGGCGTTTTCCGGGCGGCGCTCGGTGACCACCGAGACCACCTGCGGAATCACATCACCGGCGCGGCGGATGATCACGGTGTCGCCAATCATCAGCCCCAGGCGTGCCACTTCGTCCATGTTATGCAGGGTGGCATTGGACACGGTCACGCCGGCCACCTTGACCGGCTTGAGGCGCGCCACCGGCGTGACCGCACCGGTACGACCGACCTGGAACTCCACGTCGAGCAGCTCGGTGAGTTCTTCCATGGCCGGGAATTTGTGCGCGATCGCCCAGCGCGGCTCGCGGGCACGGAAGCCCAGTTCACGCTGGTAGGCAATGCTGTTGACCTTGAACACCACGCCGTCGATTTCATAGCCCAGCGCATTGCGGCGCTCGCCGATGTCGCGGTAGTAGTCCAGACATTCCTGGATACCCTTGGCCAGCTTCAATTCGTGGCTGATCGGCATACCCCACTTCTGCAACTGCTTGAGGTTGCCGATATGGGTGTCGCTGATATCCGCGGTCACCTGGCCGATGCCATAGCAGCAGAATTCCAGCGGGCGACTGGCGGTGATCTTCGAATCCAGTTGGCGCAGGCTGCCCGCCGCGGCGTTGCGCGGGTTGGCGAAGGTCTTGCCGCCCACTTCCAGTTGCGAGGCGTTCAACCGCTCGAAACCGGCCTTGGACATGAACACTTCACCGCGCACTTCCAGGGTGGCTGGCCAGCCCGTGCCGTGCAGTTTCAGGGGGATATTGCGCACGGTGCGCACATTGACGCTGATGTCCTCGCCGGTGGTGCCGTCGCCCCGGGTGGCACCGCGCACCAGCTCGCCATCCTGGTACAGCAGGCTGACCGCCAGGCCATCCAGCTTCGGCTCGCAGCTGTATTCCACCGCCGCGCCAGCGCCAAACAGATCGCCCACCGGCAGATCAAGGCCCTCGGTGACCCGGCGATCAAACTCCAGCATGGTGGTTTCATCGAAGGCGTTGCCCAGGCTGAGCATCGGGATCTCGTGCTTGACCTGGGTGAACGCCGACAATGCCGCACTGCCGACCCGCTGCGTCGGTGAGTCACGCGTCACCAGTTCCGGGTGCTCGGCCTCCAGGGCCTTGAGCTCGTGGAACAGGCGGTCGTATTCGGCGTCCGGAATGCTCGGCTCGTCGAGGACGTGGTAGCGATAGTTGTGCTGATCCAGCTCAGCGCGCAGTTCGAGGATGCGGGTTTGGGCGGCGGTCATGGGTGTTCTCTCATAAAGCAAAAGAGCAGCCGAAGCTGCTCAATATGTTAGTGCACGGATTCTACAGACAACGCTTAAGATCGATCCTCAGCGTTTCTGTGTCAGGGCGCGACGCTCGAACTCGACGATGCGCTGACGGTAGTGTTCGATGGTCTGGGCGGTGAGCACGCTGCGCTGGTCGTCCTTGAGCTCGCCGTTGAGCTCCTGGGACAGCTTGCGGGCAGCGGCCACCATCACGTCGAACGCTTGTTTGGGGTGACGCGGGCCTGGCAGGCCAAGGAAGAAACTCACCGCCGGGGTGCTGAACAGGTCGATATCGTCCAGATCGAACGTGCCCGGCTTGACCGCGTTGGCCATGGAGAACAGCACTTCGCCGTTACCGGCCATGCTTTCGTGACGATGGAAGATATCCATCTCGCCAAAACGCAGGCCGCTTTCGAGGATGTTCTGCAAGAGTGCCGGGCCTTTGAAACCGCCGGCGTCGCGGCAGATCACGCTGATGACCAGGACTTCTTCGGCAGCCGGCTGATCGTTGACCGATTGGCGCGCCGCACTCTTGGCGGACGTCTCGTCCGGGAAATCGTCATCGCGGCTGCTGAAGCTCGGGCCATCATCGACGTCGAGGTTCAGGTCGCCCTGGTGCGGCTCGGCAACCGCCGCGCTACCGCGCTTGCCACGCTTGGACGACGGCTCGCGGGCTTCACGCAGCGGGGCGCTCATCGACGGCAGGTCGTGCTCGTCCAGTTGCGGCTCTTTATGGGTATCCAGCACACGGGGCGGCCCCAGCAGCTCGGCGGCGCCGTCGTCATCAGGCAAGTTGGACAGGTTTCGGTCCAGCCGGAACTTGAGCTTGCCCTTGCCACCGCGCATGCGGCGCCAGCCATCAAAAAGAATACCGGCAATGACAATAATGCCGATGACGATCAGCCACTCGCGCAGACCGATTTCCATGTAATCCCGTGCCTCTAATAAAAAATGCTGAAAAATAAGGGGTTTAGCACCGTGCAAACCGCTTTAAAACGTGGCGCCAACTCTATGTTCTGACTGACGTTTTGCCCACGCACACGAAAAATTGACATTAAACTAGCACGACCAAAGATAACTTTACACCGTCTGTCAAAATGCCTTGAACAAATATGTCCATTTGCCACTTTCCCCAGACCGGTAAATCGCCCTACAGCGTGCTGTAAATTCTCTCTCCCGGCGTGGCTCAGGATTCCACCATCGCCATCGCCTCTTCCACATCCACCGCTACCAATCGCGAACATCCAGGCTCATGCATCGTCACCCCCATCAACTGGTCGGCCATTTCCATGGCGATCTTGTTGTGGGTGATATAGATGAACTGCACGGTCTGGGACATCTCTTTGACCAACCGAGCGTAGCGTCCAACGTTAGCGTCATCCAGCGGCGCGTCAACTTCGTCGAGCATGCAGAACGGCGCCGGGTTCAACTTGAAGATGGCAAATACCAGGGCCAATGCGGTCAGGGCTTTTTCGCCGCCAGACAATAAATGGATGGTGCTGTTCTTCTTGCCCGGAGGCCGCGCCATGATCGTTACCCCTGTATCGAGTAGATCTTCGCCCGTCAGTTCCAAGTAGGCGCTGCCACCACCGAAAACTTTTGGGAATAACGCCTGTAAACCGCCATTAATCTGATCAAAGGTATCTTTGAAGCGGTTGCGGGTTTCCTTGTCGATCTTGCGGATCACGTTTTCCAGGGTGTCCAGGGCTTCAACCAGATCGGCGTCCTGGGCATCCAAATAACGTTTACGCTCGGACTGCTGCTGGTACTCATCGATAGCGGCGAGGTTGATCGCGCCCAGGCGTTGAATACGTGCGGCAATCCGTTCAAGTTCTTCTTCGGCGTCTTTCTCGTTGGCCTGGGCGGTCAGGGTGTTGAGCACGCCGTGCAGGTCATAGCCGTCTTCCAGCAATTGGTCTTGCAAGGTCTTGCGGCGCACGGTGAGGGCTTGCCATTCCATACGCTGTTGTTCGAGCTGGCCGCGGATCAACTGCGATTGCTGCTCGGCCATGGTGCGACGCTTTTCGGCGTCGCGCAGTTCACGGTCGGCGTCTTCCAGAGCGATCTGGGCGGTCTTGAGTTCGACATCGACGGTCATGCGCTTGTCGAGCAATTCCTCAAGCTTGAGGCGCAGCTCTTCCAGCGGCGCCTCGCCCTCCTCCAGGTTGAGGCTCAGTTGCTCGCGCTTTTCGGTCAGGCGTTCGGACTGCATCTCCAGGCGCTCAAGGGCCTGGCGCGTGGAATCATGCTGGGCGCGCAACGAGCCCAGGCGTACGGCCAACTGATGGGCGTGATCCTTGTGCTGCCGGGCTTCCTGGCGCACGCGGTCAAGGCGCTCGCGCAGGCTGTCGCGCT
The DNA here is from genome assembly GCF_021609665.1 of Pseudomonas sp. PA-1-3F. NCBI lineage: Bacteria > Pseudomonadati > Pseudomonadota > Gammaproteobacteria > Pseudomonadales > Pseudomonadaceae > Pseudomonas > Pseudomonas sp. PA-1-3F. The sequence goes on along the minus strand of NZ_WJZD01000029.1, from coordinate 16,641 downwards.
GGGCCAGCAGCAACTCGCGCTGTTCGGTGTCCAGGGCCATGCTGTCGAGGGCTTCCTGCAAGTGCAGGCGCGCTTCACCGATCTGTTCATGTTCCAGGGCGCGCTGTTCGCCCATCTCGGCCACTTCTTCGTCAAGACGGGTGCGGCGCAGGGTCAATTGCTCGACCTTGGCTCTGCTCGCGGAAAGTTGGGCTTTCAACTCGCCTTGCTGGCGCGCTTCGTCCTGCAACAGCCGACGCAGGTGTTCGCGGCCGGTTTCCTGCTGGCGCTGGGTAGCGCGCAGGGTTTGCAGTTCGGTTTCCAGGCTTTCCAGTGTGGCTTCGCGCTCTTCACGCTCGGCGCTCAGGTTGACGATTTCCTGGCCACGGGCCAATACGCCACTTTCCGCCTCACTGGCGCGGCGCACGCGCAGGAAGTGGCGGCCGACCCAATAACCATCGCGACTGATCAGGCTTTCGCCGGCCGCCAATTGGCCGCGTTGGACCAAGGCTTGCTCAAGGGACTCCACGGGCCTGACCTGGCCCAACCATGGCGACAGATCCATCGCCGCCTCGACCTTGTCCAGCAAGCTGCCCGGTACCCTTGCACCCTCGGGCGCCGGGCTGAGCAGGCGCAAATCGCCCTGGGCAAACCCGGCCAGGTCGAAGCCGCCGAAATCATCTACCAGCACCGCTTGCAGATCGGCACCCAACACGGTTTCCACCGCCAGTTCCCAGCCGGCTTCGACTTTCAAGCCTTCGGCCAGGCGCGGGCGCTCGGCCAAATGCTGGTCGCGCAGCCATTCGGCGGTGCCGGTGCCGGGGTCGAGCGCGGCTTGCTGCAAGGCTTCCAACGAAGCCAACCGACCATTGAGCCGCTGCAAGTCGCCCTGGGCTTGCTGCTGCGCCTGGGTCGCGGTGTGCAATTGCTGGCGCAGTTGCTCCAGGCGCTCCACTTGCTGTTCTTCGCTGGCCTCCAGCTCTTCCAGGGTCATTTCGCTTTCGGCCAGTTGTTCGCTCAGCGCCATGATCGCCGCGTCTTCCGGATCGGCAGCGAGCAATACGCGCTCCTCTTGCAACCGACGCTGGCGCTCGGCCAGACGTTCCATGCTGGTTTCCAACTGCTGGATGCGCGACTGCTGAACCTCGGCCTGGCGGCGTGGCTCGGCGGATCGCAGGTTGAAGGCGTCCCACTGTTCCTGCCAGCCGTGCATGGTGGCTTCGGATTCTTCCAGGGCGGCGGCGGCTTCTTCGGCGGCGGCGCTGGTGATTTCCTGCTCGGGGGTGAGCATGTCCAGCTCTTCGCCCAGGGTCAGCAGCAAGGTACGGTCATGGCCCAGGTGCGATTCGGTTTCCAGGCGTGCGCGTTCGGCTTCCTTCAAGTCATCCTGCAACTGGCGCAAACGCTGCTGGCCGTGCTGGATACTCTGCTCGACCCGGGCAATGTCACCGCCCACCGAATAGAAGCGGCCTTGCACCAGATTGAAGCGTTCGGACAACTCATGGTGACCGTCACGCAGGCGCTCAATGCTGGCGTCGGCATTACGCTGCTCGGCCACCAATGCTTCAAAACTGACTTCCTGGGTGCTAATAATCGCTTCGCGCTGGCCCACCTGATCATTCAATGCTTGCCAGCGCAGGGCCGACAATTGCGCCTTGAGCTGGCGCTCTTCACCCTTGTATTCCTGATACTTCTCGGCGGCCTGGGCCTGGCGGTGCAGGCGTTCGAGCTGGCGCTCCAGCTCTTCGCGCAGGTCGGTCAGCCGGGCGAGGTTTTCGTGGGTGCGGCGGATACGGTTTTCAGTCTCGCGGCGGCGCTCCTTGTATTTGGAGATGCCAGCCGCTTCTTCGATAAAGTTGCGCAGGTCTTCGGGCTTGGCTTCGATCAGCTTGGAGATCATGCCCTGCTCGATGATCGAGTAGCTGCGCGGGCCCAGGCCAGTGCCAAGGAAGATATCGGTGATATCGCGACGGCGACACTTGGTGCCGTTGAGGAAGTAACTGTTCTGGCTGTCGCGGGTGACTTTACGACGGATGGAAATTTCCGCGTAGGCTGCGTATTCGCCGATCAGGGTGCCGTCGGAATTATCGAATACCAGTTCGATACTGGCCTGGCTCACCGGCTTGCGGCTGGTGGAGCCGTTGAAGATGACGTCGGTCATCGACTCGCCGCGCAGGTTTTTCGCTGAGCTCTCGCCCATCACCCAGCGCACGGCGTCGATGATGTTCGACTTGCCGCAGCCATTGGGCCCCACCACCGCCGCCATGTTGCTGGGGAAGTTGACGGTGGTCGGGTCGACGAAGGATTTGAACCCCGCCAACTTGATGCACTTGAGCCGCACGCTTAGGCGTCCGCCAAGGCTGCGATGACCAGCGAACTGCTGCGCTGGCAATAGGCTGTGAGCACCAGGCGAATCTGCACCAGATCACGGGCCAGTACTGCGGCGAGCAATTGCTCGAACAGCGCCAGGAACTCGCTCATGGACGCCTTGCGCTGATCCAGCGCCAGGTAATAGGCGCGGTTCATCGCCGGTTGCAGGTTTTCGACGGTTTCCTGCAAATACGGGTTGTTGGCGAAGGGGTACGCAGCGCGCATCACATTGAAGCTTTCTTCGACGAAAGCGCGGATGTCCTCACGCTCCAGGCTCAATTGAAGGCGTTGCTGGATCTGCAGGAACGGAGCCATGTCGGCCTGGGTCTGCCAGCCTTCGGCAACCGCATTGCCGAGCAGGATGTACATCTCGCCCATCAACGTACACAGGCTCTGCACCTTGTGCGCGGTGAGTTCGGTGACGTGGGCGCCACGGCGCGGCAGGATCGCAATCAGATGGCGGCGCTCAAGGATCAGCAAAGCTTCGCGCACGGAACCACGGCTGACGTTGAGCGCCAGCGTGACTTTCTGTTCCTGGATTCGCTCCCCAGGCATGAGATCGCCGCGAATGATACGTTCGGCGAGGTGGTGAGCAATTTGCTCGGCGAGACTGTCCGGCGCCTTGAACGTCATGTTTTCCCTTCAAAATCTGCTATCGGTACAAGCGCGGCAGTGTAGCGCATTGGCCCGCTGATGGCGCTACGCCCACCGTGGCGAATTTGGCACGAAATAAGCAACGTTGAAAGCCTGTAAGCCGCCAAAAACGCCGGTTCCAGAAGACTGGACCATAATTGAAAGTGTTGTGATCGTATTTTCTTGACCCTTAGGTCAGAAAACCATTGACCGAAAAGTCAGACATGACTAGATTCGGCGCAAAGCGGTTAACAACAATAATGAGTCTGCGAGGCCTTCCGTGATCCAGTTTTTACTTAACCAGGAACTCCGTAGCGAGCACGCCCTGGACCCCAACCTGACCGTGCTCAACTATCTGCGCGAGCATGTGGGCAAATCCGGTACCAAGGAAGGCTGCGCCAGCGGCGACTGTGGCGCGTGCACCGTGGTGGTCGGCGAGTTGCGCACCGACGAGCAAGGCGTCGAGCAGATTCGTTATCGCAGCCTCAATTCCTGCCTGACGTTCGTGTCGTCACTGCACGGCAAACAACTGATCAGCGTCGAAGACCTCAAGCACCAGGGCCAACTGCACAGCGTGCAACAGGCCATGGTCGAGTGCCACGGTTCGCAGTGCGGCTTTTGTACCCCAGGTTTCGTGATGTCGCTGTTTGCCCTGCAAAAGAACAGCGATGCCCCCGACAGCCAGAAAGCCCATGAAGCCCTTGCCGGCAACCTGTGTCGTTGCACCGGTTATCGCCCGATCCTCGCCGCCGCCGAACAGGCCTGCTGCAACAAGCCCCAGGATCAATTCGACAGCCGCCAGGCTGAAACCATCGCCCGCCTCAAGGCCATCGCGCCGACGCAAACCGGTGAACTCAACAGCGGTGACAAGCGCTGCCTGGTGCCACTGACCGTCGCCGACCTGGCCGACCTCTATGACGCCTACCCGCAAGCCCGCCTGCTGGCCGGCGGCACTGACTTGGCGCTGGAGGTCACCCAGTTCCACCGCACCCTGCCGGTGATGATCTACGTCGGCAACATTGAAGCCATGAAGCGCATCGAGCAGTTCGACGACCGCCTGGAAATCGGCGCGGCCACCGCCCTCTCCGACTGCTACGCCGCGCTGTACCACGAATACCCGGACTTCGGCGAACTGCTGCAGCGCTTCGCCTCCCTGCAAATCCGCAACCAGGGCACCCTGGGCGGCAATATTGGCAACGCTTCGCCCATTGGTGATTCGCCGCCGCTGCTGATTGCCCTGGGCGCACAGATCGTGCTGTGCAAAGGCAACACCCGCCGCACCCTGGCGCTGGAAGACTACTTCATCGACTACCGCGTCACCGCGCGCCAGGACAGCGAGTTCATCGAGACCATCATCGTGCCCAAGGGCCACACGCTGTTCCGGGCCTACAAGGTGTCCAAGCGCCTGGACGACGATATTTCCGCGGTGTGCGCAGCGTTCAACCTGAACATCGACAACGGTGTGATCAGCGCGGCTCGCGTTGCCTTCGGAGGCATGGCCGCCACACCAAAACGCGCAAAAAATTGCGAGGCCGCGTTGGTGGGCGCCATCTGGAACTTGGCCACGGTCGAGAAAGCCTGCGCCGCCCTGGCACAGGACTTCACCCCACTCTCGGACTTCCGCGCCAGCAAGGAATATCGCCTGCTCAGCGCGCAAAACCTGCTGCGCAAATACTTCATCGAACTGCAAACGCCGCACATCGAGACTCGGGTGACCGCTTATGTCTAACCATCACGCCGTGGTAAAAACCGAGGCTGAACTTGCCGCACTCTTTGCCCAGGACCTCACCACCGGGGTAGGTCGCAGCGTCAAGCATGACAGCGCCGCCAAGCACGTCAGCGGTGAAGCGCAGTACATCGACGACCGCCTGGAATTTCCCAACCAGTTGCACCTGTATGCGCGCATGTCCGACCGCGCCCATGCCCGGATCATCAGCATCGACACCGCGCCCTGCTACGCCTTCGACGGCGTACGCATTGCCATCACCCATGAAGACGTACCGGGACTGAAAGACATTGGCCCGTTGATGCCCGGCGACCCGCTGCTGGCCATCGACACCGTGCAGTTCGTGGGCCAGGTGGTACTGGCCGTGGCCGCCCGCGACCTGGAGACCGCACGCAAGGCGGCGATGGCGGCGGTGATCGAATATGAAGACCTGGAACCGGTACTGGATGTGGTCGAGGCGTTTCGCAACAAGCACTTCGTGCTCGACAGCCACACCCACCAGCGCGGCGATTCGGCCACTGCGCTGGCAAGCGCCAAGCACCGTATCCAGGGCACCTTGCATATCGGTGGCCAGGAACACTTTTATCTGGAAACCCAGATCTCTTCGGTGATGCCCACCGAAGACGGCGGCATGATCGTCTACTGTTCCACGCAAAACCCCACCGAAGTGCAGAAGCTGGTGGCCGAAGTGCTTGACGTGTCGATGAACAAGATTGTCGTGGACATGCGCCGCATGGGCGGCGGGTTCGGCGGCAAGGAAACCCAGGCCGCCAGCCCGGCATGCCTGTGCGCCGTGGTGGCGCGCCTCACTGGCCAGCCGACCAAGATGCGCCTGCCACGGGTCGAAGACATGCTGATGACCGGCAAGCGTCACCCCTTCTATATCGAATACGACGTAGGGTTTGACGACAACGGCCGACTGCACGGCATCAACCTGGATCTGGCGGGTAACTGCGGTTGTTCGCCGGACCTGTCCAACTCGATTGTCGACCGCGCCATGTTCCACGCCGACAACTCGTATTACCTGGGCGACGCCACGGTCAATGGCCATCGCTGCAAGACCAACACTGCCTCCAACACGGCCTATCGCGGCTTCGGCGGCCCCCAAGGCATGGTCGCCATCGAAGAGGTAATGGACGCCATTGCGCGCCATCTGGGCCAAGACCCGTTGGCGGTGCGCAAGGCCAACTACTACGGCAAGACCGAACGCAACGTCACCCACTACTACCAGACCGTCGAGCACAACATGCTCGAAGAAATGACCGCCGAACTGGAAGCCAGCAGCCAATATGCCGAGCGCCGCGAAGCGATCCGCCTGTACAACGCCCACAGCCCGATCCTGAAAAAAGGCCTGGCGCTGACCCCGGTGAAATTCGGTATTTCGTTCACCGCCAGCTTCCTCAACCAGGCCGGCGCGCTGATCCATATCTACACCGATGGCAGCATCCACCTGAACCACGGCGGCACCGAGATGGGCCAGGGCTTGAATACCAAGGTCGCGCAAGTCGTGGCCGAGGTATTCCAGGTCGAAATCGACCGCGTCCAGATCACCGCCACCAACACCGACAAGGTACCCAACACCTCGCCCACCGCTGCCTCCAGCGGCGCCGACCTGAACGGCAAGGCCGCGCAGAATGCGGCCGAAACCATCAAGCAGCGCCTGGTGGAGTTTGCGGCGCGCAAGTACGACGTAAGCGAGGCGGACGTGGAGTTTCGCAACGGCCATGTGCGCGTGCGCGAGCAGATCCTGAGCTTCGAGGCGTTGATCCAGCAGGCGTATTTCGCCCAGGTATCGCTCTCCAGCACAGGTTTCTACAAAACCCCGAAAATTTTCTACGACCGCAGCCAGTCTCGCGGGCGACCGTTCTACTACTACGCCTTCGGGGCTGCTTGCTGCGAAGTGATCGTCGACACCCTGACCGGTGAATACAAGATGCTACGCACCGACATCCTGCATGACGTCGGCGCTTCGCTGAACCCAGCCATCGACATCGGCCAGGTGGAAGGCGGCTTCATCCAGGGCATGGGCTGGCTGACCATGGAAGAGCTGGTGTGGAACAACAAGGGCAAGCTGATGACCAACGGCCCGGCGAGCTACAAGATCCCGGCAGTGGCCGACATGCCGCTGGACTTGCGGGTGAAGCTGGTAGAGAACCGCAAGAACCCGGAGGACACGGTGTTCCATTCCAAGGCCGTGGGCGAGCCGCCGTTCATGCTCGGGATTGCTTCGTGGTGTGCAATCAAGGATGCGGTGGCGAGCTTGGCTGACTATCGCCAGCAGCCCAGGATCGATGCGCCGGCCACGCCCGAGCGGGTGTTGTGGGGATGTGAACAGATGCGGCAGTTGCGGGCGCTAAAGGCTGTTGATCGTTCCCACGCGGAGCGTGGGAATGCCGCCCTGGACGCTGTGCGTCCGCTCTAGTGACGCTGAGCGTCACGGTATGCATTCCCACGCGGAGCGTGGGAACGATCTGACTGGAGGTAGACATGGACAACTGGATCAGCGCCCTCGCCACCCTGCAAAACCAGGGCGAACCCTGCGTGCTCGTCACCATCATCGAAGAACTCGGCTCAACCCCGCGCAACGCCGGTTCCAAGATGGTCATCAGCGCCGCGCACACCTTCGACACCATCGGCGGCGGGCACCTGGAATACAAGGCGATGCAGATCGCCCGGGACATGCTGGTGCGCGGCCAGCAGAACACCCATCTGGAGCGCTTCAGCCTCGGCGCCAGCCTGGGCCAGTGCTGCGGCGGCGTGACCGTGCTGCTGTTCGAACCCATGGGCCAGGCGCAAGCGCACATCGCCGTGTTTGGCGCCGGCCACGTCGGCCGTGCGTTGGTGCCATTGCTGGCGAGTCTGCCCTGCCGGGTGCGCTGGATCGATTCCCGCGAGCAAGAATTCCCGCAGCACATCCCCCAAGGCGTGCGTAAAATCGTCAGCGAAGAGCCGGTCGACGAAATTGCCGACCTGCCTGCAGGCAGCTACTGCATCGTCATGACCCACAACCACGCGCTGGACCTGGAACTGACCGCCGCCCTGCTCAAGCGCAACGACTTCGCCTACTTCGGCCTGATCGGCTCGAAAACTAAGCGGGTCAAATTCGAACACCGCCTGCGTGATCGCGGCTTTGACACCGCGCAGTTGCAACGCATGCGTTGCCCCATGGGCCTCCCCGAGGTCAAGGGCAAGCTTCCGGTGGAGATCGCCATCTCCATCGCCGGCGAAATCATCGCCACCTATAACGCCAATTTCGGCCAGCATCTTGCCGGCGCCGAACCTATTGCCAAACTGCTGCCGGCTTCGCGCCGCAGCCACGCTATCTGAATTGAGACGATCATGCCTTTGACTCGCAAAGCCTACCGTGCCGCCATCCTGCACAGCATCGCCGACCCTGCCATCGTGGGGATCGAAGCCTCTTATGAATATTTCGAGGACGGCCTGCTGGTGATCGACAACGGCCAGATCAGTGCCCTCGGGCACGCCAGCGACCTCCTGCCGAGCCTGCCCGCCGATATCGACATCACCCATTACCAGGACGCGCTGATCACCCCTGGCTTGATCGACACCCATATCCACCTGCCGCAGACCGGTATGGTCGGCGCCTATGGCGAGCAGTTGCTGGACTGGCTCAACACCTACACCTTCCCCTGTGAAAGCCAGTTTGCCGACAAGGCTCACGCCGAAGAAGTCGCCGATATCTTCATCAAGGAACTGCTGCGCAACGGCACCACCACGGCGCTGGTGTTCGGCAGCGTGCACCCGCAATCGGTGAATGCATTCTTTGAAGCGGCCGAGAAACTCGACCTGCGCATGATCGCCGGCAAGGTGATGATGGACCGCAACGCGCCGGACTACCTCACCGACACCGCCGAATCCGGCTACCAGGAAAGCAAGGCGCTGATCGAACGCTGGCACGGCAAGGGGCGCCTGCATTACGCGGTGACGCCACGCTTCGCCCCTACGAGCACGCCGGAGCAACTGACGCTGGCCGGTCAGCTGCTGGGCGAGTACCCGGATTTGTACATGCAGACCCACATCAGCGAGAACAAGCAGGAAATCGAGTGGGTCAATGAGCTGTTCCCGGAGCGCAACGGCTACCTGGATGTCTACGACCATTACAAGCTGCTCGGCGAGCGCTCGGTGTTTGCCCACGGCGTACACCTGTGCGACGACGAATGCGCACGGCTGGCAGAGACCGGTTCGGCGGTGGCGTTCTGCCCGACTTCGAACTTCTTCCTCGGTAGTGGGTTGTTCAACCTGCCGATGGCCGAGAAACACAACTTGAACGTGGGCCTGGGCACCGACGTGGGCGGCGGCACCAGCTTCTCGCTGCTGCAAACCCTGAACGAAGCGTACAAGGTCATGCAGCTGCAAGGTGCGCGCTTGAGCCCGTTCAAGTCGCTGTACCTGGCAACCCTGGGCGGCGCACGGGCGTTGCGCCTGGAAGACAAGATCGGCACGTTGCAGCCGGGTACCGATGCAGACTTCCTGGTATTGGATTACAACGCCACGCCGCTGCTGAGCTATCGCCTGAAACAGGCCAATAACATTGCCGAGACGTTGTTTGTGCTGATGACGTTGGGGGATGACCGGACGGTGTTGCAAACCTATGCAGCCGGGCAACTGGTGCACCAGCGCTGATTCAAGCTACATACAACCAATGTGGGAGCTGGCTTGTGTGGGAGCTGGCTTGCCTGCGATAGCATCACCGCGGTGTAACTGATACACCGCGGCGCCTGCATCGCGGGCAAGCCCAGCTCCCACACAAGCCTGCTCCCACATTTGATTGGGTTTACAACTTTACAGACGAGCGCCCAGGTTTTTTAGTCTGTAAAAGATGCGAAAACACCGCATGCAAATCATCCGACGCACTCTCTTCATCGAGGTTGAGCTTGCTGTCGATGTGATCCATGTGATGCATCATCAAGTTCACCGCCAACGTCGCATCCCGGGCTTCGATCGCGTCGATCAACTGGGTGTGCTCATCGTAGGAACAGTGCGAGCGGTTGCCGCTTTCGTACTGGGCGATGATCAATGACGTCTGGGACACCAGGCTGCGCTGGAAGCTGATCAGCGGCGCGTTCTTCGCGGCTTCGGCCAGCTTCAAATGGAATTCGCCAGAGAGACGGATACCGGCGCCGCGATCACCGCGCGAGAAGCTGTCGCGCTCGTCGTTGACCATCTGGCGCAACTCGGCCAACTGCTCGGCCGTGGCGTGCTGCACCGCCAACTCCGTGATCGCCCGCTCCACCAGGCGCCGGGCCATGAACACCTGGCGTGCTTCTTCGACGCTTGGGCTGGCAACCACCGCACCGCGATTGGGCCGCAGCAGTACCACGCTTTCATGGGCCAGGCGCGACAGCGCACGGCGAATGATGGTGCGGCTCACGCCGAAGATCTCGCCCAGTGCCTCTTCACTCAATTTGGTTCCGGGCGCCAGGCGTTGTTCAAGGATCGCCTCGAAGATATGCGCATAGACGATATCGTCCTGGGTTCCGCTGCGACCGGCCTTGCCGGCTCGCGGTTGTTTCTTGAGAGGTTGCAACTGTTCGTTCATGAGCACTCGGGTTTGAGAACGGCGAATTAACGGTAATACGGCAACAGCGTGTCGCTGGCAAGTATCACCTAAAAACAGCGCACATTGTACACAACCCATTGCGCCAACACACTGTACGGCTGTTTGCGGCCTCGGCTGTATTGCAATGACTCGTTACGTTTGAGTTTAGGCTTGATTCCACGATTTCCCATGAACGACATCCCACTGTAGGAGCGAGCTTGCTCGCGAAGATCCCAAGGGCGCCGCGTTTAATCTGATTGCCCGCGTTATCGTTGGCGATTTTCGCGAGCAAGCTCGCTCCTACAGCGTGCGGAGTCAGGTAAAAAGGAACACCTCTCCATGACCGACGCCACCCAAGCGCCCTTGCGCCCGCTGGCCGACACTTCTGCGTCGGCCGTCGTCGCCGGCTTTATCGCCATGATGACCGGCTACACCAGCTCCCTGGTGTTGATGTTCCAGGCCGGCCAGGCCGCAGGCTTGACCACCGCGCAGATTTCTTCGTGGATCTGGGCGATTTCCATCGGCATGGCGGTGTGCAGCATCGGCCTGTCCCTGCGCTATCGCACACCGATCACCATCGCCTGGTCTACCCCTGGGGCGGCGCTGCTGATCACAAGCCTGGGTGGGGTGAGCTATGGCGAGGCCATCGGTGCCTACATCACCTGTGCGGTACTGGTGACGCTCTGCGGGTTGACCGGCAGCTTTGAGAAGCTGGTCAAGCGGATTCCGGCGTCATTGGCGGCGGCGCTGCTGGCGGGGATCCTGTTCAAGATCGGCAGCGAGATTTTCGTCGCCGCCCAGCACCGTACCGGGCTGGTGCTGGGGATGTTCTTCACCTACCTGATCATCAAGCGTGTGTCACCGCGCTATGCCGTGCTGGCCGCCTTGCTCATCGGCACCGCCTTGTCAGGGCTGATGGGGCTGCTGGATTTCAGCGGCTTTCATCTGGAGGTGGCGACGCCTGTGTGGACCACGCCGCACTTCTCGCTGGCGGCGACCATCAGCATCGGCATCCCGCTGTTCGTGGTGGCCATGACCTCGCAGAACATGCCCGGCGTAGCCGTGCTGCGGGCCGATGGCTACACCGTGCCGGCTTCGCCGTTGATCACCATCACCGGCCTGGCGTCACTGGTGCTGGCACCGTTCGGCTCCCACGGCATCAACCTGGCGGCGATCAGCGCCGCGATCTGCACCGGGCCGCACGCCCATGAAGACCGCAACAAGCGCTACACCGCTGCGGTGTGGTGTGGGGTGTTCTATGGGATTGCCGGGGTATTCGGCGCCACGCTGGCAGCACTGTTCGCAGCCCTGCCCAAGGAACTGGTGCTGTCGATTGCGGCATTGGCGTTGTTTGGCTCGATCATCAATGGCTTGAGCATCGCCATGAATGAGCCGAAGGAACGAGAAGCGGCGCTGATTACCTTTATGGTCACGGCGTCAGGCTTGACGTTGTTTTCCATCGGGTCGGCGTTCTGGGGGATTGTGGCGGGGGTGTTGACGCTGCTGATTCTGAATTGGCGCAAGGCATAAAAAAACGGCGACCCTCAGGTCGCCGTTTTTTTCAGTATCACTTAGCCGCGTTGATCGGCTTTTCCGGATACCACACGTCCAGCAACGGGCTGACTTCAGCCTTGGTCAGCTCGGAACGGGTTTTCAGCCAGGCTTCGACCGCAGCACGCTGCTCTTCGGAGACCGAGCCACGCTTTTGCAGGCAAACCAGACCGTAGTCATCGCCGCCGACATAGCCCAGGCCATTGGCTTCCATGGCTTCTTTGATGAATGCTTCGAGGAAAGCGTCGATAGCTTCTTCACTCAGGCCTTCGTTGAAGTCCAGGTTCAGTTCGAAACCCAGCTCTTGAAATTCATCAACGCACAGTTTTTTGCGCAGACGCTGGGAACGGTTAGTCGCCATTGGAACAATCCTCATAAGTATTAACGGGCGGCACTTTAGCAGTTTAAGGCGGCAATTGCCCGACTCTCTGGGACCGACGGGCAAATGCGCGCAAAAAAACCGCAATTAGCGGCTATCGTTCAGCTACAAGCAGCGCCAGCTTGGGGCATAATGCCGACACTTTCGTGACCAATGAGGGATTTTCTTCCGTACCCCTCGCCTTTTTCACCCTCCTCAGCAGTAGGGTTTTATTTCTTATGATCAAATCTTTGCGTTCAGTGTTACTTGCCAGTGTTGTCTTGCCCCTGGCCTTTTCCGTTTCCGCTGCTCCCGTCAATAACACCCTGCCACCCAGCGTTGCGCAGGCCTTGCAGAAGGCCAAGCTGCAAAATACCGCGCTGTCCCTGGTGATGCTGCCCCTGAACGGCCCTGGTACCCCTACGGTTTTCAACGCCGACGTCTCGGTGAACCCGGCTTCCACCATGAAGCTGGTCACCACTTACGCGGCCCTGGAAATGCTCGGCCCCAACCATCAGTGGAAGACCGAGTTCTACACCGATGGCACCCTCAGCGGCGGCGTATTGCGTGGCAACCTATACCTCAAGGGCGGCGGCGACCCCAAGCTGAACATGGAAAAGCTCTGGCTGCTGATGCGCGACCTGCGCGCCAATGGCGTTCAGCAAGTCACCGGCGACCTGGTGCTGGACCGTAACTTCTTCAACCAGCCGCAATTACCCGAGTTCAACGACGACGGCAACGATGAGAACAAGCCGTTTCTGGTCAAGCCCGACGCCTTGCTGGTCAACCTAAAGGCCCTGCGCTTCGTGACCCGCAATGATTCGGGGCGGGTGATCGTATCGGTCGAGCCGCCGATTGCCAGCATTCGCATCGACAACCAGGTGAAAGTCACCAACGCCAAGCAGTGCACCGGTGACGTGCGCTACAGCCCGGTGACCGCCGCCGACGGCAGCGTGACCGTGACCGTCAGCGGCCAACTGGGTGATGGCTGCAGCTCGCAGACTTACCTGTCGCTGCTCGACCACGCCACCTACACCGCAGGCGCCGTGCGGGCGATCTGGAAAGAGTTGGGCGGTACCATCCAGGGCCGTGATATCCAGGCTCCGGTGCCAAAGGATGCCAAGGTGCTGGCGCGCGCCTTCTCGCCGGACCTGGCGGAAATCATCCGCGACATCAACAAGTACAGTAACAACACCATGGCCCAGCAGTTGTTCCTGAGCCTGGGTGCACAGTTTCGCAACGATGCCGATGGCGACGATGCCAAGGCCGCGCAACGCGTCGTGCGCCAGTGGCTGGCCAAGAAAGGCATCACCGCGCCGCACCTGGTGATGGAAAACGGCTCCGGCCTGTCCCGCGCCGAACGGGTCAGCGCCCGCGAAATGGCGGCCATGCTGCAAGCGGCGTGGAAAAGTCCTTATGCGGCGGAGTACATCAGCTCGATGCCGATCGCCGGCACCGACGGCACCATGCGTAAACGCCTGAAAACCACCGCCCTGCGCGGCGAAGCCCACGTAAAGACCGGCACCTTGAACACCGTACGCGCCATTGCCGGTTACAGCCGCGACAACAATGGCAATACCTGGGCGGTGGTGGCTATTCTCAACGACTCCAAGCCTTGGGGAGCCTCGTCGGTATTGGATCAGGTGCTGCTGGACCTGTATCGCCAGCCGAAGGCCGTTGCAGCCGCGCCAGTCCTCTAAGCACCCCATTACCCTGTCTGATCATTCCCACGCTCTGCGTGGGAATGCTTTTTTGGACGCTCTGCGTCCGCGCTCAAGGCGTGACGCGGAGCGTCTTAGGATGCATTCCCACGCAGAGCGTGGGAACGATCATTCAAGCATCAGGGCTTCCTCGACCCGATCCCTGCCCGCCTGCTTGGCCACATACACCGCCGAATCAGCGCGCAGCAGCAACCCATCGATGCCTTCGTCAACCCGCCAACTGGCCACGCCGAAGCTGGCGGTGACCACTCCCACCGGTTCCATCGCCGCATCGCGCAACGACTGCCACAACTGTATCGCCAGGCTGTAGGCCTGAGCGCCATCGGTGTTGGGGCACAGCACCACGAACTCTTCCCCGCCGATCCGGCAAAACACATCGGTGCGGCGCAAGCGTTGGCCGATACGCTTGCACAACTCCTGCAACACGCTGTCGCCCACGGCATGGCCGTGCTGATCGTTGATGCGCTTGAAGTGGTCGATATCGAGCATGATCAACGACAGCGCGCCAGATATACGGTTGAGCCGAAGCATTTCGCCCTTGAGACGATCCTGGAAATAGCGCCGGTTATAGATCCCTGTCAGGGAGTCGGTGATGGACAACGCGCGCAGTTCTTCCTCGACCCGTTTGAGGTCAGAAATATCCGATACATAACCGTGCCAAAGCGTACCGCCTCCCGGCAACTCTTCCGGCGTCGCTTCGCCGCGAATCCAGCGCAGGCCTCGCTGGGGTAATTGCACGCGGTACTCTTCTCGCCAATGGCTCATTTGCAACGCAGAAAGGCGTATCGACGCACGCACTCGCTCCAGATCCAAAGGGTGAATGCGCTCCAGGACCGTGCGCGCATCCTTCTGCAGCATGCCCAGCTCGATTTCATAGATATCGCGCATGCCTTCGCTGGCATAGATGAAACGCCCGTTGTCCTGGGGCTCCAGGGTGAACTGGAAGATGCCACCAGGCACATGGGCGCTGAGTTTTTTCAGCAGGCGGTCGCGGACGGCAAGGGCCTCATAGGCGCGCTTTTGCTCGGTGACATCCAGGTAAATCGCCAAGTGCCCGACCCATAGGCCATGGTCATCCAAGAGCACGGTCGGCAACATGTTGACCGTCAACTGGCTGCCATCCTTGCGCACCAGCGTCCACTCACGTCCTTCATGTTGACTGTCTGGGCTCTCCACCAGCATCGCCTGACTCGCTGGAATGCGCTTGCCCAGCGCCCTGCTCAACGGCTCGGCGCGGGCGTCAAGTTCCACGGCCACATGCAGACGGTCCAAGGTCATATGCCCAAGCACCTCCTCGGCCTTGAAGCCCAACATCTGTTCGGCACCGGCATTGAAGGTGTTGATCACACCGCGCAGGTCAGTGGCAATGATCGCCACTTGAGTCGCCGCATTCAACACGCTGCGCAGTTGCCCATGGGCGCCACGCAACTCCTGCTCACGGGCACGCAATTGAACGGTGCGTTGCTCCACCAGTTTCAGTGCGCGCTGGCGCTGGCTGACCAACATGTAAAGCAGCGCACTGAGCAAGGCGCTGAGCAACACGCCCATCGCCAGAATGGTGTGCATCGAAGAATGGTTGGCCCTGTCGAACACTTCGCTGGCGCTCAGGCTCAGGGCATAGACATGATCCCCCAGGGAGAGGCGGCGTGCAGCCGTCAAGCCACTACTGCCCAACGCGTTACTGGACGCATACAACACCCGTTGCTGGGTGTCGGAGGTGTCTACGATCTGCATCACCAGGTTGTCACGGTTGGGCCTGGGCAACCCCTCGGCCACCAGCTGGCGCATGCTGATCACCGCCATCACAAAACCATAAGGCTCGGCCCCCACGACTTTGCTCACGGGCGCCACCAATAACACGCCTGCCGCATAAGCGGGCTCCACCCCCACCAATTGCATGGGCTGTGACACCGCCAACTGGCCGCTTTGTTGTGCACGCTCCAGCGCTGCACGGCGCAGGGGCTGCGCCAGCAAATCAAAGCCCAGCGGCGAGCCCAGCAAACTTTGCGTCTGGCTGTACAGCACCGGTACGTATTCATCGCGCTCAGCCGCTGGCGCCAATTCACCGGAGGTATTCAGTTCGCGGATACTGAAGGGAATGCCACGCTGGCGAGAAATGTCCTGTTCAAACAGGCTGCGCTGCGTGCGAAATATCCGTGGTGCCCAGGCATAAGCACGGGCATGCAACAACAGCGGTTTGGCGAAACCGTCGAACTCGTTGCGGGACACCTCGCCGGAATTGACGAAGAAACGCTGCAGGCTGCCCAGGCGTTGTTCCTGGTCTTCAAAACGTTCCTGGATGCGGCTGTAGCGCTCGTTGACCAGCAACTGGAACCGCTGGCGCACCTGTTGCTGATACAGATCCGAAGCCGCCCACGCGACGACCACCGTCAGCGCGCTACCAACCACTAACACCACCAATGCCACCAGCCAAGCCGATGCCTGCTCACTGATAAAACCAAGGATTTTCGGGCGAACGACTTGCATCGGCATAGGCAACACTCACAGCGCCAGTGTGCGGGGGTGTCACTTTGGCTAGGGCTTAAGTTATAGCCATCGGTCATGGGTTTGACCAGTGCAAAACCGTCAACGGGCTTATTGTGGCGAGGGGGCTTGCTCCCCCTCGCGGGGGGAGGGCCCGCACGGTTCTTCTGGCGGCTCCGCAGCCCCGCCGGGGCGAGCTCCCTCTCCCCACAAACTCGCTTCTCTCTGGGGGAAGTCACGTTGGGGGTGTTTTCTAGCC